>JBDUCQ010000030.1:0-24915 GCA_040003385.1 Ginsengibacter sp. | reverse complement strand
CCACCATGGCCCCAGGTATTGTTGAAGTAAACGTAAGCTTCATTAAACTTTCCTGAAGCGCGTATTTCTTCTGTAATTTTTTGTATGTAACTCTCGTTGTATTCAGATTTATACAATACAGGTATCCCGTGAAACCTGTAATAAAGTATTGAATTGTTTTTGATCACGGCATCCGGGAGGCTTGGATGACTGATGCCTGTAAAGCTGATCTTATTTTTCCTTAAAATATTATAGACCGATTGAGTCCACCAGCTGCTGTCCCTGAATTCAACCACATTGTCAAATGACGGATCCAGGTTCTCAATGATCCTGTCAAGTATTTCTTTGGAATATTTTAAACGGGATGGAAGCTGAAAAAGTACTGGGCCCAGCTTATCGGAAAGGCCTTCATAGACGGATGCATAGAAATCACCCAGCAATCTTTCAGAATCAGAAAAATGTTTGTAATGTGTGATCAGCCTCGGTGCCTTTACTGCGAACCGGAATATGGCCGGGCTTCTTTTATACCAGCTTTGCAATCCATCAGGTGTTGGAAAACGGTAAAAGGTTGTATTGAGCTCTATGGTATTGAAACGAGTACAATAAAATTCAAACCATTTGGTTTGAGGAATTCCTTTCGGGTAAAAAAGTTCTTTCCATTCCTTATAATGAAATCCGGAGCAGCCAATCCACCACACAGCCATAGAGAAAGTTTTAGAGAGGTTCGCCGATTGCCGGACTGTGTTATTTTTTTGTAGTAAATGCTATCTTTATCCCAAGACCAATCAACACAACTCCCGTAATTTTTTGCTGAAGATCCCAGAAAAAAGGATTCCGCTTGATCAGCATTGTGGTTTTACCCAACAGGTATGCGACAGCAACCAGTATCAATGAACCCTGAACATCAAACCAAATCCCCAGAATGAGCAGCTGTAATTTCAAGCCTGAAGAGAATGGGTCAACAAATTGCGGAAGGAATGACAGGAAAAAGATAGCCACTTTAGGATTCAAAACATTGGTAATGATTCCCTGCCTCAGTAATTTCATTTTATCCATTCGTGGCAAATTTTCAACATCCTCAATCGCACTTTTTGATATCAGCGCTTTTATCCCCAGAAATATAAGGTAAGCAGCTCCCAGAAATTTTATCATTGTAAACAGGAAGGCAGATTTTGCAATAATAAAAGATAAACCAAGGACAGCCGCGGCGGTATGTACCAGGCAACCAATAAAAATTCCGAAAGCAGAAACAATACCTGCTTTTGAGCCCTGGGACATACTCCTTGACATCACGTAGATCATGTCATTTCCGGGTGTAAGATTCAACATGAGTGAAGCCACGAAGAACAGCCATAAATTTTGTGCAGTGAACATACAACGCAAGTTGAGCATGCAATGACATCCACAAAGATCGAAAAATATAAATTGCCGTGACGGATGAAATATTTATCTGCCGTTGCTCAGAATTTTTTTATATACCTGTGACAATAAGGACTGCCTCCTCCTTTCGTATAGTATTGATGATGGTAGTCCTCCGCTTTATAAAAAGGCCCGGCCTGAGTTACTTCTGTTGCAACCTGGTAATTTTTCTCTTTTAATTCCCCCACCAGTTCTTCAGCTGTTTTTTTTTGTTCGTCATCCAGGTAAAAGATACCCGAACGGTATTGGGTACCTATGTCTGGCCCCTGCCTGTTCACCTGTGCCTGATCATGGGTTTCAAAAAAAAGTTTAGCCAGGTCACGGTACGACGTTTGGGTGGGATCATAAATAACTTCGATCGCTTCTGCATGGCCGGTTCTACCCGTGCAAACTTCTTTGTAAGTCGGATTTTCCCTGGTGCCACCAATATAGCCCGGCGCTGTGGAAATTACACCAATTGCCTTTTGAAAATAATATTCAGTGCCCCAAAAGCAGCCTGAAGCAAATATCGCCCTCTCTGTTTTCATGAATTGTTTTGTTGTGAAGGAATAAATTTCATCGAAATCGAATTCACGCAGTGCCTTGTATTTTTTTCGGTAAACTTTTCACCAATAAAAACGTGACCTAAATGAGCTCCGCAGTTTGTACAGATAATTTCTGTTCTCCTGCCATCAGCATCGGCAACTCTGGTGACGGCTCCCGGTACCTCGTCGTCAAAGCTTGGCCAGCCGCAATGCGAATCAAATTTGTCCTTAGATTCATAAAGAGGAGCATTGCAACGCCTGCAAACATACGTTCCTGTTGATTTATTATCTGTGTATTCACCAGTATAAGGCCGCTCAGTGCCTTTGTGCACGATCACGCGTTCTTCATCAGGTGTCAATTTATTATATTCCATTGAATCAGTTTATAAGCAAAGTTACTACAGTTCAAAACATATAAACGGGAAAAATAACAACAAGGATTCAGTAGCGATCGTTAAAAATATCTCCCCGGACCCCTTGCTGCAAGAGGTAGCTGGCAGGAGAAAAGCAATAATAAATTTTTTTTATATTTGAATCTTTATCGTAATATTGCAATATATAAATAAATTATGGGCGCTACCAATACAGAAAATTATTCCGACCGGCAGAATGAACTGGCAACAATCGCAAAAGCGCTTGCACACCCTGCAAGGGTAGCCATCATAGAGTATTTGCTGATGGTGGATGGATGTATCTGCGGCGATATCGTGGATGCACTGCCCCTTGCCCAACCTACAGTTTCACAACACCTCAGAGAATTAAAAAATACAGGAATTATAAAGGGAACGATCTCGGGTAACGCTGTATGTTACTGTATTGATGACAAAAACTGGGGAAAATTTGAAAAGGTATTTTTAAACCTGTTTGAAAAATTTACAAAGAAGAAAAATAATTGTTGTTAAAATAATAAATGAAATATGAAAAATTCAGAAGAACTCAAAGAAGCAGTGAAGCACAAATATTCCGAAATCGCTTCCCGGGATAAAGAGCAAAACGCCAGTTCATGCTGCGGGTCAGGATGCTGTAGCACCGAAGTTGAAAATATCATGACGGATGATTATTCCAATATGCCTGGTTATATTCCAGAAGCTGACTTAGGTCTGGGTTGTGGCTTGCCTACGCAATTTGCAAGGATCAAAAAGGGTGATACAGTGGTTGACCTTGGCTCAGGGGCTGGTAATGATTGTTTTATTGCCCGTTCGGAAACCGGAGAAAACGGCAAAGTAATTGGTATCGACTTCACACCTGCAATGATTGACAAAGCAAGGGAAAATGCAGAAAAGCTGCGGTTTCAAAATGTGGAATTCAGGCTTGGTGATATTGAAAGGATGCCCATTACGCAGAATGTTGCAGATGTAGTTGTCAGCAATTGTGTTTTAAATTTAGTGCCTGATAAAGAAAGAGCAATCGGGGAAATATTTAGAATTATGAAGCCAGGCGGGCATTTCAGTATCTCAGATATTGTATTGGAAGGGAAATTACCGGAAAATATTATGAGGGCCAGTGAAATGTATGCCGGCTGCGTCACGGGGGCTATTGAAAAAGATCAATACCTGGAATATGTGAGGATGGCAGGGTTCACCAACATTCAGATCCAAAAGGAAAAAAAGATTTTCATTCCTGGTGACATTTTATTAAAGTACCTGAACGAAACTGAAATTGAACAATTTCGAAACAGTGAAAATGGAATTTTCAGCATCACTGTTTATGCTGAGAAACCATGTTGTGACCCGGCGGTAAAATGTTGTTAAACAAACATGAAAAAAATTTTGATATTGTGCACCGGTAATAGCTGCCGAAGCCAGATGGCTGAGGGGTACATCAGGCATTTTGCGGGAAACAAAGCTGAAGTTTCCAGTGCAGGCATAGAAGCGCACGGGGTGAATCCAATGGCCATTGCGGTGATGAAAGAAGATGGTATTGACATTTCAAATCATACTTCAAAAAATGTGAGTGAATTCATGGGCCGGGAATTTGATGTGGTAATTACAGTTTGTGATCATGCAAAAGAAAACTGCCCTTATTTTCCGGGTAAAGCAAAAATGATCCACCAGGATTTTAATGACCCTGCAAAAGCAACAGGCAGGGAAAGGGAGGTGATGGAGGAATTTCGTAAAGTTCGAAATGCAATTAAATCTTTTTCGCGGGAATTTGTAGAACAGGATCTATAGAAAATAAAGAATTCAATTTGTAGAAACAAAAAGTACAAAGATCATGAATGTAATCGTTCAGGAAATGGATGAGTGTGACTGGGATGCCGTTGCAGAAATCTATAAACAGGGGATTGCAACAGGTCACGCCACTTTTCAACAGGATGTGCCTTCGTGGCAGGATTGGGATGCAAGCCACCTGGAAACATGCAGGCTGGTTGCAAAAATTGCGAACGAGGTTGTTGGTTGGGCAGCGCTTACACCGGTTTCGGACAGATGTGTGTATGCCGGAGTTGCTGAGGTAAGTGTGTATGTTTCTGCACATCACCGCGGAAAAAATATCGGCCTGCAATTGCTTGATGCATTGATCAGTTTAAGCGAACAGCACAAATTGTGGACCTTACAGGCGGGCATTTTTCCAGAGAACACAGGAAGTATACATCTCCATGAAAAATCAGGCTTTAGAAAAATTGGTTACCGGGAAAAAATAGGAAAAATGAATGGTGCATGGCGGGATACCTGGCAATTTGAAAGAAGAAGCAAAATAGCAGGCAGGTAAAATTAAATTTTAGATGCCTCTTCAGTTTTAACAGATGATTTTACCAGGTGGTGAATGTGATTGATCTCGCTATTATTTAAAAAGCGCCACTTCCCCGGCTTCAGATCTCCAAGAGTAATATTCATGATCCTTGTGCGCACCAGTCTTACAACGTCATATCCAACAACGGCACACATTCTCCGGATCTGCCTGTTTAAACCCTGTGTGAGAATTATGCGGAAAACAAACTTGCTTTCGCGTTTCACAAAACATTTTTGAGTAATTGCACCAGATATATTCAGCCCTGCTCCCATTCTTTGTATAAATCCATCACTTACCGGTTTATCAACGGTTACAATGTATTCTTTCTCATGCTTGTTCCCCGCACGAAGAATCTTGTTGACAATATCCCCGTCGTTGGTTAAAAAGATCAAACCTTCCGAAGGCTTATCAAGCCTTCCGATCGGAAAGATCCTTTTGTCGAATTTTATAAAGTGGATGATGCTCGACCTGTCTTTGAGATCAGTGGTACAGGTAATACCCACAGGCTTGTTAAATGCCAGGTAAACCGGTTTGTCTTTTTCCTTCAATTTTTTTCCATCAACCAGGATCTCATCTTCACTGGAAACCCTATTGCCGGACCTCGGAATTTTCCCGTTTACCAAAACTCTGCCTTCTGCGATCAGGCCATCAGCAGCTCTCCTGGAGCAATAACCCGTTTCACTGATATATTTATTCAGGCTGATGTCGTCTTGATTGGTCAAACAGAAATTTTTTATTAAAAGTAGCATCAATCATTTAAAGAAGCGACACTACAAAAAAAAGATGACCGTAAATACGGCCATCAATTCTGATCCCCTAAAATTTATTCTTTATAATGTTTCCATCACATGTATTGATTCTGCCTTAAGTTCCTGCTGAATATTCGGATTGTTTTTCATGGCATCCATCAACATTGATTTGGCTTTTTCTTTTTCCCCTGCTTTGGCATAGATCAGTCCTGCCCTGCACAGCAAAGTGGGATTTTTATCATTCGTTCTCAATGCTTCTTTCAAATAAGGGAGTGCCTGCACTGGTTTGTTGGCGTTGTACAATACCCATGCAACGGTTTCATTCACATCGATATTTTTCGGGCGACGCTGGTATTCCGTTAGAGCATGTGTGAGGGCCTTATCATCTTCATTCATTTTCAGATATGCATAAGCAAGTTCCCTGTCGGCATAGTGGCCCAAATTTTCGTTGGTCAATCCCGATTTGGAATCTTTATTCATGCCGTCTATAACATACTTTGCAAGGTCAGCCGATTTTTCTTTTTGTCCGTCGAGGTTATAGACATCCACCAATTCTTCTTTGATCGCATAATCATTTACCAGTGAATCTGCCTGCAGCAATAAACTGATGGCACTTTTGTACTCATGCTTTGCACTGGCTATGTGTGCAAGTCCCACCATTGCATAAGGATAAGCAGGTCTCTGCTGAAGGGCGATCCTGTAATGCATTTCTGCATTGGCCATGGCTCCTGTGTTCTCATACAAATGCCCGAGCTGAATCCGTGCCCACTCTGTTCCTTCATCACCGGGCATTCCTGCGCCCACAGCCAATTTCATGGCTTCTATCGCACCAGGAAGATCTCCATGAAGCTCACGTAAATATGAAATCCTGGAATAAGACCTGATATCTGGCCTGATGGATACCATTTGATCAGCGTATTCAACTGCCTTTGCATATTCTCCCATTTCAACATTTGCATCTACCAGGATACCATAAATAAAAGCATTATACGGGTTGATGTTTTTTGCTTTCTCTGCAACAGCAAGTCCATCTGCAAAATGGTGCTGTGATAAATAGATCAGTGCCTTGTAAGTAAGGGCCTGGAAATTATTGGAATCTTTTTTAAGTATACTATTAACCTGCTGCATAGCCGCAAGGTTATAATACATGTAATCACCTGTTATCCTGCCTTCCTGGATGTATAAGGCAGCAAGCCCAAGCATAGACTTTTGATCATCAGGATGTTCCTGGATGGTCAATTTTAACTTAGCTGCTGTTACCCTCGTATTTTTATATTCGTCCGTTTGAGCAAGAAACCCTTTTCTTTCTTTAAGCTGGTAGTTCGTGTCTTCCTGTTTAATGCTGCTGAACTGGAAAATGATAAAAAATACTGAAGCTAAAAATAGTGTGATAGCGACAGGGTAAATTAGTTTTTTATTCATGGTATTTATTTCACAATTTCTTAGAAAAAAAAGTCCGCAGCATTAAACTGCGGACTTTTTACAATTTATTCTGCTTTAACCAGGGGAAGTGTTTGTTTAACAGCCCCGTTTTTACTGATTGATATGAAGTAAGAACCTTTACCCAGGGAACCTGCGTTCCATTGAAGTCTGTAGGTACCGGCCTCCTGCTTTTTATTCACTAAAACTTTCATCGCCTTGCCTGATGCATCATACACCATGATGTTCACCTGTGATGCAGCATCAACTTTGTAAGTAAGTGTATTGTTGTTTACAACCGGGTTAGGCGAAGATGTCGCAAAAATTTCCGGTGCGGCAATACCGAGCTTTCCTGTTGTAGAAAACGAGGTCATTGCAGGACGAGCACTTCTAAGTTGCTGAGTCGTGTTATCACATGCACAGATGTGTGTGCCTGCCCATGGTGTTTGAACAAACGGGAAAGAAGTTTTAAATGTGGTATCGTTTTGGTTGATACCGGTGCTGTAAGTGTAAACATTCAGCAGGTCTGTAGTAAGGGGGCTTGATCCGATGACATAATCATCATACCACAAACCAATCGCAGCCAATACAATTCCGCTTACAGCCTGTAGTTCGATCCTTGTTGCATCGTCCTCCAACCTTCTGCCATTTGGAAATCCATCCATGTTCGGAATAAATTCCAGCGTGGTGGTTGTATTGAATCTTGGATCAGTTAATCCCAACACTGCAGCCTGAACTAGACCTTCAGAACTGAAATCTTTACTATCGCGTGGTGTTGCAGGTACTGCCATGTTCAAACGCAACATGTCTCCGCCTGATGGCAGAAAATTGTTGATGAAAGGCTTACCTGGTGCCAGTGGATTGCCTGCTGGTTTACCGGTAGCCAATTGGTAAGGTGCTAAGTTGGGTACACCGGTATTAAAAATAGGCCATAAGTCAACAGAACGTGGAGAGCCTGGAGCTGGTAATAACAAGCTGCCAAAAGCATTTTCTGCCAGGGCAGTTCCGTTCAATGCCGGTGAATTTTTTAGTATATACAAACCATCGTGTGTATTTCCAAAATCAAATGCGCCTAAAGAATTCCTCTGGATGCGCAATGGGGCAAATGCAGGAACGGCACCTCCAAATTGTGAATCATCCATGTAAAGAGCCAATTCGGGATTGTAAAAAAAGTTACCGAATACTTTCAATTTTGAAAGATCATCATATGGAGTCAGGCGGTTCCAATAATCTTTGTAACCAATTGGAATCACGGCTTCATTCGTCAAAGGCATTCCCAGTCTTGACACCTGTACCCATGGACCGCTATTCGACTCCAGTCCATCAGGATTGTGGTCGTCATAATTATTCAATATCCTGATTTTTTGCCTGCTTGCGCTTGCCCAAACACCGATCACATAATTTGGATCAAGTATGTTCTCGGCATGATTAATTCCTTTATGATCTTTCTGGAGTGTTGAAATATCAATTTCCATGGCAAGAGTAGAAACATTGAGGCATTTTAATCCATCAACCGATTGGCCAGACTGGCGGGGTGCATCACCCAGGTCAAAAATGCCGCCAAGGTCAACAAAGAAAGGATCATCGGCAGTTCCGGCAAAAACGCGTTCGCCAGTTGTAGAAGTTTTAATATCAGCATCGATGAGCGAATTATAATCCGGAGCATCCAGGCCTACAGGAGAACTGATGGAACGTGGTCCAATGTTCGGTGGGGGAACCATACCATCTGTAATAATGGTTTGAAATTTTTTACCGCCATCCATGCTTCTTTCAAGGGTGTAAGTTGTTTTCAAATTCTGTTTCTTCAACCTGATGTTGAAAAATGTGGTGGGATCTTCATTTACTTTGTGGAACGTAAACCGGTACACAATGTCATCACCTTTTGTGGCCACATTATTGTCAATGTGAACCTCATACCGGATATTTTCTCCGAATGAATAATAATTTGGTCCGCCCTGTGGTAATTGTGCAGGGATGTAGTTGGCGATCACAATGATCTTGTCGGCATTCACCGGGCTGCGAAATGCATACAGGTCCGTATTGTCAGCCAGTGGATCATTTGCGATCATTGGCGCTTCCCGGTGACTGGATGACATCAGGATCACAGAAAAGATGGAGAGACAAGCTATTGCCATTAGAATTGTTAGCCTCATCCGGGTAAATTTTTTTTGTTTCATCGTAATTTTTTTTTAGTTAAAATAATTGTGTACACACGGAACTGCCATGGTATTATAAAGACCCAAGAATATGTACAGGAGTAAGAGTTAGTTCGTATAGGATAACGCGGATTAAGTTTAGCTACGAAATATCTAGTTAAATGGATTTTTTGGTGTAAAGAAAGTTAGGGGGCTGAGCTACTCAAGAGTTTATGGAATTCTTAAATACAATCTTACATTAGAGGCAGTATCAAGTTTAGGTCCAAAACCTGATGAACCATGAAATTCATCCTTCTTTTATTTTATTCAGAAATATTAAATGGCTGCAGCGTAGTACTAGGTTACGATATCTTTAAAAAGCTGCCATGCCATGAGGTCTAGGTATAATTAATTCACATTATCAATAGCAGGTACACATATCATTTTTACCTTATGTATTTACCGAGGGCCACACCAATCTTCTTTTCTTTTTCTTCATCTGATAAATTTTCAGGAATAAATTTTTTGCCAATCAGCTTTTCATACAACGTGATGTAACGGTCACGTATAATTGCAATCCATTCATCTGTCATTTCGGGGACTAATTGCCCCGGCTTTCCCATAAAATTATTTTCGATCAGCCATTCCCGTACAAATTCCTTGCTGAGCTGTATTTGTTTTTCACCAGCCGACTGGCGTGCCTCAAAACCTTCGGCATAAAAATAACGGCTGCTGTCAGGGGTATGTATTTCATCCATGAGGTAAATGTCGTCGTCAATTTTCCCGAATTCGTATTTCGTATCAACAAGTATCAGCCCCCTTTTGAGGGCCAGTTCCTTTCCTCGATCAAATAATGCGAGACTCAGTGCTTCTATTTTTTCATAATCTGATTTATTCACAAGCCCTTCTTTTATGATTTTATCCCGGCGGATGTCTTCATCATGTCCTTCAGTTGCTTTTGTTGAGGGTGTTATCACCGGGGATGGGAAGAAATCATTTTCTTTCAACCCTTCCGGAAATGTTACCCCACATAAGCTTTTCTTTCCTGCTGAATAGGTACGCCACGCGTGCCCGGTAATGTTGCCGCGAACTACCATTTCTACCCTGAACGGTATACACTTTTTTCCGATGGCAACATTTTGTGCCGGAGTTTCCAATAACCAGTTTGCACAGATATCTTTTGTTGCTGTTAACATGGAAGCCGCAATTAGGTTCAGGACCTGCCCTTTATAAGGAATCGGACGTGGCAGTATCACGTCAAATGCTGAGATGCGGTCACTGGCAATCATAACAAGTAAAGAATCTTTGATCGTGTATACATCTCTTACTTTTCCGCGGTAAAAATCTGTTTGTTCAGGCAACTGTAGAATGGGCATATTGCTAAAATAAAGCCACGATATCAATTATCAATTTTTAATTCTCGAAAGATGTAAACATGTTCAACAAACATGTAGAAAATTAAATTTTCATACGTATGCAACAAAGCTTACTTTGCTATTGATTGCACAAATAAAATTTGCTATATGAGAAAATCTTTGCGCCTCGTGCTTGCATTCCTGGCAAGCCTGTCTTCTATGGCGATATCGGCACAAATTAGCAGCATCAGCGGAAATGTAAAAAACCGCACATCCGGTGAATACATTGCTGCAGTTTCCATCACAGTAAAGGGGTCTGGCCGCGGAACCTTCACCGATGGGAGGGGGAATTTTAAATTGAATGCAAACATCCCCGTTCCACTCACCCTGGTCATCTCATCCATAGGGTTTGAGTTACAGGAAGTACAGGTAAGCAATGCATCAGATTTCGTGGAGGTAAAGATGGTGCCGGCAAGCTCGCTCGGGCAGGAAGTTGTAATTGCAGCCACCCGTGCTCCATCCAGGATCCTCGAGTCGCCGGTTACAATAGAAAGGATCAGCAATTCAGCGATCAGGAATGCTGCAGCTCCCAGCTATTATGACATTGTTGGCAATATAAAAGGTGTAGATATGGTCACTGCATCGCTGAACTTTAAAACTCCAAGCACCAGGGGATTTAACGGAAGTGGTAATTTGCGCCTGAACCAGATCGTAGACGGCATGGACAACCAGGCCCCAGGTTTAAATTTTTCTTTGGGAAGCGTGATAGGACTTACTGAACTGGATATAGAAAGCGTAGAATTATTACCGGGAGCTTCTTCTGCATTATATGGACCGGGAGGAATGAATGGCGCTCTTCTCATCAACAGTAAAAATCCATTTAAATACAAAGGCCTGTCGTTCCAGGTAAAAACGGGGGTTATGCACATTGATAATCGAGAAAGGCCAACCTCACCCTATTACAACTGGTCACTCAGGTGGGCTAAAAAAGTCTCTGAAAAATTTGCTTTCAAAATCGGTGGAGAGCTCATCCAGGCAAAAGATTGGATCGCCGATGATTACAGGAATTACAACCGGTTGGCGGGTAAAGTTTTGCCTGGCACCCGGGCAACAGATCCTGCTTATAATGGCATAAATACTTACGGTGATGAAGGTGCTTATGATATCCGTCCCATCCTTAATTCAATTGCACAGGCCGTTCCTTTTTATGCACCCTATATTACTGGACTTCCTGCAGCGATACCCGTTTCAAGAACAGGCTACCTCGAGAAGGAAGTAGTAGATCCCAACACAGTCAATGTAAAATTATCCGGTGGCCTTGATTATAAAATTACCGCCAATACGGATCTTCTAGTAAGTGGTTACTGGGGTACAGGTAATACAGTTTATACCGGCAATGACCGTTATTCATTGAAGGATTTAAAAATGGGACAATATAAGATCGAGCTTAACAATCCAAACTGGTTTATCAGGGGTTATACTACGCAGGAAAATGCAGGGCAATCATTCAGTGTTACTTCAACACTCGGCTACTTTAATGAAGCCTGGAAACGGACGATCACATTTACAAATGGAGTTCCTACACCACTTGCCAGTGATTGGCTTATCCAATACGCGCAATCATTTTTACAGAACAAATTGGGAGGCCAGTCAGACATCGCAGCACACAACAGTGCGCGTGCATTTGCCGACCAGGGAAGGCCTCTTCCCGGATCCCCGGAGTTCCGGCAAATATTTGACAATGTAAGAAGTACGCCCATTTCAAAAAATGGAGGCTTGTTTGTGGACAGGACCAATTTATACAGCGCAGAAGGACAGTATAATTTTTCAAAATTGAGTTCAAAAATTGCTGAAATAATCATTGGCGGCAACTATAAAAGATATGTACTGAATTCAGAAGGGACCATCTTTGCTGATTCGACCGCAAAAATTGGGATCAATGAATACGGTGCTTATCTCCAGGCCACCAGGAGATTTATGAACGACCGGCTGAGACTGATTCTTTCCGGTAGGTTTGATAAAAATGAAAATTTCTCAGGGAAATTTACACCGCGCTTTTCAGCAGTGATAAAAGTGGCCCAGGATAATTTTATCCGATTGTCGTACCAATCTGCATACCGGTTTGGATCTACTCAACAACAATGGATCAACTTAAAGATTTCATCCAACCCCCGTTTGCTGGGTGGACTTAAGACTTTCCAGGATTATTACGGTTTCAATACGAACCCTGTATACAGCGTAGATCAGAATTTAATTAACGGGAAACCCCAGGTGAGAAACTTTAATAAATTTAAAGCGGAAACAGTCAACTCATTTGAAGCCGGTTACAAAGGTCTGTTGATCGATAAAAAATTATTGATCGATGTCTATGGGTATTACGGGATCAACAAAGATTTTATAGCCAGGACAGTTGTGGCTCAATCTGTAAATGGAAATATCAACGTCTTTACAGATCCGGATTCAAACATAATAAAGGCAAACCTTGTTGATCCAACTAAGGTTACATCTTATTCTGTTCCCACGAACGTGGATGGGCAGGTAAAAACATATGGTTTTGGATTGGGCCTGGATTATTCTTTATCACATAATTTTAATATCAACGCTAATTTCACTTCTGACAAGTTAAGTGATGTGCCAACTGGTTTTCAATCGCAGTTCAATGCGCCTCTTTACAGGGTAGGAGCATCGCTCAGTAATTCAGGATTTGGATTTGAAAAACGTATGGGCTTCAATGTAGCCTGGAGGTGGCAGGATAAAGTTGACTATACGGGCGATTTTGCAGCTGGGGAAATCCCGGCATTTCATACGGTTGACGGCCAGGTGAGTTACAAATTCCCGGCGCAGAAATTATTGCTAAAGCTTGGCGGCAGCAATATTCTCAACCAGTATTACAGGAATGGATTTGGCAATGCTACGGTTGGTGGGCTTTATTATGTTGCCATTGGATACAACTTATTTTAATTACCGCTCATCACCCATAAAGAAATTGTATGAAAAAAATAATAATCAAAAAAATGGCAAAACAACTGTTAGTGATCGTTGTTTTGGCAATTGCATTTTCGGCATGTAATAAAAAGATACCCGACGCGGAGCCAATTCTTTTCCCATCGAGCAGCACATTAACGATTGGTGATGTGCTCACTTCGGACACCACTTACAGTTTTTTTAAGGCGGCAGCCACAAAGGTAGGGGCAATGACTGCTTTGTTGAATGCCAGTAATTCTTTTACACTTTTTTTACCGGATAACAATGCATTTAAGGCTTCTGGTATTCCTTCCATACAAGTGATCAATGCATTGCCCGTCGCAACGGTATTTGCGATCGTGAATTACCATCTTATTCCCGGGCAGGTGCTTCCCTCTGACCAGATCCCAACAAAATTTCCGAATGTACAATTGCCAACAGCTCTCGGGCCTGGCTCAAATTTGCCGGGTACCATCATTCCTTTTAAACTTTCAGCATTTCCTTCCCGGCGTGGAACTGATTTCTGGTATAACATTGCTCCCGGTCTTCCATCAATTACCATGTTCAGCAATGGAGTGATTAATCTGGTATCAAAAGTTACATTCCCGCCCAGCCTGACCCTTGCTGCCTCCAGCGGGCCCTCAGTCATTTATTCAGATTCACTGTTATCCATATTCAGGGCGTTGATCGTTCGCGGGGATTCCGGACAGCCTGCTGCAGCAAGAATTGATTCTGCTTTGAAAAATCCCGGCGCAAACCTTACCGTATTTGCACCGAACAACACAGCTATGAAACAATTTATTAGTGCTGCCACAGGTGGATTAATTCCTACGGCTGCACCCGATGCAGTTTTCATAGGCTTTATCAGCACTTCTTTTCCCGTATTGAATGCCAGGGGAATCACCGTATATCATATTTTGGGTACCCGTGCGTTTTCGGTAAACTTTGCTGCGATACCTGCTTTTTATCCCACTCTTTTTAATCTTGGATTTCCCGCACATCCCGGCGTTAGTGTGCAATCTTTTTTTACCGGGCTTGTAGTTGATTCAATGAAGGTGACCGGATTTGGCAATGGGGGAGTTGCGGCTACATCCAAACCGAAATCAAATTTTGATAAGAATGCGATCAATGGTGTAGTACATGTGATTGACAGGGTGTTGTTACCGCAGTAAGTAGAGGTATCAGGTATGAGGTATTAGCCAGGCACTCTTCCCATATAAAGAAATCCTCTTAATATCTAACCTTATTTTTAATTAATTAAATGGGATATAATTGCTTTAGGATAATTCCTAATTCCTCAGACCTGATACCTGATACCTGATACCTGATACCTCTCCCTACACATTAAACCTAAAGTGCATCACATCCCCATCCTTCACGATATATTCTTTTCCTTCGATCCTTAGTTTGCCATTTTCCCGGCAGGCTGCCTCTGATTTATAATGCAGAAAATCTTCATAAGAAATGACTTCTGCTTTTATGAAGCCCTTTTCAAAGTCGGTATGGATCACACTTGCAGCCTGTGGAGCTTTCCATCCCTGGTGAATGGTCCACGCCCTCACTTCCTGCACACCCGCGGTAAAATATGTTGAGAGATTGAGCAGCTTGTATGCGGAATGGATGAGCCTGTCGAGAGCCGGTTCATCCATCTTGTATTCTTCCATGAACATTTTTTTATCACCAGGATCTTCAAATTCAGCAATCTGTGCCTCGATCGCATTTGTCATAATGATCACTTCGGAATTTTCAGATTTGGCTGCTTCCAACAATAAATCGGAAAATTTATTACCCGTATGCATAGACGCTTCATCAACATTCGCTACGTACAACACGGGTTTATCGGTTAACAGGAAATTTTCAGCAATGGCTGCTTTTTCATCTTTGGATAAATTGAGCGATAGGATATTTTTCCCTTTTTCAAGGTGTGCTTTACATCTTAACAGGGTCTCGTACTCGGATTTTACTTTGGCATCACCTGTCTTCAGCATTTTTTCCGTGCGCGAAATTTTTTTGTCTACACTGTCAAGGTCTTTCAGCTGCAATTCGGTTTCAATGATTTCTTTATCACTGATTGGATCAATGGGACCTTCATCTCGTAAAACATTCACATCTTCGAAACACCTGATCACATGGATGATGGCATCCACTTCCCTGATATTGGCCAGGAATTTATTTCCCAATCCTTCTCCTTTACTTGCACCTTTCACCAAACCCGCTATGTCTACAATTTCAATCTGCGTAGGTACTACACGATTTGGTTGTACGAGCTCTGCCAGTTTATCCAGCCTGGGATCGGGCACGTTTACAAGTCCCACGTTGGGTTCTATTGTACAGAACCGGTAGTTGCTTGCCTGTGCTTTAGCACTGTTGCTTACTGCATTAAATAAAGTTGATTTTCCTACGTTGGGCAATCCCACAATTCCTGCTTGTAAAGCCATAACAATTCCTGTTTTGCATCCATCCGGATAAATTGGTGGGATGGTTTCAATAATGTATGCGTCTTCCCCATTCGGGGGTGCAAATATAGCAGGATTATTTGAGCAGGGTATGCTGCTACAGATTTTCTACCGGGATATCAGTCACCCAATCTTTCAGGGACGATTTTCCTTTGATGTTGGCGGCTCTCCAGCGGAGGCCGAAAATTCCACCGCTCAGAACATTGACGTTGTTAAAACCATTTGACTGAAGCTTGGCCGCAGCACTATATGCATCTGAAAAGGACCCGAAACCATATACGATTACAGGTCTGGTTTTATAACCGGATAATTCACTCATCCGTGTTTCCAGTTCCGAAGCGGGAATGTTGATCGCATTTTTGATGTGTCCTGTATTTTTCCAGGGTTCTTTTGCCTGGTTGTTGAATTCAATGGTTGTCCTGGCATCAATGATAGCCGCATCACTGCCGCGGGTCATCATCCCGTTGAATTCATCGGCTGAGAGAATCGTGTATTTTTTATTTTGTTGTACTACCTGTTTTTTACAGTTGACCTCTGCAGTATTGCTGGTAATTAAATTATACATCCCGTCAAATAACACGGCTACATTTTTATATCCTTTTGTATTTAACAAAACTGCGGCATTAATGCTCTCGTCACCGAAATCATCAACCAGAACAATTTTTTTGTCCATGGGGATTTCTGCCAGTGAGCTTTCTAATTTTGTAAGAGGTATGTGCGACGCAGACTTGATCCTGCCAATCGCATTGGTAAGTTCACTCATTGTTGATGCATTGTACGAAGTGTCGGATCTTACATCCAGGATGAATGAATTTTTATTGCTGAGCTCATTGCAAAAGGCTGCAGGTGAGAGGAATTGATAGTTCTTTTTTGTCTCGTATAGCGTATTCAATCCATATTGATTTTGTAACAGGGTTGTCATACCGCCATTGATGTTGTAAACTTTTGTAAACCCGCTGTCAGAAAGCATTTTGCTGGCCCGGCGACTGCGTTGGCTGTGGGAACAATAAACAAAAATGGGTGTATTTTTAAAGCCCTGTAATTCATTAAGCCTTGTGCCAAGTTCCCTCACGTCAATATTTCTGGCATCCCTGAAATGACCAATATTCATACTTTGCATGGACGAAGTATCCTGGTTCTCTCCCTTGCTTCTAACATCCAGCAACAGGTAGCCGGGGTTTGCCTTAAGTTGTTGCGCAAGGTCTTCAGCGTAAACTGTTTTATACAATACATTGTCATTTTTATATTGTGCATTCAACTGAAACGCTGCCAGCAACAATAAGATTGAACAAAATAATTTGTACATAGTATAAGTTTTACAGGATATAAATTTAGAACCCTGCTTTTACATTTTTTCCTGTTTTTGATAGGCGGTAACGATGAGCCGGTACTATTTTGTACAATAAAATCAGTAGTTTTCGTCCGGCATCTTTAAAATTGTAAGGTTCAAGCAAACGATATGGCATTAAGCAGGATTTGGGCATCATTTATCATTGTTGCAGTATTAGCAGCATGTTTTCAAACCATATTGCAGCCCGGCAGGAATGATATTTTTAATAAAATGGTGGTTGGCAAAGCAGGCGATACATCCAGGACAAAAACGGAAGATTCATTATTGATCCAACCAGGATTGATGAAAGCTTTAGACAGTGTTAAGGAAATCAAATATGGGGAAGTAAAGTTTACAAGGGCTGCAGACGGTAAGATCATCTCTTTCGTGGAACAACAGGCCGATGGTATTATTGCTACCTGTAAAACTGCAGTCGACATCAGTATTAACCTGGTGGGCATCATGGCTCTATTCATGGGATTTATGAGCATTGCCGAAAGAGCCGGTGGCATTCGCATTCTTTCAAGGATCATTGGACCATTTTTTTCCAGGCTGTTTCCTGATCTTCCAAAAAATCATCCCGCAATGGGTCATATGATGATGAATTTCTCAGCAAATTTGCTGGGCCTTGATAATGCCGCTACACCATTCGGGATTAAGGCGATGGAAAGCCTCCAGGAAATCAATCCAAAAAAAGAAACTGCTTCAAACTCGCAGATCATGTTCCTGTGCCTGCATGCTTCAGGGCTTACGCTCATCCCGGTCAGCATCATTGCAGCCAGAGCTTCCTTAAAGGCTGCCAATCCTACCGATATTTTTGTTCCCTGTATGATCGCAACTTTTGTGGCTACAGTCGCAGCCATGATGATCGTATCCTATAAACAAAAAATAAATATTTTTCAGCCGGTCATTCTTCTATGGATATTGGGCGTTTCATCTGTGATTGCACTTTTAGTGATTTACCTGAAAACTCTCACTTACCCCGGGGTTCAAACTTTTTCCGGCGTGCTCAGCAATGGGCTGATACTCCTCATATTTTTTTTAATCATCCTGGGTGCCCTCTACAAAAAGATTAATATTTTCGAGGCTTTTGTTGCAGGCGCAAAAGGTGGATTTGAAACCGCGGTCCGGATCATACCATACCTTGTGGGAATGCTTGTTGCGATCAGCATGTTACGCACCAGCGGCACGTTTGATGTGATCATACAGGGCATGAAACATTTGTTTGCTTTATTTGGAACAGATACACGCTTTGTTGATGGATTGCCTACTGCCCTCATTAAACCTTTGAGTGGAAGTGCCGCCAGGGGGATGATGATCGATACCATGAAAATTTATTCTCCCGATTCATTTGCCGGCAGACTTGCCTGCATATTGCAGGGTTCTTCGGACACAACATTTTATGTTGTGGCCGTTTACTTTGGGGCAGTGTCCATCAAAAACACCAGGTATGCCATTGGTGCCATGTTACTTGCTGACCTGGTTGGGATCGTTACATCTATTGTATTGTGTTACCTATTTTTCGGAAATATCGCCTGATATTGGGTTTAGTAACGTTTAGCAGAGCCTTCGATTCAGAGCCATCTTTATATTTGAGTTTAGAGGTTTAGTAGGGATTTCAATTCGGGTATATTTGAAATTTGTGTTTAGAAAAGTTAGTAAAGCTTTCAATTCTGGCGTCCTTAAAATTTTTATTTAGAAAGTTGAGTAGAGCTAAACTAAACTCTCTAAACCCTCTAAACTTTCTAAACCTGATTCTTACCTGATACCTCCAATCACCGATGTCTCTTTTTGCTTACAGTAGAATGAATTCGCGCCTGGGTATTCCAAGATGAGTCAGGATGATCTGCAGGCAGCACATCGTCCTTTACATTTTCTGCCTGGTCCTCTTCTTCAGTTCCGAAATAAGGCTGGAAGATATTGGCAAGTTGCTTGGCCTGATATATAGACCGGTTGTATTTATTGCCCAGCACAATGATCGTTGCAGAATCTTCTATCAAACGCATTAAAATACAATTATTTCCATGCCACCAACCTGTATGAAAAATTACTTTTTTCCCATTTGGATATAAGTTCATTCTCCATCCAAAACCATAATTTTTTATCCCCGGCTTTTCATTGCTGTAAGGAGTAAAAGCTTCCTGAAGTGTTTCTTTACTGAACAGTTGGTTGTTGTACATTGACTGGTCCCACTTCAACAGGTCCCTGGCAGAACTATATATATTTTTATCTCCGTATCCACCATCCAGGAACGTGAGTCTTTCGGGTCTTCCTCTCCAGTCGTAAGATTGCATGGATCTTGCAGAATCTGCCAAAGAGAAAACATACGTGTTGTTCATTTGCAGCGGTGTAAAAAAAGTGAATTGAAGAAAATCAGGGTAAGTTTTTCCTGAAACCTTTTCAATGATCAGGGCAAGCAGTGCATAGTTTGTATTACAATAGCTGAAGTGTGTGCCCGGTGAATGTGTAATTGGTGGTTTATAAGTCACCAGGTAATTTAATACCTCTGCATTGGTAACATATTTTTTAACGTCCCATCCAAGCTGCTGCATGAAGTATAAATAATTGGGAAGGCCGCTTCTGTGGCTCAGCAACATTCTTAACGTAATTCCCTCGTAAGGCAGGGAAGGAAACCAGGTTTTGATATTTTCATCCAATTTTAATTTTCCCAACTCTACAAGCTTCAACGTGGCCATTGCCGTAAAGGTTTTTGAAACTGAAGCGATGTGAAAGGAGCTGTTCTCATTTAGAGTGTCTTTTTTTGCCTGGTTGCTGAAACCATGATACTTTTCAAATATGATCACCCCCTTTTTGGCTACCAGTATCGCTCCATTAAAACCATGTGCAAGTAGTAACGTCTCGTAAAAAGATTGAATGGCATTGTAAAATCGAAGGGAATCTTCTCTTTTCAAAACGCCAGGACGTTGCGGTGAATAGGTCACCGAATCGCGTGCAGTCCCTTTAAGTTTATCCGCGGAACCGGATGAGCAACCGAATAAGAAAAATAAAATAACAAGGAGGAACCAGTAGTTTTTCAGGATATTCATTAGAGACCTTTGAATCGTTAAGGGGTTATATTTGCAATATTACAGTACAATGTTTATATGGCAGACAAAAAAAATACCAGCTACCCAAAAGAAAAGATAAATATTCTTTTTTTAGAAAATATCAGTGATACCGCCATGAAAAGATTTTCTGAATCAGGCTATTCATCGGTGAAAAAAATAACGGGTGCCATGAGTGAAACAGATCTCATTAAAGAAATACGAAATGTTCATTTATTGGGGATCCGTTCTAAGACAAGGATTACAGCTAATGTGCTGGCACAAGCTGAAAAGCTCCAGGCCATAGGCTGCTTCTGCATCGGCATTAACCAGGTTGACATAGCAGCAGCAACCAAAAAAGGGGTGGTGGTATTCAATGCACCTTATTCCAATACAAGGTCGGTGGCGGAGCTGGTCATTGCCTCTTCGATCATGCTGATCCGCAGGATACCGGACAAAAATAAAGCAGCACATGAAGGCATCTGGTTAAAAGAAGCAAAAGGAAGTTATGAATTACGGGGCAAAGTTCTGGGAATCATCGGTTATGGGAATATAGGGTCACAGGTAAGCGTACTCGCAGAATCGCTTGGGATGAAGGTCATTTTTTATGATGTGGAAACCAAAATGCCCCTTGGCAATGCTGAAGATAAAAAATCTTTAAAAGAGGTAACGGCCGTTTCTGATATTGTTACGTTGCATGTGCCGGACCTGCCTTCTACAAAAAATCTCATCAACAAATCCACGCTCAAAAATTTTAAAAAAGGGTCCATACTCATCAATTATGCAAGGGGAGAAGTAATTGACCTGGCTGAATTGCGCAAAGCACTTGAGGAAGGTCAACTGGCCGGAGCAGCGCTGGATGTGTACCCGGAAGAACCTGAAAAAAGCGGTGATCGATTTACAACACCCTTACAGGGAGTCAGCAATGTATTACTTACGCCTCATATCGGAGGGTCTACGGAAGAAGCCCAGCAAAATATCGGTGAAGATGTGAGCAATAAACTTTTTAATTTCCTTGAAAAAGGAATTACAACCGGGTCGCATTCGGTGCCGGCATTGAGCCTGCCGCCACAGGAAGGCACTCATCGAATCCTACACATTCACCACAACGTGCCGGGCGTGTTGTCCGAGATCAATACACAACTTTCAAAAAATAAAATAAATATTCTTGCACAGTATTTGAAAACAAATGAGGAGATAGGATATGTTGTGCTGGACGTTGACAAAGGACTATCACAAAATGCGCTGGAGCTATTGAGGAAAGTGAAGCAGACACTAAAGGTTCGGTTGTTGTACTGACCAATTAGATGATTCAGGCATGTGCAAACACTCAACACTCAATGTTCAATTCTCAATTCTCAAGTTTCGTTTTAATCTCATAATCTACCCAAATCTAGGTTCAGACAATTCATTTAATAATCAATAATCAATAAATTAATTTTCAACAGTGGTTCAGACAAATACATCATCACTTCCCGCCCTTAAAATTGTAATCATTGGTGGCGGATTCGGAGGGCTTAAAATTGCAAGAGAATTAAATAACAAGCCGGGATTTAATGTAATGCTGATCGATAAATATAACTACCACCAGTTTCAACCGCTTTTTTACCAGGTTGCCACAGCAGGGTTAGACCCAAGCAACATTTCATTTCCATTGAGAAAAGTATTTCACAACAGTAAAAATGTTCATGTAAGGATGGCAGAAGTAAAAACCATTGTTTCTGAACAGAATAAAATTAATACCGATATCGGAGAATTCCCTTATGATATACTAGTGCTTGCATCAGGTGCTGATACAAATTTTTTTGGAAACGATCAGCTCATTGAGAATGCATTCCCCATGAAAAGCACGGTGGAAGCGGTGCGCATCAGGCACCAATTGATCCAGAACTTTGAAGACGCATTGAACACTGCTGACCCGGAAGAACTGCAAAGGCTGATGACGGTGGTTCTGGTAGGCGGGGGGCCGACAGGTGTTGAAATGAGCGGTGCGATCGCAGATCTGCGGAGGTTTGTATTGCCCAAAGATTATCCGGAGCTTGATTTTTCGATGATGAAAATATACCTGCTTGAAGGAAGCCCTAAAACACTTGGCACCATGAGCGAAAAATCCAGCCAGGATTCCCGCGCATATTTGGAAAAACTAAAAGTGATTGTGATCACGGGTACAGTTGTGAAAAGTTTCGACGGCAAAACAGTTGCCATGCAAAATGGCGAAACCATCGAAGCAGGAATGGTGATCTGGGCGGCTGGCATCAGGGGAAATATTCCGGATGGCATTCAAACAGATCTTGTCGTGAAAGGCAACCGGGTAAAGGTCGACAGGTGGAATAAAGTGCTGAACACACAAAACATTTACGCCATTGGAGACGTTGCCTTTATGGAAACAGAAAAATACATTCACGGGCACCCGCAGGTTGCTTCTGTAGCAATCCAGCAGGGTGCTTTGCTTGCAACCAATCTAAGAAAAAAATCAACAAACGATCCTAACCTGCAACAATTTGAATACCATGATAAAGGAACCATGGCCACTGTTGGCCGTAACCTGGCGGTTGTGGATATTCCCAAACCCAGACTTCATTTCAGGGGATTTTTTGCGTGGCTGTTGTGGATGACCCTGCATCTCGTTTTGCTGCTCGGAGTTAAAAACAGGCTGGCTGTATTCAGTAACTGGATATACAGTTATATCACTTACGATCAGAACCTGAGATTGATTTTTAAAGAATTTTACCGTCCAAAAAAGCAACTTCCGGGTTAGATAAAGAGAAAACTATTTGTCGAATTTTTTATAAGAATTACCTGCTCAGCGCCCAAACTTTTTACACCTGGCTTTTTAAATGTTCTATTAATATTTCAGTGCGATATTCCATTCCCGATATTGGTATATTCGGTCAATGAAAATAATCAATGACACTCACTGATATTGTAAAAAAATTCGGTATTGGGGAAAGCATCGTGCAACCCTTTGGCACGGGCCTCATTAATCATACATGGCAGGTGTTGCAGGCGGGGCTTCATCAAAAATATATACTTCAGAAGATCAATACTGGTATTTTCAAATCACCTGGAGCTATTGCATTTAATACACGGCTGATGGCTGATCACCTAAAGAGGTTTCATCCTGAATATTTTTTTATTTCCGCGGTCACAACTATTACGGGCGAAGATATGCTGCATACACAGGAAGGCGTATTCAGAATGTTCCCGTTTGTGCCGGATTCCCATACAATTGATACAGTACAAAATCCTCAGCAGGCATATGAAGCAGCAAGAGCATTTGGAAAATTTACAAAAGTATTGGCAGGGATGGAACCATCTCAATTGAAAATCACGCTTCCCCATTTTCATGACCTTGACATGCGGTTCCAGAAGTTTGAAGAAGCAGTACAGCATGGGAACCAATCCAGGTTTCGCAAGGCAAAAAAGCTGGTTGATTTTATCTATGAACACCGGGATATTGCAGATGAGTATCATCGCATTCAAAAAAATAAAGAATTCAGGGTACGGGCCACCCACCATGATACCAAGATCAGCAACGTATTGTTCAACCCCGGCGATCATTGTCTGTGTGTGATTGACCTCGACACAGTTATGCCGGGATATTTTATCAGCGATGTCGGCGATATGATTCGTACCTATGTTTCCGCCGCCGGGGAAGAAGAAAAGGATTTTTCCCGTATGATCATCAGGAATGATTTTTTGGATGCAATCCTGGAAGGATACAGCGCTGAAATGGAAAATGAATTAACGACCACTGAAAAAAATCATTTTTTGTATGCGGGGAAATTCATGATCTATATGCAGGCCATACGATTTATTACTGACCACGTGAATGATGATATTTATTACGGGGCCAAATATGAGAATCACAATTTTATGAGGGCAGGTAACCAGGCAGAATTGCTACGGCAGCTTGTGAAAATATAACTTCCGTTTTCTTGAATCGGTTAAGTATCACACATAGAACATCTTTGAAATATTAATTGCTCAGCTCCCGGCATATGCTTGCAGCATTCTTTTTATTTCATCTTCATCAACCCCTGTTATTTCTTCATTTCCATCTATTGGGGCATGGTGAATCATTTTACTTTTTTGAATGCATCTTGCAGAAGTATGAAATTCATTAGCACCTGTTAACCTGGCAATTGTTCCAATATTATCAGCCCTGATACCCGAACCCGGCATAATAACGATCCGGTCATCTGCCTTTTCAATGAGTTGTTTTATCAGGCCCGATCCCTCCAGCGCATTTTTTTTTTGCCCTGAGGTCAATATTCTTTCACAGCCAGCATCAATGATGTCTTCCATGGCTTCCCATGGATCCCTGGACCTGTCAAATGCACGGTGAAAGGTAACGCCCAGCGGGTAAGCGAGATCCGTCAGCAACCGTGTTCGTTGCTTATCCACTTTTCCATCATTCGTTAACAATCCGGTCACGATACCTTCACAACCTGAACGTTTACACAGGGCAATATCCGCCTTCATGATTTCAAATTCATCTTCACTATATAGAAAATCACCGCCCCGCGGACGAATCATTGGATACAATTCTATGTGAAGCATTTTTCTTGCAGTCGTGATCAACCCATAAGAGGGTGTGGTACCGCCTTCGAGGGGATTATCGCACAGCTCAACCCGGTGTGCCCCCCCTCTCTGCGCGGCCATGCAATTTTCAATTCCAAAACCGATTACTTCTAATTTCATGGTGAATGGTGAATGGTGAATGGTGAATGGTGAATGAGGAGAAGTCAAATAAGTCAATAAGTCAATAAGTCAATAGGTCAATAGGTCAATAGGTCAATAGGTCAATA
>JBDUCQ010000132.1:0-7603 GCA_040003385.1 Ginsengibacter sp. | reverse complement strand
GATGGATTGCAAAATTCTTCCCGGCATTGCGCCGATGTAAGTTTTACGATGGCCCCTGATCTCGCTTTCATCATGAAGGCCGCCCAGGCTTACTCTTACATATTTCCTGTTGATTGCATTGGCTATACTTTTACCCAGGGAGGTTTTGCCGATGCCAGGGGGACCTACAAAACAAAGAATCGGGCTTTTCATATCACCCTTTAATTTTAAAACCGCAAGGTATTCCAATATTCGTTCTTTGATCTTGTGCATTCCGTAATGATCATTGTCGAGCACCTTCTTCGCTTTTTTAAGGTCGTATTGGTCTTTTGTATAATCCATCCAGGGCAGATCAAGCATCAGGTCGAGGTGATTGTAAACTATCGAATAATCTGGTGTTGAAGGATGCATTCTTTCGAGTTTCTCTACCCCTTTGTTGAACATTTCTTTTGCCGTAGCGGGCCATATTTTTGTTTCAGCCTTTTTCTGCATCTCTTTGACTTCCGCAACATTGTCGCCACCCAATTCTTCTTTGATGGCCTTCATCTGCTGCTGCAGGAAATAATCTTTTTGCTGCTTGTCTAATTCAGCCCTTGTTTTGTTGGTTACTTTATTCTTCAGCTCGGCATATTGCAACTCAGTGTGTAATAAATTCATCAACAACTCCGCCCTTGTTTTGATGTTGTTCATATCAAGCAGCTTTTGCTTGTCTAATAAGCTGCTGTTGAGGTTACTGCTCACAAAATGTATCAGGAATGCAGGGTTTTCAATGTTCTTTAAAATGATCGAGGCCTCCGATGGCATGTTGGGAGAGAGCTGAATGATCTGCCCAGCAAGCTCTTTGATGGAGCCTACCATGGCTGTAAAATCGTGATCATCCTTCAGTTGATCATCTTCAAGAGCTATGATCTTTGCTTTAAAATAAGGATCTTCAGCTGTGATCTCTTCTATTTTAAATCTTTTTTTACCCTGTATGATGATGGTGGTACCCCCATCAGGCATTTTGATCAGCTTCACTATTTTAGCAACTGTCCCTATTTCTACCAGGTCACTAACCTGTGGTTCTTCCACGGTGCTGTCTTTTTGGGATATAACACCTACCAATTTGTCAGATTTGTATGCATCATTCACTGCCTTTATGCTCTTATCCCTGCCAACAGTTATCGGTAAAACTACCCCCGGAAACAATACAGTATTTCTCAAAGGCAGCAGGGGTAATTCGTAGGGAATTGGTTGATCATCGGCATTTTCAGAGCCATCTTCATTCAGAGGAATGATTGGCATAAACTCCATTTCTTCTTCAGGTCCACCCAAATACCAGTTATTCTTCATATTATTTTTTATGCGTAAGACAAAGTGTCAATTATTCGTTCAAAGGAACGAACTTATTAAGGAATATCCCATTAGTCAAGATTAATGCCACGTTAAACCTCAAACATCGCAACACAAAATTCTTAAAAAAGCAGAATTATGATTCCTGGTGGTGCCATGGCTATAAAGTTTTGAGTCCGTGATGCTTAAACGTAAAATCATAAACAAAAATTACTTTTGCACCTATGTATATCAATTGCAGTGAAAAAGAAGCAGCCATACTTAAAAAAATAGCAGACGGAGGGTTGGAGCTCAATATACCATGCTACCTGGTTGGAGGATTTGTGAGAGACAAGATCCTGAACAGGGAGACAAAGGATTTTGACATCATGTGCATCGGCGACGGGATCGAACTGGCACAAAGTGTTGCACGCAAATTGAAAAACAATCCCGAGGTTTCTTTTTTTAAGAATTTCGGTACGGCGCAGGTGAAAACCGGGGAATTTGAGATAGAATTTGTGGGCGCAAGAAAAGAAAGCTACAATTCCGGCAGCCGTAAGCCAATTATTGAAAAAGGCACACTGGAGGATGACCAGCAACGGAGGGATTTTACCATCAATGCCATGGCGATCAGCCTGAACAAAGAATCATATGGCGAACTTCTTGATCCTTTTAACGGCCGCGATGACCTACGGCATAAATTGATCAAAACACCCATCGGGCCGGACCAGACCTTCATTGATGACCCGCTTCGAATGATGCGTGCAATCCGGTTTGCGACGCAATTGCAATTTAAAATACAGGAAGAAACATTCCAATCGATCATTAACAACTCCCCGCGGATAAAAATTGTAAGCGTTGAACGGATTACAGATGAGCTCAATAAAATTATCTTGAGCGAAAAGCCTTCCATTGGTTTTGACTTGTTGTATAAATGCGGCATGCTTAAAATTATATTCCCTCAATTTGTTGAGCTCGTGGGTGCAGAATTCATTGATGGGATCGGGCATAAAGACAATTTTTACCACACGTTACAGGTACTGGATAACATCTCTTTGCAAACCACCGACCTCTGGCTGAGATGGGCGGCGATCCTTCACGATATTGCCAAGCCGGTAACTAAAAAGTTTGAGGATGATCATGGCTGGACATTTCACGGCCACGAAGTAGTGGGAGGGAGAATGGTGCCAAAAATATTTGATAAAATGAAATTGCCGCTGAATGACAAAATGAAGTTTGTAAAAAAGCTGGTTGAATTGCATTTACGCCCGATTGGATTAACAAAAGAAAACATAACAGACTCGGCTATACGCAGGTTGTTATTCGATGCAGGGGATGATATTGATGCCCTGATGACATTGTGTAAAGCCGACATTACTTCAAAGAATAAGCAAAAGGTGAAACAATACCTCGCAAACTTTGAACTGGTTAAAAGAAGGCTTGCCGAAGTGGAAGAAAAAGACAAGATCAGGAATTGGCAGCCTCCAATCACGGGTGAGCACATTATGAAAGAGTTTAATTTAACGCCTTCCAAGAAAGTGGGAGACCTGAAAAATCTGATACGCGAGGCGATCCTGGATGGCCTGATCCCGAATGAATTTGAAGCCGCTCGTTCATTTATGCTGCAAAAAGCAGGTGAATTGGGCATCCGCAAAGAGCACAAATAATATACGATTTTGAACTGTTTTCTTATTTATTTTTATTAGTAGCTTATTCTTAATTTCGTAATATGGCAATCTTAAGATTCAGGGTATATTGGGAGGATGATGACAGTGTTTACAGGGATATTGCCATGAAACATTCGCAAAATTTTTTTGATCTTCACCAGTCAATTTTAAAATGTTACGAATTCGACAATAAGCACAAAGCTACTTTTTTCAGAAGCAATGACAAATGGCAAAGAGGTCGTGAGATCACTCTTGAAAAGTATGAGAAGGCATATCAAGCCGAACCCTTGCTGATGAAGGACACACTTGTCGGTTCAGAGATACGTGACCCCAACCAAAAATTCATTTACACCTACGATTTTAATAAGAACTGGACATTTATGGTGGAATTGATCAATGTGAACAAAGATGAAAGCGGCAAACTCGAGTACCCGGGCTGTATTCGTTCAGAAGGGATCGCACCAAGCCAGTATGGAACCAAAGGTTTGATCAGCGAAAAGCTGGCAGAAATTGAGGAGAAATACGACTTGAATGCAGAGTCGCTGCTCGCAGGTTTTGCAGAAGAAGGCGAAGAAGAGGTTACCAGTGGTGATGAAGAGGAAAATACAGAAGAAACAGGAACTGAAGAAATATAACTCAAACATTGTTTCCACGCCGGGGGCGGGGTTGCAGGTCTGAAGACTGAGATGAAAAATAAAACCTGCATTGTCATTGTTGGTCCTACAGCAGTTGGCAAAACATCATTTGCAATCGAGGCAGCACGCCATTTCGAAACAGACATTGTTTCTGCGGATAGCCGTCAATGTTATGTTGAACTGAACATTGGAGTTGCGAAGCCTTCACCTGAACAACTCCGCCAGGTAAAACATTACTTTGTAAATTCCCATTCCATCCACCAGGAAGTGAATGCAAAATTGTTTGAGGAATATGCCCTCAGGGCACTGGATGAAATATTTTTATCGCATGATACAGCAGTTGTGACAGGAGGGACAGGGTTGTATGTAAAAGCATTGTGTGAAGGATTGGACGAATTTCCGGAAACAGACCCCGTAGTACGAAAAAAGATTGCAGACTCCTTTCAAAACAATGGCTTGCCTTGGCTGCAAAAAGAAATAGAGGCACTTGACCCTGTTTTTTTTAATAATGGTGAAATTCAAAATCCACAACGTATGATGCGGGCACTTGAAGTGAAGCTGAGTACAGGAAAATCGATATTTGAATTCCATTTGCACGCAAAAAAGATGCGGAATTTTTCCATAGTTAAAACCGGTTTGGAAATGCCCAGGCAGCAATTGTACCAGCAGATCAATGCGCGGGTTGATGCGATGATGGACCAGGGGTTATTGGACGAAGCAAAAAGCCTGTATCCGGATAAAAACATCAATGCCCTCCGGACCGTAGGGTATAAGGAATTATTTGAATACATAGATGGCAAAGATCCACTTGATGTTGCCGTGAACCTGATCAAAACGAACACGCGCAAATTCGCAAAACGCCAGCTGACATGGTTTCGGCGCGATCAGGAAATTAACTGGCTGGATACCAGGCCGGCAGGGTTGAAATTATTATTAAAACTGCTCGAATTAAAATGATCAATAAAACTTAAATCCTACTGTCGCCACGATGTTGCCACCAGTATTTTTTAAGAATGCGGCTTCGTTTGCTTTATCCTGCAATCTGTAAGGGTAATGTACATCTTTATTGATGGCATATACATAGGTAACGTCGACGAAAATCCCTTTGTCACGGTATCCAAGGCCTCCTGCCAGCTTTATCCGGCTTGCTTTTTCGTTGGCATATGGATTTCCGTAATAAGCACCTCCAAGCCTTGCCATGATGGTATTGAATTTTAATTCTCCGCCAAGCCTGAAATTAAAAGCGCTTTTGTACTGCTGGTCAATCACAGCATTCAGATCGTGGAAATAATTTTTGGTGTCAGCATCATCCTTGTTCACAACTTTAAAATTTGCGGCCTTGTAATTGATGTATTCAATATCCGCCGTGATGAATGCTTTTTGTTTTTTTACATTTTCAACTTCCCGGAAAACGTAGGAGGCACTTCCGATCACCCTCCATGGAGTAATGAGGTTGTATTCCAGTGTGCCCGGCTGGCTGTTGGTGAATTCTTCAGAGGATTGTTTTTTTATGCCGGGCCCGCCATATCCTTCCAGGTCGGTGATGACTTCTGTAGAATATTTATCGGTTAAATCAAATAAAGTGGGCGTATGCACGGCAAGGCCTAGACGAACATATTCAACGGGCTTGTAAATCATCCCGAACTTCCCGTTTATACCAACACCTTTTGTATCCAAAGTTTCATTCACTTCAAAGTAATTGAAATTATTTGCGGTGTTAGCGCTCGCATCAGTTTCCCTGAAATGGCTGTCGCGTTTGTAGTGTAATACCGGTACAGTAACCGTCGCACCAAAAAATAATTTTTCTCTCAGATTCACCGCACCTCCAATCGCAAAATCTGTAATGCCTCCGCTGCTGTGAATGGTATTTTCCTGCAACAGCCCAGTTGAAGAGTTTGCAGCGGTCTTGTATCCAAACGATCCGTTGGCTATCGTTGTATCTATCAAAAATGTGTTGAAAGCAAGGCTCGTACCGAATGGAAAATCTTTGGCGGCGCTGTTGGGATCTGTTACGTTGTTATGGATCAGTTCTTCAAGGTATTTTTCCGAATAAGAGGAGCCCGTGTTTTTTCCTTTATAATAAATGTTACTGTTAAAATCAGCAGCGCGGTTCATTCCAATGGCGATGGTGAAGTTTTTAATTGCAGCATTTGTGTAATTGGGTACAGAAAATAAAGCCCCGGTTGCAGGGATATTTCCAATGTTTTTGGATAAGGTTGCGAGTTCTCCTTTATAAGTGGCTTTAAATTTTTGAAGAGTATAAGCACTGGAAAATACAAATTCATTGGTTTTGTAAAATCCCAGGCCTGCCGGATTTGTGAACAGTGTGCTGAACTCGCCGCCCAGCGACCCGCTGGCACCTCCAATGGCCTGGTTCCGTGCTGTGCCGCTTTGGGTGATGAAAGAATAACGGAGTGCATCAGAAGGTTCCTGTGCGTAAGTTTTGTGCAAAAGGCAAACACATACTGCTATGAAAAAAATTGTTTTCATTGTATAAGAATTTTAGCGGAGTAAAAAGATGGGAGCGTAAATATTTTCGATACAATTCGTTTTACCCGAAATGAAAGCATGTCATTCATTCCGGGTTGTTGTATATTATTTTTTTGGAAAAGTTCTCACGGGTGCGCTACTACTGCTGTTCCTACTGCCACCTGATGAATTGCTACTGCTGCTCTTACTGCCACCTGACGAGTGGCTGTTGCTGCTGCTGCTGTTTTTAGATTCAAATGTGCGTGAAGAGGTTTGTGAATCATAGTGGTTACCGGAACCTGAAAACATTTTCCTGATCAGGTTTCCTACTCCGCTGCCATTATTCACCGGTGAAGAAAAAGTTCTTATGGGAGCAGCGGTTGGCTGAGTTCCCGTTTTTGATCCGATTACAGAAGAAGGGGTTGTACTTGCCGGTGCCGTATATGTGCCGAGGTTTACTTTTCTGGGTCCTGAATATTTTACGGTCTTCCCCGTTTTTGGATCAACATACACAGGTGCATTGCCATAAGGATAATAGCCGTATGGAGAGCCATAACCGTAATCATAACTATGATATCTCCGCCACCTGCGGTTGTGAATGTTTCTGCCGATCACAATGTCATCTGTATTTTGGTAAACATTCCCGCCTTCATTCACCTTTTTGTTTTCCTTATTTTCTGTGTTTACATATTCAGCCCGCGGTGGTGCTGGCGAAAAGTAGACATCATCGGGAGTTTGCGCTGTTTTATAAGCGGTACTGCAACTTGAAAAGCCGGCAATAATGAATGGAATGAGTAAAATTTTGCTGTTCATGACTGTGCATTTAAGGATTTAAAAACGAAGTTATTACATTTGTAAGCAGTGCATGCATCTTTACACACACAATTTACTTACGATATAACGTAAAGAAAAGAGTGATGCTGTTAAATAAAAGCCAAACCAAATTGATGAATTAGGTTATTAAAAAATTAAAGAAAGGGCTTCATTTTCTTTTCAAACCTCCCGCTTGTTTGCGGAAAAATTTTATGAATTGTCCAGAAGAAATGTTGCCGGGAAAATTAAGCAACTAATAAAAGAATAAAATAAAACAATGAGTAAAAGTATTACCAGCCGCGAAAGTGATTACGCACAGTGGTACAATGACCTGATCATTAAAGGAGGGTTGGCAGATTACAGCGCTGTCCGCGGATGTATGATCATCAAGCCTTATGGTTATGCCTTGTGGGAAAACATGCGGGATCAGCTGGATAAAATGTTCAAGGAAAGCGGGCACGAAAATGCTTATTTTCCCCTCTTCATTCCTAAAAGTTTTTTAAGCAGGGAGGCCGCCCACGTGGAAGGGTTTGCCAAAGAATGTGCCGTGGTCACGCACTACCGCCTGATGAACGATCCCGATGGTGGTGGAATTGTTGTGGATCCTTCGGCAAAACTTGAGGAGGAACTGATCGTCAGGCCCACATCAGAAACGATCATATGGCATACTTACAAATCATGGATACAATCTTACCGTGATCTGCCATTGCTGATCAACCAATGGTCCAA
>JBDUCQ010000029.1:0-25287 GCA_040003385.1 Ginsengibacter sp. | reverse complement strand
TCGCAGGAACTAACCTTCCACCCCCTATAAATCTTTGTGCATAATAACTGTCGTCGAGGCTGCTGATGATCACTCCCTGGCTTGCAGAAGAATGGACGAAATGGTGATTGGATAAATAAACCCCTACGTGGGATACACCACCTTTGGTATTGAAGAAAACAAGGTCGCCTTCTTCCAGCTTCTCTTTGCTGATGTGCGCACTGGCATCGTACTGTTCCCTCGCGGTACGAGGGGCGTATAATGAGTAAATGGCCATCAGCAGCGTGCCACTGAAAGCACTGCAATCAATGCCTCTCTTATTGGTACCGCCCATACGATAATGAGTACCATACCAATTTTCAATAAATTTATACAAAGACGAATTGTTGAGCGATTCCACTGCAACATCCATGAGCATCGCATATTTGAACTGAACTTTCGAAAAGCTTTCAATGAGGGCCGATGAGAAAGTTTGTTTGCCCTTTTGTATAGAAGCCTGGTCAGTGCTTACCAACACAGGTGAAAGGCCATCGGGTGTAAAAGAAATATCATTGATAAAGTTGGCCGCTGCGAGGTTGGCCAGGTTGGCAACCGGAGCTTTTTTAACACTTAACTGGGCCTTTACTGAAATTGAACTGCCACACAGGAACAACAGTGAAAAGATTGCTGAGACTTTTTTCATTCCTTACTTTGGATTTAGAACGTAAATACACAGGATTTGATTGCAGCGGAAACGAAAAAAATAGTTAAAAAAAATTTATGTTTCCTGTTGGGCTGCTTGCGTATATACGTAAAGGTTATTAAAAGTTAATTTTCTAAGCCTGGCGAAGGTAAGGTTCACCATTGGAATACGCAACCTTTTTTTCTTTTTTTCCGGTATGCGTAAAAGCAGCATAGTAAAATCACGGTGATGTGTGTGGAAAAGTGAAAAATAACGCCGCTTCCTTTTTCCGATATTTGCTGAAATTTATAGCATGAATTTTTCGCACCTGCATGTGCATACCCAGTTTTCATTGCTCGACGGTGCAGCCTCTATCAAAGGCTTGTACGCGAAGGCGATTGCTGATGGGATGCCCGCATTAGCGATCAGCGACCACGGCAATATGTTTGGTGTATTTGAATTTGTAAAACAGGCCTACAACCATACAAATGCGGATGGAAGCCTGAAAATAAAACCAATCGTAGGCTGTGAATTTTATATTACTGAAAACAGGCACAGGAAGCAATTTAGTAAAGAGGACAAAGATCCGAGGCACCACCAGATATTACTTGCAAAAAATAATACCGGATACAAAAATCTTGTAAAACTTACTTCCCTGGGTTATATAGAAGGAATGTATTCAAAATATCCAAGGATTGACAAGGAATTGATCCATAAACATCATGAGGGGCTGATCGCCACAACCTGCTGCCTGGGTGCGTTGGTACCGCAGCTGATCCTTAAAAAAGGCGAGTCAGAGGCAGAAAATGAATTTAAATGGTGGCTGAACATTTTTCAGAAAGATTATTATGTTGAACTGCAGCGACATGGCATTCCCGAACAGGATAAAGTAAACCTGGTATTGCTGAAATTTGCAAAAAAATATGGCGTCAAGGTAATCGCCAGCAACGATTCTCATTACGTGGATGAAAAAGATTTCAATGCACATGACATCCTGCTTTGCATCAATACAGGCGAAAAGCAATCTACGCCATCGTCACGTGAATTTACAGATGATGACATAACGTTAAAGAACAAACGCTTTGCTTTTCCCAACAACCAGTTTTATTTCAAACAAACCGCAGAAATGCAAGGTGTCTTTGATGACCTTGAACACGCTATTGACAACACCAACGAGATCGTAGACAAGGTTGAACTGCTTGACCTCAAACGCGAAATCCTTCTACCCCATTTTAAGGTACCTGCAGAATTCACCACGCAGGATGAATACCTTGAACACCTCACCTGGAAAGGAGCGCGCGAAAGATACCTTGATCTGACCCCCGAAATAGAAGAGCGGCTGAAATTTGAACTCTTCACCATTAAAACAATGGGATTTGCAGGATACTTTTTAATCGTGGGCGATTTTATTTCTGCAGGTAAAAAACTGGGCGTTTTTGTAGGCCCTGGCCGGGGTTCCGCTGCAGGTTCTGTGGTGGCCTATTGTATAGGGATCACGAACATTGACCCGATCAAATACAACCTGCTGTTTGAAAGATTTTTAAATCCCGACAGGAAATCCATGCCGGATATTGACACTGATTTTGATGACGAAGGACGGCAGAAGGTATTAAATTATGTAGTGGAAAAATATGGTAAGAACCAGGTGGCACAAATTATTACCTATGGTACCATGGCTGCTAAAATGAGCATTAAGGATGTAGCCCGTGTGATGGATCTTCCCCTTGCTGAAAGTAATTTCCTGGCGAAGCTGGTTCCAGACCGTCCCGGCACATCACTTCGCAGGGTACTCCAGGCCCCGCTCACGGGTGAAAAATCATTACAGGAAGAAGGGGTCATGGGCGATGACCTGGAGAATATTAAAAAGCTGCGTGATATTTATAAAGGTGAAACCATGCAAAGCAAAGTTTTGCATGAAGCCGAAGTGCTGGAAGGTTCTGTACGCAATACAGGCATCCATGCATCTGCAATCATCATCGCTCCTAAAGATCTTACAGAATTGATTCCGGTAGCATCTTCCAAAGATTCTGAATTGTGGCTTACCCAAATTGATGGAAATAATATTGAAAGTGCGGGTGTATTAAAAATGGACTTTCTGGGATTGAAAACCCTGAGTATCTTAAAAACATGCCTTCATCTGATCAAGCAAAACCACGGGATTTCGATCGACCTTGATGCACTGGAACTGGATGACGAAAAAACTTATAAACTTTACCAGCATGCCGATACCAATGGCACTTTCCAGTTTGAAAGTGCGGGCATGCAAAAGCACCTGAGAGATCTTAAACCGGATACTTTTAATGACCTCATCGCGATGAATGCATTGTTTCGCCCGGGGCCGATGGCGTATATACCCAATTATATCGAGCGCAAACATGGCCGTGAGCTGATCAATTATGATCTGCCGGAGATGGAAGAGATCCTTAAAGACACTTACGGAATCACAGTATACCAGGAACAGGTGATGCTGCTATCACAGAAACTGGCAGGTTTCAGTAAAGGGGATGCTGATGTGCTTCGTAAGGCGATGGGGAAGAAACAAAGGTCTGTTCTTGACAAAATGAAGGCACAGTTCATTGAAGGTGGCACTACGAAGGGACACAAGGCAGAGAAGCTGGAAAAAATATGGAAAGACTGGGAATCATTTGCACAATATGCTTTCAACAAATCTCATTCTACCTGCTATGCCCTGGTGGCTTATCAAACGGCTTATCTGAAATCCCACTATCCCGGCGAATACATGGCGGCTGTATTGAATCATGCCGGGAGCATTGATAAGATCACCTTTTTCATGGAAGAATGTAAACGAATGGGATTAAAAGTATTGGGGCCTGATATCAACGAGTCTGATAAAGGATTTGCTGTGAATGCCAAAGGAGAAATCCGTTTCGGGTTCAGTGGCTTAAAAGGTGTAGGCGAAGCTGCTCTTGAAAATATCATCGAGGAAAGAATCAAACGAGGTCCCTTCATCTCTATTTATGATTTTATAAAAAGGGTTACACAGCGAACGGTAAATAAAAAGTCGCTGGAAAGCCTTGCTTATGCCGGGGCATTCGATTGCTTTAAAAACATTCACAGGGCACAATACTTTTTTACGGCGCCAGGTGAAACGGTGAATGCTTTAGAAAAAATAATCCGGTTTGGCAATCAGTACCAGTCGCAGGTGAACAGCAGTTCCAATACTCTTTTTGGAGATTTACAGATGGGTGAAGTTGTGCCACCGAAGTTGATTGATTGTGAACCCTGGCCATTGATCAGGTTGCTGGATTACGAAAAAGAAGTGACTGGAATGTTCTTAAGCGGGCATCCTCTTGACAATTTTAAATTCGAACTGCAACATTATAATTTAAACCCAATCGCCGAATTCAGTGAATTTAAGGAATCAGTATCCCTAATGCCGAATCCGGGCCGTACTTTCAGAATCGCAGGATTGGTGGCTGATGCGCAACATAAAATCGCAAAAAGCGGCAATAAATATGGTGTTTTCTACATAGAAGATTTTACTTCTAGAATGGAATTGAATTTATTTACTGACGATTATATTAAGTACCATAACTACCTGCAGCCCGGAACAGCTATTTTTCTTACCGGTTATTTACGGCAAAGGTTTAATAAATCTGAATATGAATTTAAAGTAAGCGGAATCACATTATTGGAGAATCTCATGAGGGCATGTACACGGAAATTACAAATTGAAACAGACCCCAGGTATGTCACCAAAGAACTGATTGGGTTTGTGAATGAAAACATACAACGATTCCCTGGCAGGTCAACCCTTAAATTTTGTTTATCACTCCCTGCTTCAAATGTAAAAATCGGGTTATGCACCAGTGATAAAGGTTTTGAAATGAATGACGAAATGGCCCAATACCTGCAACAAAAACCGGAATTAGAAGTGCAGGTAGAATTAACATGATGTGTATATGACAAAAGAACACCATAATGATTTTGGATGTAACTTTGCAATTGGTCCACGGACCACAGTCCACTGTCTACGGCCCACTCTTTAAATGGAAAACTGTTCAACTGTCACCGTGGACTGTTGACGGTGGACTTAAAAATTAAAATCATTAAATAATAAAAACATACTTATGGCAAATGAATTCACAGATGCAAACTTTAAAGAAGAAGTTTTAAATTCTGAAAAATTAAGCGTTATTGATTTTTGGGCAGAATGGTGCGGTCCCTGCAGGGCTATTGGCCCCGTGATCGAAGAGCTTGCAAAGGAATATGACGGGAAAGTAAATATTGGTAAGGTCAATGTTGATCACAATCCCCAGATTAGTATGGATTATGGCATCACAAGCATTCCTGCAATCTTGTTTGTTAAAGGCGGCCAGGTAGTTGATAAACTTGTAGGTGCTCAGCCCAAAGCAAATTTTGTGAAAAAAATTCTAGCACATCAATAGATCTGATTCGAATAGGTAAACCTCCGGCCAATCACCGGGGGTTTTTTTACGTTATTCGGGGATTAAATTCGGATGTGGAGGTCCTTCTTTCATCTCCCCGGGTACATGCCTGTACTTAAAAATGAGGGGGAAGAGGATACCCAGTACAAGCGCATATCCAGCAAAAGTGAACCAGATACTTTGCCAGTCCTTCTCTCCATTTATGGTAAAATGGTCTACTACAAGTCCACTAAGCGTACCTCCTAAAAAAGCGCCAATCCCATTGGTCATCAGCATAAACAATCCCTGGGCACTTGCCCTGATTTTAATATCAGCTTCCCGTTCCACGAACAATGAACCTGAGATATTGAAAAAATCAAAAGCCATCCCATAAATAATCATGGAAAGCACCAATAAAAATAATCCGTGCCCAGGATCACCGATGCCAAATAATCCAAACCTGAGCACCCAAGCGAAAATGCTCATCAGCATCACTTTCTTAATTCCAAACCTTCTTAAAAAAAACGGGATGGTAAGGATAAAGAGGGTTTCTGATATCTGTGAAATTGATATCAGTACACTCGGGTGCATCACAGCAAAAGAATTTGCATAAGCAGGTATTTTCTCAAAATCGTGTAAAAACGGCTCACCAAAAGCATTCGTGATCTGCAACGCTGCACCGAGAAGCATCGCGAATATAAAAAATACCACCATTTTTTTTTGCTTGAACAATACCAGGGCGTCGAGACCGAAAGAGGATAACCACGATGTTTTTACGGCTTTTGCAGGCTTACATTGTGGCATTGAAAACGAATACAGTCCCATGAACAAAGAAGCAATGGCGCTAACAATAAATTGCATTGGGCTTTTTGTCCACCCGCATAGATCTACCAGCCACAAAGCACAAATAAATCCTACTGTGCCCCATACCCTGATGGGCGGAAAATCTTTCACAATATCGAAACCTTTATTTTCCAGGATGATATAAGAAACGGTATTATTGAGGGCAATAGTTGGCATAAACGCCATCGCATTGAAAAGCATCACCGTGTACATTACAGCCGGGTCATTAACTCTTGATGCCCAAAATAATAGAATGGCACCGATGATATGGCACATGCCCAATACTCTTTCAGCATTTACCCAACGGTCGGCTACAATTCCCAATAACGCAGGCATGAAAAGTGAAGCAATGCCCATGGTACCATACGTGGCTCCTATTTGTCCCCCCGTGGCATGCAGTACACTGAACATATAGCCCCCCAGTGAGATCAGCCATGAACCCCAAATAAAAAATTCTAAAAAATTCATGACGATCAAACGATGCTTAATATTCATTCAGTTTTTTGTTTTGAGAGTTACTTACGAATTTGCGTTTGATAGCAGGTACTGGGGCTGCCTTTTAAGATTATTTTACGTTTATAGAAGAAAGGTAACGGTTTTGTTAATTAATTTTTGCTGATAAAATCTTTTCTGTAAATTAAACTTAATTTTAATCCTTATTAAAGGGCAGCGGTCCTCTACCAAAATCTTTTTATACAAATTTAACCTAATTGAAAAAAATTACCTCGCTGCCCCTGATCATCGTTTTTTTATCCACTGCCTGTTTCTCACAGGATCAAAAATTTCACGGACCACAGCCCTTAAAAAAATGTGGCACCATGGAGGTATTGAATCAACAGATAAAAGACGATCCAACGCTGCCTTCAAAATGGAAAAAAGAGGGCGACCTTTTATACAGTCAATATCTCCAAAGATTGCAGAGGGGTGAAGCACAAAGAACAACAGCAGGAGAAATCATTATACCCGTGGTATTTCACCTGGTGGGCTCGGCAACCTTGCTGAGCAAATTCCCTGACAGGGATTGCTATGAGCAGGTTGAAATATTGAACCGGGATTATGGTGGCAAAAAAGCTGATCTCTATGAAGGTTTATATTCCCCTGTATTTGCATCCAGGATCGGAAGGCCCAATATTAAATTCGTATTGGCGCGCAGGAAACCAGACGGCACACTAACGAATGGAATAGAGAGGCTTATCACCGACCAAACATTTTCAATTCCAACTTTTCAGCAATTAAAACATGATGCACAGGGTGGATTGAACAGCTGGGATCCAACTTCATACCTGAATATCTGGGGTGGCACATTTTCGGACGGCCTCCTGGGGGTTTCTACATTTCCTTATTCTTCCACCGTAGATGAACAGGGTGTTGCAGTCGATTTACTGACAATAGGTGCAAATGCATGCCGTACCTATTACCCGAGCTACAATGATGGTGCTACGGTATCTCATGAAGTAGGACATTTTTTATATTTATTCCATCCCTGGGGAGACGACAACGGGGCATGTGGAGATGTGGACTTCCGTGTACAGGATGGCTATCCGCTTCCACCTATTGCTTTGTCTGATGATACACCTGATGAAACAGGTGATGGCAATTCTGCAACAGACAATGACCTGTATGGTAATATCAGCGGTATATATGGGCAGGCTTGTTCTCCTACCCCACCGGGGATCATGTACATGAATTTCATGAATTATTATGATGACCGCGCCCTGTTTATGTTTTCAAAAGGACAGGAACAACGAATGCTGGCAACTATCGATCTATACAGGCCTGGCTTAAAAACTACCAATGGATACATACCACCTGTAACCGTAACAGATGCTTACCTTGTCTATTTAAATCCTTTCGGGAAATGCGACACCAGGGTGCCGATTGAAAATAATGTGCCTGTGACTGCCATCATACGAAACAGCAGTACTTCATTATTAAATTCCGTAAACCTGAATTACCAGTTAGACGGAGGCTCGGTGATCACGAAAAATTTTTCGTTGTCTCTTGCTCCCGGTAATGATACCACATTGATATTTGGAAATTTAGTTTCTTCCGCCGGACCACACAATATCCTGCTGTATACTTCTGCCCCCAATGGAACATTGGATAATTTTCTTTCAAACGATACCCTGAGTTCCAGGATTACCATACTTGGTGCAGCCATGTCTGCACCCCTGGCCGAAACCTTCAACAGCGCTGTTTTTCCTCCGGCTAACTGGATCATAAATAATCCGCAGGATACAACATGGAGAAGAAGCGCAACCGCAGGATTTACAAATGCTGGTTCAGCCACGGTTCAAAATTTTAAATACAATGGCCCGGGGCAGCTTGACGAACTCATCACTCCCCCTATTAACTTTGGCGGCTCTGATTCATCGTTGCTTACATTCGAAGTGGCCAATGCACAGTTAGACAATAATACTTATGACTGGGATGGACTTGAAGTGTATATTTCAGCTGACGGGGGCCGAAACTATAAATTAGTATACAAAAAAGTTTCATTCGAATTAAAAACCGTTCCCGGGTTTGTTACTACATCTTTCGACCCCGGTACAACGAAATTGAAATGGCGCAAGGAAACAGTGAATCTGTCACGGTATATTGTTCCAGGAAAAAATCTGATCATAAAATTCCGCAATGTTACCGCCAACGGGAACAATACATACATCGATGATATTTCTGTGAGTGCCCTCAAATTTGTACAGCGTGATGCATTCCCTGTGAGCATTATCGATCTTCCGGACCTTGTGTGTACAAATTCAATCGCTCCATCATTAATTTTTGGCACCAATGAAACCGATACGCTGAGAACCTTGAAAATAAACTTCAAGGTTGACAACGGGCCTATTACTACGGTAAGCTGGAATGGAAAAATTGTCAGGGGTGACACTGCACAGGCAAGCCTCGGGATCATTTCAGACCTTCCAGTTGGAACGCATGTACTTACTGTTTATACTTCAGCTCCGAATGGCTTACCGGATCTCAATCCTTCCAATGATACGATACGAAAAACATTCATAGTTATTCCTCATCTCACCCTCCCTGTATTTGAAGGATTTGAAAATACAACCTTCCCGCCGGCGAATTGGTATGTCCAAAACCCTGATGAAGGTGTAACATGGTCAAGAACAACTGAAGCTGCCCGTACCGGTATTGCATCCATGGTCATTAAGAATTATGATAATGGTTTCAACAATACGGCTGATTATTTCATTTCTTCCGAATTGATCCCTGATCCAAAATTTGATTCCACCTTTGTTTCTTTCGATCTTTCCTACAAATTAAGAAATGGAAATGTAACAGGTTCAGTTGATACATTGGAAGTACAAATAACCAAAGATTGCGGAAGCACATTTACAACTGTATGGAAAAAATGGGGAGACAGTCTTCAAACAACGGCTCCGGGTTTGAACTCGGGTGCCGAATTTGTCCCGTCGTCTCCCAAAGACTGGAATAATATTAAAATCGATTTAACTCCTTACCTCGGCACACAGGACTTCCAATTATATTTTGTGGCAAAAGGCAACCAGGAAAACGATCTTTACATTGATAACATCAACGTGTACGGACGAATACTTCCTGCAAGATTAAAAAGCCAGGGATATCTCATTTACCCGAATCCATTCACCAGCATGTTCCTCATTCATCACTTTCAACGCCCTGCAACACTTCAGGATGTGGAGGTTTATAATGCCACCGGGCAAAGGGTGTGGTCACAAAAGTTCAATGGAAGTGCCAACACCGAAACAAACGTGAATCTTTTTGGCCTGGCTCCCGGCATTTATATGGTGAGGTTAAATTATACCGGGAAAAGCATCACTCAAAAAATTATCAAGGTTAAATAATCAAAATCTTTTCATAAAAGAACCCGTATCTGGTAGCCTTTCTGGCTTTGCAACCGATGTGGTTGTACCTTTGATGCATAATACAAAACTGTGATAAAAAGCGACCTTCAGTCATTGATCCAACAAACTGTCCATGACCGTGATCTCCAAAAAATTGGAGAAAAAATATTGGCGAAAGAAAGAATAACCGATGAAGAAGGCCTGTTGCTTTTTGAAAAAGGCAGTCTCGCTTACTCAGGAATGCTTGCAAATTATATCAGGGAAGGGTTGCATGGCAATAAAACTTATTTTAACCGCAACTTCCACATCGAGCCAACCAATGTGTGCGTATTTGCCTGTAAATTTTGTTCTTATTCAAGGTTGTATGCACACCGGGATGAAGGCTGGGAATTGAGCATGCAGCAAATGCTGGATATCGTAAAAAGTTATGACGGCAAGCCAATCACGGAAGTACACATCGTAGGAGGAGTTCATCCCAAAATGAATCTCGATTTTTTTTGCGACCTCATGCAAAAAATAAAAGCCCACAGGCCGGCATTGCACATCAAAGGATTTACCGCCGTTGAGCTTGACTATATGTTTCGAAAAGCAAAACTAAATGTGGAAGAAGGCCTGCAAAAATTGCACGATGCAGGTCTTGATTCCTTACCCGGCGGTGGAGCTGAAATTTTTCACCCTGACATCCGGCAGTTGATCTGCGATGACAAGGTTGATGCCGATGGCTGGTTAAAAATTCACGAGGCAGCACATCAACTTGGCATGTTCACCAATGCAACAATGTTGTATGGTCATATTGAAAAATATGTTCATCGCATCGATCATATGAGCAGGCTGAGAAACCTCCAGGACAAAACCCATGGATTCAACACATTCATTCCACTTAAATTCCGTAACAAAGACAATGATATGAGCTATGTGGCCGAATCGTCAATTGTTGAGGACATGAAAATGTATGCCGTTGCCAGGATTTACCTCGACAACTTTCCGCATCTTAAGGCATACTGGCCCATGCTTGGAAGACAAAATGCGCAGCTCTCTCTTTCATTTGGCGTAAATGATATGGATGGTACGATCGATGATTCAACAAAAATTTATTCCATGGCGGGCAGTGAAGAACAAAATCCTGCGATGACCACAGAAGAGATCGTAACACTCATCAAACAGGTGAAGCGAACACCGGTTGAACGTGATACCCTGTACAATGTGATCAGGGATTATGAAAATACACAGCCGGAAAAATTTGATGTGCAATTAAACTAAATCAGAATTTCGAGAATTTCAGAATTTCCAGAATTCAAATGCATTAAACCTTGAGCATTGAATATTGAGTGTTGAGTGTTGAACATTTAATTTCAATTATTCTTATATATCACATTTACCCAGTTACTTATTCAAATAGTTCGCCTTGCTTTTTTTCTGTTTTTCCTACCCAGCTCAGTGTCGCTGATTTACTATAATCCTCCAAACGGGTTCCAATCGATTTCCAACCGGTTACTTCTACATTCTTACCAATTTTATATTTTATTCTCCTGATCTGTGAACCTCTCCCTTTTTCAAACGACAACACAGGATCCGTATCAGTGGTAACGGATTCAAGGTAGTTCCCCTCGCCTTCCCTGATAAAGAAAAATTTATTGTGCAAGCTTGATGTTTCTATCCTGAATCTTTTTACGTTGAATTGTTTCTTCTCCATATCTGCATACACTGCAGTGATCACTTTTTCAGGATCAAACTTTTCGATCAGTACCATTTCTTCAGGATTGAAACGCTGCTTAAGATCCTGGTCAGTAATTTCATATGTTCCATCTTTATACATTGCCAGGATGCGTTCTTCCGGATTGAAATTTCCAAGTTCAATGCCCCTTCCGTCGTGGTTCAATCTACCAAACTTATCATCAAACCATAATTTGATACTTCCCAGGGTTGCATTCCCTGCTTCCAAAAATTTTACTTTGCTCACCTTGTGCTTTGTTACCTGTATGCCCACACCACTCCTTCCTTTTATTTCGATCGCCTCAAAATAAAACTCGAACTCTTTTTTTCTTGCAGAGCTGCCGGGAGTCAGGATCACCTTTACCTTTTCCGCTTCACCATTGGGATTTACAGAAAGGTAATGGACTTTATTTTTACCATCGCCTTTGGCAAGATTGTATTCCTTATCACGCGTAATCCCCGTAACATTAAACCTTTTCGCATAGGTGTATCCCGTGCTTCCATCCGTATAGATCATATTGTAGGTGGTACGTTCATCTCCTTTGCGGAAAACTGCTGCATGAAGTATATTTTTACCGATAAATACTTTGTCCTGCACCTTTACCACCTTCATAATTCCTTCCTCTGAAAAGGCGATGATGTCATCAAATTCAGAACATTCGGCGAGGAATTCATCTCCGCCCGAACTTGCCGGTTCGGTACGGGCGGACCTTTTTAAACCGGTTCCGATAAACCCTTCTGCCCGGTTCACATAAATTTTTGTATTGGCGATGGCTACGTTTTTGGCCTGGATGGTATCAAAAAGCCTGATCTCCGTTTTCCGCTCTTTGCCTTTTCCGTATTTTTTTAAAAGTCCGTCGTAATATGAAACAGCATAATCAACCAGGTGTTCAAGGTCGAAATTCACCTGTTTGATATCTTTGTTCAGGTTTTTGATCTGTTCATTCAGATCATCAATATCAAGCTTGTAAATTCTGCGTACAGGCTTTTCAGTTAGCTTGGTAATGTCTTCCCGGGTGATCTGTCTTTTAAAAGATTTTTTGAACGGATCGAATGCTTTATCGATCGCTTTCAATACCTTCTCCCACGTCTCATGCTTTTTTTCCAGCTCCTTATAGATCTTTTCTTCAAAAAATATTTTTTCGAGTGAAGTGTAGTGTAATTTTTCATGAAGCTCACCGAGCCTGATCGTCAGCTCCTGGCGAAGGAGCTCTTTTGTATAGTCGGCAGAGAGTTTCAGAAGCTCCGGCACCCCGATAAATGCAGGCTTGTGCTTAACGATCACACATGCATTGGGAGATATGGAAAGTTCACAATCGCTGAAGGCGTACAATGCATCAATTGTAATATCAGGAGAAATTCCCGGCGCCAGCTCGATAGCGATCTCTACATTCGCAGCCGTATTGTCTGTCACTTTTTTTATCCTGATTTTGCCGCTGTCATTTGCTTTTATGATGGAGTCGATTAGCTGCGTGGTAGTGATGCCGAATGGAACGTCACGGATCACCAGGTTTTTTTTATCAACCTCCTCTATCTTTGCCCTGACCCTGATCTTTCCTCCGCGTTTTCCTTCATTGTAAAGTGTGACGTCGACCATCCCGCCTGTTGCAAAGTCGGGGTACAATTCAAACCTTCTTCCACGCAAATATTTTATGGAAGCATCGATGATTTCACAAAAGTTATGCGGTAAAATTTTGGTGGCCAGTCCCACTGCAATCCCTTCCGCTCCCTGTGCAAGCAAAAGCGGGAATTTCATAGGCAGGGTAACAGGTTCATTTTTTCTGCCATCATAACTCAGCTGCCATTCCGTGGTTTTATGATTGAAGGCAACTTCCAATGCAAATTTGCTCAGGCGCGCCTCGATATACCTTGGTGCAGCCGCATCATCCCCGGTTCTGATGTCTCCCCAGTTTCCCTGTGTTTCTATCAGCAGGTCTTTCTGGCCCAGGTTTACAATGGCATCACCAATGCTGGCATCACCGTGCGGATGATACTGCATACTTTGCCCGATGATGTTGGCAACCTTATTGAACCGGCCGTCATCCATTTCTTTCATGGCGTGCAATATGCGCCGCTGTACAGGCTTAAGCCCGTCTTCCACTGCTGGTACCGCTCTTTCCAGGATCACATAGCTGGCATAATCCAAAAACCATGTTTTGTACTGCCCGCTGACACCGGAATCACTGTGGAGATACTCCTCTTTTATGGTTTTTGACATGGGTTACAAAGAATTTTCAAAACCACCGCTTTATTTATTATTTGCTTTATTGAAAAGTAACACTAAACACTCAACACTCAACATTCAACATTCAACACTCAAGTTTTAGAGCAAGCTTAATTTTACATTTCATAGAAATTAAAGATGAGTTTTCATTTATAAATAAATTATATTTTTATCATTTCAGGTTACTTTTTGCCGTGTCGATACTTTTTGCAATAATAGAAATTAATTGTTCATCTTCTGATTTAATGTGTTTTAATCGTTCAACAGGCATGATCATCTCAGACTGACTAATTATTTTTAAACAAACCCTGGTTTCCTTAAGCTCCTTTAAGACAATTTTCATCTTGTGAATGAAGTCCATTCGTGATTCTGCACTCTGCGCTTCTCCATACAATAGAGCAGGAGCCAATCCACACCGTATCAATTGTGATGAAATATAATTTCCTGCTTTAGTATTTGGAAGAGCCTCCACCACTTCGACAATCCTAACAGAAAATTTTACTAATCTGTCTTCAAGATCAAACGTTTTTAATGTCATTAAAGCTTTCAATTTTTTAAAAATGAAAATAGGCAATTGGTATAATAAATCTCAACTTGAGTGTTGAATATTGAGTGTTGAATATTGAGTATTTGATTTTTTTTAAATAGTATTTATTTATTTATTCCACTTTCCTTTTCACTTCAAATTCCTTCATCTTTCCTATTTCTCCCTGGGCATCAATTTTTCCTTGCGCAATCATCAATTTCAGGCGCCACAGCAGGTAGGCATCACCGGTAGTATTTTGTGATTTTGCATAATGCGAATGAAAAAGCTTATTTGCCTTTTGCCAGTCACCCGTTATGTATTTTTGAATTTCACCATCATAGTAATCGTAATCGTGCTGAACCAGCTTCTTACCGCCTTCCAGCGTGCGAACACCTTTGTTCTCCATGCAAATCTTTTCCCATTCGTCAGGATCGATTTCAAATTCAGCCTGGGTTACTTGCCTGGCCAGTTTTTTAGCTTTTACAAATTCCCGTGCCGGAATTTCAAAAATATTGTTGGGATAAAAAATACTTCCCTTTTCATTGATGAATGGCAGGTTATGAAGATGCAAAAGAAAAATACGTCCCTGGAACTCTTTCATCTGGCTGATGAGCCAGTAATATCCACTGATGTCATGTTTGTTTTGGGCTACCCATATCCATAGGATTTCTTCAGGGTCATTGTTGAGTTTTTCCAAAAGTGTTGCAACTGTTTTTAGGTCATCGACCGTACCATTGTCAGCAAGTCCGTCATAATCACCGCCCGCCAGCACTTCTCTCCACCACTCTTTCCGGCGACTACTTTGTTCGGCCGAAAAATCAGCATCAACCGGCCCCACAGCAAAATCATCTTTTATCTGGATGACATCTCCTCGCAGGGATTCATCCAGGTCAAAACTCTTTTGCAATGCAGGGATGTCAGCTTCCTGGAATACTATGTGGATCATGTTTCAATTGAGAATTAAAAATTAAAAATTAGGAAACCATATTAACTAATTGATTCCTTTTGTAGTTTTCTAAAATTGAAGAGAGGATTTTTTTTAATTCTTCAGCGTCGGACAAGAAAGATTGTGCAAGTTTTTCGTCGATGATGTCTGCGTCTTTAAAAAGCCGGAGCCAATATAAGGTTTCGCGTGATTCTTTGTAAGCAATTCCAGCTTTATGAATGAAATCACTCCTGGATTGCGCGCCAACAGCTTCTTCTGCATTTGAGCCTATTGAAGTCCCGCTTTTAAGAAGCTGAATTATTAATTCTCTTTCTACTTTCTGCGTTCTTAGATGTTGATATAACTTTATAATTCTCAAAGCAAAATTGTATGACTTCTCGAGTATAATATTGTCCCCCTTCATAATGAATTCTTAATTCTTAACCTGCCTGCCGGCAGGCAGGTTTTTAATTCTCAATTTATTAAATACCACTTACATCCGCGAGGTCCAGTTCCACTTTTAAATTTTCTATGATGAAATCCTGCCTTGAGGGAGTATTCTTGCCCATATAATATTCGAGCAATTGCTGTATGTGCACTTCGGGCAAAAGCATCACAGGTTGAAGACGGATCGCGTCGCCGATGAATTCTCCGAACTCTTCGGGGGAGATCTCACCCAGGCCTTTGAACCTTGTGATCTCCGGTTTGCCGCCGAATTTTTTTACGGCCGCCTGCTTCTCACCTTCGTTATAACAATAAATAGTTTCCTGCTTTGTTCGAACCCGGAAAAGCGGTGTTTCCAATACGTATATATGGCCGTTCTTGACAAGATCCGGAAAGAATTGCAAAAAGAAAGTCATCATCAGGAGCCGGATGTGCATTCCATCCACGTCTGCATCGGTTGCAATTACAATATTGTTGTACCGCAGCGTTTCATATCCATCTTCGATATTGAGTGCGTGCTGTAGCAAATTGAACTCTTCATTTTCATACACCACTTTTTTGGTTAATCCAAAACAGTTCAGCGGCTTGCCGCGTAAACTGAAAACAGCCTGGGTTTCCACATTCCTTGATTTTGTGATAGAACCGCTGGCACTATCCCCCTCGGTGATGAAGATGGTACTCTCTTTTTGTTTTTCTATGATGGCATCCTTATTTTTTCCTTCGGCCACATCATTGAGGTGAAACCGGCAATCCCTTAATTTTTTATTGTGCAGGTTTGCTTTTTTTGCTCTTTCATTGGCGAGCTTTTTAATTCCGGCCAGTTCCTTTCTTTCCCTTTCATTCTGTTCTATCCTTTTTTTTAATGCCTCGGCGGTGGAAGGATTTTTATGCAGGAAATTATTCAGCTCTTTCCCTAAAAAATCTGCTATAAAATTTTTCACCCCCGGGCCACCTTCGTACATCACCTGTGAACCGAGTTTGGTTTTGGTTTGACTTTCAAAAACAGGTTCCTGTACCCTGATGCTGATGGCCGAACAAATACTTCCTCTCACATCTGCAGAATCATAATCTTTTTTATAAAAATCCCGTATTGTTTTTACATATCCTTCCCTGAAAGCAGATAAATGTGTTCCCCCTTGCGTGGTGAACTGGCCATTTACAAAACTGTAATATTCTTCGCCGTATTGATTTTCGTGGGAGATTGCTACCTCGATATCTTCCGCTTTTAAATGAATGATCGGGTACCTTAGCTCGTCTTCATTCGTTTTGCGTTGCAACAGGTCGAGCAATCCATTTTTACTTACATAGCGTTTGCCATTATAATTGATGACCAGTCCTGCGTTCAGATAACAGTAATTCCAAAACTGGTTGTCTAAAAATTCAGGTAAATAATGATAGCTTTTAAAAATGGTTTCATCGGGACTGAAGATAATTTCTGTACCATTTTCCCCGGTCGACTTCTCCTCTTTATTCTCTTTCAAGAGGACGCCCCGTTTGAACTCGGCAGTTTTTTCTTTCCCGTCCCTGAATGCAGAGACTTTAAAATATTCGCTTAAGGCGTTGACTGCTTTAGTACCCACACCATTTAATCCCACACTTTTTTGAAAAGCTTTGCTGTCGTACTTAGCGCCGGTATTGATTTTGCTGACTACGTCTACCACTTTCCCCAGTGGAATACCCCTGCCATAGTCTCTTACGGTTACCACTTTCCTGTCAATAGCAACATCCACGTGTTTGCCAAATCCCATAGTATGCTCATCTATTGAATTATCGATCACCTCCTTCAGCAATACATAAATGCCATCGTCGGGGCTGCTCCCATCTCCCAGTTTTCCAATGTACATGCCGGGCCGCAAACGGATGTGCTCTTTCCAGTCAAGACTTTTAATCGAATCTTCCGTGTAATCAAATAAATTTTTTTCCGCCATAGTTAAATTTTCTTTGAGGTATGAGGTCAAACCGTTTACTTACATCCTACCCAGACCGATACCAAGGCCTGACACCTGGCACTTAAACACCTCACACCTAACACCTCAATAAAATCTCCAGAATTCATTATTTTAAAAAATTGTAAATTTAAACAAAAAGCACCATGAAAAATATGCTGATCACTGCTTGCCTGGTATTGTTTACCTCCTTATACACTTTTGCCCAGCCAAAAAAACAGATAAGGCATCACAAGCATCATAAACATATCATTAAGCGTTCTTCACATAAGAAAAAGGTCATTGACAAAAAGTTAGAAACCAGGGAGAAAAAATAATGTTATAAATTTTGTATGATAAATTTTGGTCGAGTCTAAATAATTTTTATTTCGAAATGGATCTTAATCTTACAGGGAAATATGCCATAGTTTGTGGAAGTACGCAAGGTCTTGGAATGGCTTCGGCAATAGAGCTGGCTTTGTTGGGTGCTCATGTAACATTGATGGCCAGGAATAAAGAAAAATTGATCAGCGCTGTAGAAAAACTTGATACATCGAAGCAACAGAAGCATGGATTCGTGGTGGCAGACTTTCAATATCCAGAGCAGGTAAAAACTGCCATTCAGGAATATCTTGGAAGGCATCCGTTCGTAAATATATTGGTTAACAATACCGGAGGGCCAAAAGGTGGCCTGGCCATGGAGGCTGGTACTGAAGAATTTTCCATGGCTTTTAACAGTCACCTGTTGTGCAATCATATTCTAACGCAAGCCGTTGTTCCTTCTATGAAATCGAACGGCTATGGCAGGATAATCAATATCATTTCCACTTCTGTTAAACAGCCAATTCCCGGGTTGGGTGTATCAAATACTATTCGAGGCGCTGTTGCCAGCTGGGCCAAAACACTGGCCGGTGAATTGGGTGAATATGGCATCACCGTTAACAATGTATTACCGGGCTATACAAGAACGAGCCGTTATGATGCCATTGTGCAAAATAAAATGAAGTCTACCGGGAACTCGGAAGACGAAATTGAAGCGGCTCTTATTTCAGATATCCCCGTTAAAAGGATTGGAAAAACGGAAGAGTTTGGAGCTGTTGTGGCTTTTTTATCTTCACCTGCAGCCTCATATATAAATGGGATCAACCTGCCCGTGGATGGTGGCCGGCTTTCTACCCTGTAAATAAATAAATTTTAATTCGGCTCTTTATTTGTAATAGGATAGCTTCGCTGATTAACCATTTATTCACCTTTAAAAAATTTAACATGAAAATTACTAAAGTTCTTTTTTCATTGCTCTTGATGGGCTCCCTGTTTATGACAGGATGCAAGCCAAAGGACGCAGATATCAAGACTTCTATTGAAGAAAAAATGAAAGCCGATCCTATGATGGCCGGAATGACTGTAGATGTTACAGACGGGGTAGCCACCATTACAGGCACATGTACTGATGAAGCCTGTAAAACGAAATGCGAGGAAACGGCGAAAAGTGTAAAAGGGGTAAAATCAGTAGTCAACAATTGCACGGTTCCGCCACCACCAGCTCCTGTAACCGTGAATACGGGTGATGCATTAATGCAAGGAGTTATGGATGCTACGAAAGATCATCCTGGTGTAAAAGCTTCAGTTAATGATGGGGTGATCACCCTCACCGGTGACATTACACGAGACCAGTTGCCCAAGTTAATGATGAGCCTCAATTCCCTGAAACCTAAGAAAATCGAAAATAAATTAACCATCAAATAAAAATCATTTATTATGGCATTGCAAGAAAAATATAAACAACTCATTGATGCCGCAAACGCAGAAGGCATCAGTAACCTGCAGGTAAAAGAACAAGACAATGTATTGTATATTGACGGAGAAGCATCCAGCGGTTCATCAAAAGATAAACTGTGGGATATTTACGGAAAACTCGATCCTGATTTCCGTGCGGCAGATGTAGTGATGAATGTAAATGTTGCCGCAGGTGCAGGTACAAAGGCGAAGGTGACTACAGATAAAACCAATTTGAATATCCGCAAAGGGCCGGGCACCGATCAGCCCATTGTAGGCAAAGCAGCCCACAATTCTGAGGTCACATTACTGAGCAAAACAAATGATCAGTGGTGGCTGGTGAAAACCGATGCAGGGGAAGAAGGTTATGCTTATGCACAATATTTGAGTCCGGAGTAGAGAGGTATCAGGTGTCAGGTATCAGGTATCAGGTGTGAGATATTAGGAATTAGAATTAAAAGAAGATTAAATACAAAATAAAAATCCCGGAATTCCGGGATTTTTTTTGGAAAGGATGTGTCATCTTTGCCTAAAGCCTCAGACCTCATACCTGATACCTCACACCTATTGGCTATTTGCCTTGATAAAATCCGTAACCAGGTAGCTGATCAGCTTACCTGTATCTTCACTGGTTCGCTCATTCTCCAGGCTGGTTGCACCTTCACATATATGTACATACGCAATTTTAGCATCGGTAGCCACAAAATTCATGAATTGCCTTGCATGGAGCACTGAGATGCCTGAGGGAGTTGAAGCGCTGCTCAAAACATTCTCAATGCTGTCAAGGTCGAGTTCAATTCCTGTATAGGTTTCTTCGGTGAAGCCGGTTGCATGTGCAACTGCCTGGATAAAATTTCTTTTTTCATGAATGAAGATGTCTTCATAAGTGATGTAATCGATGAAGGGGTTTTTTGTGATGTCGATCCACACATTCTGGGGTACGTAATTTTCGTGTAATCCTATAATGCAGTATTTGTTAAGATACCCATCTTCTTCAGCATACCGGAATGCATTGCCGCTGTGCCTCCCTTCTTCAGGCCTGTAATCAGAATGACTGTCTAAATTTATGCAATTGAGCTGTGCCAGAGGAAGCAGTTCTGCTTTGTGTAATCCCTTGGATGCGCCTTTGATTGCAGGGTATGCATTGTTGTGACCACCACCAATGATCACCGGGATCATTTTAAATTGAGTAATCGCCTTCACCAGGTTTTCAACTTCTTCGTCAATTAAATTAACCGCATGCCTGTATGCCTCTACCTTTTCTTCAGATGTTGCGGCATTGGATTCGATCAGCATTTTTAGATCAGTAAAATCAAAATGGCCAAGCAACAATATTCCTTCCCCACTAAGAAAATCATTGCTTTGAGTATTCAGAAATGCAGATAAAAAAGCAAACCATGCCGAATCGGCTCCTCCAATTCCTTCATTGGCTTTAACGCCGATGTCTTCAGGGATTCCGAATAAAATATATTTACAGGGTGAATTTCCTAAAACATGCTCAATCGATTTTTTTTCAGAGGCACAGCTGATCCTTTCACCCAGCTTGGTTTCGAATTTTCTCAATTTGGTGAGTATGAGAACATCTTCTTTATTGTATACCTTAAGATGTGGATATAACACTACAAAAATTTAATGTTCAAGGTAACCGAAATCGTTCAGCCAGGTGGTTTTATTTGTGAATAATATTTAGGCTTAACTGTCATTTCATTTCAAATTAAATCTATTTTTAGTGAACCTTTGCCTGAGTTATATTTTAGTAAAATTTTTACCTAAAAAAAGATAATGAAAAAGTTACTTTACCTATTTTTATTTGTTTTGTGTACGTTAAATGCAATTATTGCACAGGACCAGTCAACTCCTTACCGGAGATCGACTGTTATGATCCCAATGCGTGATGGTGTAAAATTGTTCACGCTGATCCTTAGCCCAGCAAAGGAAACTTCCAATTTGCCCATATTGATCCAGCGTACACCTTATGGAGCGAACTTCGGGAAGGACACTGATACGACGATCGATATTCCATCGCAGATATACTTTGCAAATATGGCAAAGGAAGGGTACATATTTGTTTTCCAGGACATCCGGGGCAAATACAAAAGTGAGGGGAATATGCAAATTCACCAGCCACTTATACACAATACGAGTAAAGGAGTTGATGAAAGTACAGACACTTATGATACTGTAGACTGGCTGGTAAAAAATGTGAAAGGCAATAACGGTAAAGCGGGTATCTACGGGATTTCTTACCCCGGATGGCTGGCCCTTGTTGGTGCTGTTGATCCCCACCCTGCATTGAAGGCCGCCTCCGAACAGGCATGTATGGGCGATCTTTTTTTAGGCGATGACTTTCATCACAATGGCGCCTTCCGTTTAAGCTATGGGATGGAATATAGTTACGAGGTTGAATTTGATAAAACCACAGACAGTAATTTCCCCTTCCCGCAATTTGACCTTTATAACTGGTACCTGCAGCTGGGCTCCCTAAAAAATGTGAATGCCAAATATTTTCATCATAAGATCCCAACCTGGGATAATTTTGTGGCACACCCGAATTATGATGCTTTCTGGCAATCAAATTCGCCTTTGAGCTATATTCGCTACCCCCAAATTCCGCAACTGCATGTTGGCGGATACTACGACCAGGAGGACATCAATGGTCCGCAACTTATGTACGGGCATATGGAAAAGAAAGACAGTTTTAACAGGAATTTTATCGTGCTGGGGCCATGGAACCATGGACAATGGGCACGACTCAAAGCCGACAGCCTGGGTAAGATTTCATTTGAAAGCGCCACAGCTGAGAGATTCAAGGAGCTTCAAAAAAAATGGTTTGACTATTGGCTGAAAGGTATTGGTGATGGGAAATTTGATGAAGCAACTTGTTTCCAAACAGGAACAAATATTTGGAAGACCTATACTACCTGGCCTCCAAAAGAAGCCATCAACAAGAATTTATATGCAGGTGCCAATACCAAATGTTCGTTCTCTAAACCACCAGCCGCCGGGAATGGCTATACATCTTTCATTAGTGACCCTTCTACCCCTGTACCTTATCGAACGCCTCCTATAGAAGCTACCTACGGTGCAGGAAGCCGCTGGCGTTCATGGCATGTAGAAGATCAGCGATTTGTGTATTCAAGGCCCGACGTTGTAAGTTTTATGAGTGATTCAATGACAACTGAACTGGTCGTAACCGGCAAGATCACTGCTCATTTATTTGCTTCGACAACCGGCACAGATGCAGACTGGATCGTAAAGCTGATCGACGTATATCCTGATCACGATCAAAAAAATTTATTGATGAGCCAGTACCAGCTGCCGGTTGCGATGGAAGCTTTCCGCGGGAGATTCAGGAAAAGTTTTCAAAAGCCTGAACCCATGATCCCGAATAAACCGGAAGAATTTGTGATCGATCTTCACCAGGTCAATCATGTTTTCAAAAAAGGACATAAACTGATGATACAGATTCAAAGTACCTGGTTTCCTGTTATAGACCGCAACCCTCAAAAATATATAGCCAATATTTTTGAAGCGAATGAAAGCGATTACATCAAAGCAGAGCACAGGATTTATTTTACCCCGCAGTACCCCACACACATAGAGTTGCCCGTAATGAAAGAATAAAAACTACAAGATCTTGTGTTTAATTTTTTCAATCAACTGGGAGAAAATTTTGTGGTAGTGTTTTGTCCAAATGATACAAACAATGCTGTTTAAAATATTAATCTTCGTAAGTCAAAACACTACAAGATGAAAGTGTGTGTCTGATATTTGTATAATTGCGTTTCAATACAAGATTGCAAAAAATTTGCCTGTCAAATGGGGTCAGCTCGAACCGTTATTCCCTGCGTACACTGGTGTACAGATCAAACGAATGATTCATCAGTAATTCGTTAAAAAAATCGTATTTTAATATGGTTATCTGCTATGATAAGAATCGTAATCATCCTCCTCATCACTTTATTTGCAAAAAATTTTTGTCAGGGTCAATTTAAAAAGCAACTTGACAGTTTATGTATCATCTGCAACAATAAAACTACAGATTCGGAAAAAGTTGTTGCGCTCGGTAAACTTGCAGACCTGTATTATACATACCAGCTGAACCGTCAGGGAGACAGCGTTCTGCATCAACAATTAATTTTGGCAGACCTGTCTGATAATAACAACCTGATCCTTCTCACCTTATTTGGAGAAGCTGTTACCAATATATCACCTTTGGCATCAGCAGAAAGTTTTGATAAAACGGTTGAATTTATACAAAAAGGGATCGACTACGCGAAGAGTCAAAATCGTTATGATTATGTAGCCATCGGTTATTCACGTATGGCAAACCTGCTCAGTAAAAGAGGACAGAATGATAAGGCGTTGACCAATGCTCAACTCGCAGTAAACGAGATCCCGAATATAAAATCAGATTCAATAAAGTCTATCGTCTATATTGAACTGGGAAACAGCTACGAGGCTAAAGCTGAAGCAATATCCGCCTATAAGAATTATATCAACGCATTTGATATTGCATTTACGATTAAATCGGTTCCACTACAATCAGTAATTTATCATTGCGTCGCTGAAATGTATCACAGCCTTGGGAAGGATGAACTGGCAAAGGAAGAACTTAAAAAAAGCCTTGAATTAAATAAGGAAAATAATTATGGAGAAGGTTTAATAAGAGATTATTATGACCTGGCACGTATCACTGATCTGAAGCCATTTATATACAAGGCAATTGAAATGTCGGACTCCCTGCGATACTATAAATATATTCTACAGGCCAAAACGCTGATGTTTTACTACTATATGATCGTAGATACAAACAAAAATAACAGTGCATTGGTTTATCTCGATTCCCAACCTGATGTAAAAGAAAGCATCCTGAACCTCGGCATAGCAAATTATTACCGCACGAGAGGCCAGGTATTTTTATACTCGCAAAAGCCTGATTCTGCACTCCATTATTTTAAGCTTGCAGAAAACGACCTAGTTAGCCAGTTTGGAGAGAAATTAAGTCGGGCTATTTTCAGGGAGATCGCAGAATCATATACGATGTTAAATGATGTGCCCAATGCGATCGCTTATAATTTAAAGGTTTTGACGGTCAGCAAAAAAATGAATGATGCAAAAGAAATTGCTCCTGTTTCAGCAAAGCTCAGTAAGTTATACCAACAACAGGGCGATTACCAGCAAGCTTTCAATTATTCCATCCAGGCAAGCCAGTATAAAGACAGCTTATTAAAACTTTCGGAAGCAAGTGCCCTGGCATTGCTTGGGATCGACAGGGAAAAAAGAAATCACGATGAGGTGTTGCGCCAGGAACAACTCCGGCTGAATAATCAAATGGATGTGCAATACATGGCCATCAGCATAGTGATCTCCGTAGTCTTTCTCAGCTTGCTGATCATAGGCATGTTCCCCGTATCAAAAGTTACCATCAGGATGCTTGGATATTTTTTCTTTATCTCCTTATTTGAATTTATTGTGCTGGTCATAGACAATACGTTGCTTTCAAAAGTGGTGCACAATGAACCTCTTAAGTTATGGATGGTTAAAATAGTGCTGATTGCTGCCCTTGTTCCGTTCCAGCATTACCTGGAACACAATCTTATCAGGTTGCTAGAATCAAGAAAATTATTAAATGCCAGGGCGAAATTTTCTGTCCGAAAATGGTTTTACACTAACAAAAAACCGGGACCAGAAGGTCCTATTCCTTCAATCGAGGAGGATACAGCAGTGCTATGAAGTACTTGTCTGGTTTCGTACATGCTTACCCGTTATTTAACCCACTAATAGAAAATCACGGGCAAATAGTATTATATGGCGGAGGACAGATTTTGACTATACTGTAGTATATCATACTATGAGAGGGAATATCAGCCCAGGTTAACCACGTGCGATGACCTGCCACCCTCGCTAAAGGGGAATGCGGATCTAAACCCCATTGTTCAGCATAACGTACTATATCTTTACGCCTGAACCGGGCTTCCTGCCACTTTGTAATTGTACCGATTGACTCCAAATATTTCATTTCAGCATGATTACTGTCA
>JBDUCQ010000131.1:0-7711 GCA_040003385.1 Ginsengibacter sp. | reverse complement strand
GATGAGAGTTCCTATAATTATATCTATAACAAATTCAACGGTGAAGGAATCAATGCGAGGTTCAATATGCTGCCATCGCTGGAAAATGCATTGATAAAAACAAAAAATATAAATGATGTTAACAAACAAGCGGGAATTCTTCTCCATTTCAGGGATGACCTTCCCGCTTTCATCAAACAGTTTTCTGATGCGCAAATAAATGGGGCGTTGCGTAATATTGCCGCTGCAAAAAAAGCCACCGGCCAGGGTGATGTTGCTTTAAATATAGAATCTAAAATTCCTGCAACCCCGGAGGATCCAAAAGAAATAAAAATAACTGCTGGTAATTTGCAGAAGTATGCAGGCGATTATGAACTTAACGGCATGACGCTCAAAGTCAATGTTACGGATGCTTCCCTGCATTTGATCGTACCAGGCCAACCGGAGTATACATTGGCTGCAATTGGCGACAATATTTTTACAATAAAAAGTTTAACGGGTTTTACTGTGCAGTTCAACCTCGACAATAAGGGTGATGTTATAGAAATGCTTTCCATACAACCAAATGGAACCTTTACTGCAAAAAAAACAAAATAACTGTTAAGGGAAATTTACCGCAGGCCTCAACTTTATGGTAAATAGAGCTGCCTGAAATATTTACTCGTTCTTCTAAATAAAAAGAAAGTTTTCCAGAAATCCATTCTGTTGATCACACCTTTGTCTACAAGCCTTGTTACATCCAGGGTTGGACGGTATAAAAAAACATAGATGAATAAGAAGGCACCAAAAAATGATGGGCCAAGGGCCTGTGCAAAATTAACAATCAACAGGAGCGGGAGGAACACGCAGATGTAAAATAATAATGTATTCTTCACTTTGAATTGATGGCTATTTATTCGTTAGAGTGAATTTATTGTGTTCATTAAAGTTAATTAATTGATTTGCAATACTGCACTTTTTTACATTTCATATTTATTTGAAAGATTATCAGCCAGTAAGCTGGTTGTTAATATGATTTCCATAGAATACAGGTTACCCGGTGCATTTAATTGACCCAAAATATAGGTGCATTTATTAAATCCATGTAAGACTGAAGCGATTGACATTTTCAAAATCGACATCCAGAAGATAGTATTCCCGGAAAATTTGTTTAAATTAAAGGTGCTTTCTTGCTTGTCATGCAAAATCAAAACCGCCGGCTTGCTGCTATACTTTTTACTGATATTGTCGGTTATACCGCCATGATGCAGAAGGATGAGCAGGAGGCTGTGGTGGCTACTCAGCGTTATATTTCAGTTTTAAAACAATTCGTCACATCCCACGACGGGGAAATTCTTAATGACTATGGCGATGGCAGCCTTTGTACTTTTCAAAGTGCAACCCAGGCGATCCGCTGTGCGATGGAGTTGCAGAGGCAACTGCAAATGGAACCAAAAGTTCCGCTACGTGTCGGGTTACATGTTGGAGAAATTTTTTTTGAAGGCGGTAAAGTTTTTGGTGATGGGGTAAATGTGGCATCAAGGATTCAATCATTGAGTATAGCAGGCTCCGTACTTTTTTCTACAGAAATCAATAGTAAAATAAAAAATCAACAGGAATTCAAAAGCGTTCCGGTTGGGCGGTTTCATTTTAAAAATGTTGATGAGCCCATGGAGGTTTTTGCCATCGCAAATGATGGATTTATCGTGCCCCGGAAAAAACAGATTGAAGGCAAATTGCAGAACACATCCCAAAGGGGGAAACTTATAATCGTTGCATCTTTAGTTTTAGGTATCCTGTCTTTCATAATGTACCGGTATTACTCCCGGCAAAATCATTTTGCTGGCAGCGAGCAATCAATTGCCATTCTACCTTTTAAGATATTTGGCAGCAACAAAGACAACCTTGGAGAAGGGTTGGTGGAAGATATTCTTATACGTCTTTCTAAAATAAAAGAGATCAAAGTGATCTCAAATAGGTCCTCGAACAGGTATGTGAATTCAAATAAAAGTTTGAAGGAAATCGGGGAAGAACTAAGTGTAACTTCCATTGTGATGGGCAGCGTCCAGCAAATAGAAAACAGGTTACGTGTTACTGCGCAATTGATAGATTGTAAAACTGAAAAAACGATCTGGGCTGACGATTTTAATAAAGATATCGTCCAGGTATTTGATATTCAGACAGAAGTAGCAATACAAATTGTGAATGCCCTAAAAACAAAACTAACAACAGAGGAAAAAAAAGAACTTTCAAAGCGTTATACCGACAATGTGGACGCATACAAATTCTATCGGAAGGGGCGGGGTTTCTGGGACAAAAGATCACCCGAAGGTTATGACAGTGCCGAGGCCAATTACAAAAAAGCGATAGAACTGGACCCAGACTACGCGCTCGCGTATGTTGGACTTGCTGATTGTTATACCTATAACCTGAAAGGATTGTCTCAGCTCGTGGCAATGCCGATTGCTAGTGATTACGTAAATAAAGCACTGTTGATTGACAGTACACTTGGTGAAGCAATTACCACCAGTGCCTTTATCAAGGCAGTGTTTGATTACGACTTTGAATATGCATCACGTACCCTTGAAAAAGTTACCACATCATATCCCAACTATTCGCTTGCTCACATATATTATGGCAATTATTTCGTACAGGTGCCTCGTAACTATGAAAAAGGTATTAATGAAATAAAAAAAGCTCTCCGGCTTGATCCACTTTCTATACAGGTGAATTATGTGTTAGGAAGAAATTATTATTTTGCCAATAGATTGGATTCTGCCGAGAGTCAGCTTAGAAAAACCCTTGTCCTGAATCCGAAGTACGACCTTGCTAAATCCACTTTGGCTCATGTTCTTCTGGCGAAAAAAAATTATTCCGAGGCAATGAAACTGATACAGGAATTGCCAACATCCGGCCCTTCATCATTCCAGGAATACCAGGGCAGCCTGCTCAGTTATGCATATGCTTTAAGTGGAGATATTGTTAAGGCGAATCAGGAACTCAGGAAAACCTTAACTGAAAATCCAAACCAGTTGCCCTACAACTTAGCGGGTGTTTATATTGTTTTAAAAGATTACCAAAATGCTCTTTCCCGTATCGAGCAAGCTTATGAAATGAGGGAAGTGAGCGTGGTGTTTTTAAAAGTGGACCCCGTTTTAGAACCGATAAGGAACGAACCACGGGTTAAAGCCATCATGAAAAAAATGCAATTAGAATAGAGATCATACCTGGAAAAGATGAATTAAAATCCTCTAAAATTTGCCGGTCAATAAGGTTTATTGGCAAAACTTTTAGGCAGTCCCACTGTTTCCAAAATACCGGTGAGCATTGTTTTCCACACAAAGCTTAAAAAAGTTGTTTTGCTGTCCCTGTCAAAAGTAAGGTCTACCATTCTAGGTGGCTTATTTTTTGAAGGGTTATTATTTTTTACCAGCAGAACATTTCCTAAAAAACTGGTGATGCTTTTCTTTTTAATGTTATTGGGTTTGTCATGATCTTTTTTAAGTCCCACCACGTACAAATCTCTGTACAATAACTCACCTTTGCCAGACGTCTTAAAATTATCACCTTCAATATGAGCAACCCCTTTTTGCAATGTTCCTTTTTTGATCATGAACTCACCCAACGGTCCTATAAATTTATTCAGGTTAGAAGAATCCATTTTTCCAATGTCAAAATCCATCTTGAAATTTCCGGTTTTGTATTTTGCAAGATCAAAATTAAATGTTGTGTTCATCGGGATATTACGCATGAATAATGCGTTGATCTTAACAGTAAAAAGCGGGTGCAGCCTTATTTGTGAAGGGATATTTGTAAAATTTGTTGCTTTCCCGTTTATTTCATCCAAATAGATGGTCCCCGTTTTTTCCATACCGGGATTGTATTCAGAATAAGTAACCGATCCATGATGGATATTTATGTCAGCAACCGAAACTGGTATTGGGATTTTCATTAATGCCTGGTGGGGAAAAGTATTGGGCTTCACTTTGCGGAATGGCAGCGACCTGTCGAGAAATACATTGAGAGTGGGAGAATTGATCTCCGCAGATTTTGCCAAAACAGATTCATTGTTCGTTAGTTCCCACCAGCTGATATTGTTTAATGTGAAGTTGGGGATTTTGACGTCGTACATTTCTTCCCTGGCTGTAAGGTGCTTCTCAAATTGCTCTTTATTCAATCGCGGACGAATCTCAAAATTGAGTACTGTGATGTCATTGCCCGGCACGGCGATGTCAATAGATCCACATTTAATCATATACAAACTGTCTGGTGTACGGGAGGAAAAATTAGTCGTTACAATATGGGCCTTCTTTGCAAAAAGAAACCTTTTCTGATCATACTGGGTGCTGGAATCGATACGGACATCCTTCAGGTGTATAGCAATTTCCCGGATGATATTCGCTGATTTTTTTTTAGTCAGATCGTGATTGATGAAAGTTCCATTTATCAATTCTATTTTATTGACCACGATACTTCGCATTGTCTTCATGATCCTTTGATACAACGTGGAATTGGCATGCATTTCCCGCTGCCTTTCATTGTAAGCCCTCTTTTTATGATACACTTCAATGACCGGGTCAGTGATAGAAACCTGGTTTAGTGACAGGTGATCGGTTGAAAGGAAATCATTGATCACCAGCCCTGTAATGTGCAATTTTGAAAATGAGATCTTAAAAAGGTCATCAGGTAATTTTTGAGCACTGTCTAACTTTCTGATTGCCTGGGAATCAGGGATAATTGATGCATTTGCCATGTCAAATGACGATGTGAGCACATGGGGTTCAACTTTTTCAACTGATAAATAATACAGGCCATCGGAACCGTCCTTCACCATTTGCTGAAGCTTTGCAATGATCGCAGGTCTCAGATCGGTCACAGACCTTGCTTTGGATACCTCAGGTTTAAAATCTTTAGCCTTCAGGACGCGGAAACGCAGATAAAAATAGGCACCTATACAAATAACAATAATACCAAGAAGAATTAAATATATTTTTTTCATAGAAGTGAAGCTGTCAACATCCCTTGAAGTAGTGAAATGAAGTATAAATATAAGCACAGGGCTCCAAACGGTTCATCTGCATCCAGGGAAAACCGCAGAAAATGCATCTTCAAAATTTTTGTTTTGCAATAATCGAGACGTTAATGTAGCCAGATCTCTTTAATGGTATGTTTCCATACTTTATGAACACACCAGGGGATTAGTATTGAATGCCGCAACCATCACAATCCCCATTGCATTTATCCATTTGAACTTCCCTTTCCTACTCAATATTTTGTGCCTGTTTCCGGTTTTATTCAGGCACACAATCCTTAAATCAAAAAAAATTATCATCATGAAAAAGAACATTTCCCTTCACAGCTTGTTATTCATCTTCCTGTCTGGTTTTACTTTTTTTGTTCATGGCCAGGGATTTACACCCCAGGTGCAGGCGCATTTGCAAAAGATACTGGACAGCTTTCAGAACAATCCGAACAATCCATTTGTAGGCGGTATCTCAGCGGCAATCAATGTGGATGCCCTGGCAGAATGGAACGGCGCAGCCGGATATGCTGCACGCAATGTTGATGCACAAAATAATCTTCTTGCTGGTGGCACCCCTTTTACAATTCCAACACTTTCACGCATCTACAGCGTTACCAAAACCTTCACCGCTCCGTTGGTGATTGAACTGGCAGGTAGCGGGGCCTTCTCACTGGATGACCCGATCACCAAATACCTGGCAGCATTGCCTGTTGTTAATCCCGGACTGAACACGTCTGTAACCATACGTCAGTTGCTTGCACATGAATCCGGTTTTTCTGATTATACCGATGAGTTTCAGCTGCAGGTTGCTGTTGCATTTGCACCTACACACATATGGACTCCTTATGAGATGGTATCCTTTGTTCATCAGATCAATACACCGGGAGCGGAAAGGAGATACTCCAGCACAAATTATATTTTACTTGGAGCCATCGTAGAATCTGCAACGGGTAAACCCATAGAACAACATTTCCGCGAACGATTCTTTGATCCGCTTCACTTTTCATCAATGTACCTGGGAGGACGTGAAGCGCATGGAAATCGTGAAGCACTTGCCGCCCCGCATGATAACATCAGCGCTTTTAACCCGGTGTTTCAGTTTACTGGCCAGCCTACATTCCCTGATGCATATACCAACATTTATCGGTTTCCTATGGATGCAATTGTTTCATTGGCATTCACAAGCGGTGGCATTGTTTCCAATGCTGAAGAACTTGCAAAATGGGGAAATGCACTTTTTGGAGGCCGCGCTACCAGTAAAGAAACAATTGACCTTATGATGAAATCAATTCCTTCCACAACTGACAGGGACGGGGATCACCTTGGTTATGGAATTTTTAAAAGTACCCGTATGAGCGAAACTATTGATTTCATTGGTCATGACGGAGTTGCACCAGGTTACCGTTCTGTGATGTTTTACCAGCCGGACCGTAAAATGACTATTGTGGTTCTCACCAATTACCATGGTGCCAATGCATACCTTATAGCAAAAGCTCTTTATGCTGCCTTGCCTGAATTTTTATGTGGTAACGAAAATAAAAAGGAAGAGAAGATACAGGTATGTTTCAAAGGCCAAAATATTTGTGTTGACCGTTCTGCAGCCCCGGCACTCATTGATAAAGGCGCCACACTTGGAAAATGTGTTGAGAATTTAGTTGCAGCACGTACATCCGTGATGATGCAGGGCAAATTACCGGAACAAATTCTGACTGCTTCGCCAAACCCATTTTCAAATAGTATTGACCTGTCATTCAGGGTCTCTGATACGGGACCGGCAAACTTATCGGTTTACGATGTTTCCGGAAAGCGGGTGGCAAACTTATTTGATGGAGTTAGGCAAAAAGGAACGATACAGCAGGTGAAATTCAGTGCAGGTACTTTACCTGCAGGAATCTATTTAAGCCGGTTGAAAACTGCAACCGGTATAACAGAACAAAAAATAGTGTTACAACGTTAGATTTTCCACGTACCAAAAACTTCGATGAGGGTTGTGCGTATTTTGATTGTTCAGTTAAACCTCCTGCTTTGCTTAATGGTAAGCGCAGGAGGTTTTTATTATGTAAATGCAACAAGTGGCATGAGATCTAACACTTAATATAATAGTTTATAAAATAAGCAATAAAGTCATTTGTGGACACATAATTGCATAGATAGTGTCTATCAATTATTTAAATGACTTACCCCCCAATTTATCTTTTGTTTATACCGCTTGGCATTATGTTCTTAATCGGCTTAGTCATCATTTTTGTGAACAACATTACAATCAGGCATAATAATGCAAGGGCGAAGAAATTTTTAGAAATTATTTCCTGGAAAAGAAAGTCATGATCACAGGCGAAAACATTTCCTGGTCCATTTTATTCCATCCTCATTGAACCAGTTTTTCCTTCAATTTTAAAAAGCTTTCATAAGGTCCTTTGTCTGCCAGCATATTTACGAGCCATGCAGGAAGGGTCCCTCCGGGGTCTACTTCAAATGTATAATCAATGTTTAATTTATTGGCTGTTTCGGTAACATACCAGCTCCCTTTTGAAAACGGTATTCTTACCAGCCCATCCTTTTTAGACATGTAAGAAGGTTCACTGTATGCATTGATTTTTAGGGCATGATGCACTGTATCAGGGATCATGGTTAAATGAATGATCGCATCCCTGTTGCTGAGTGGCCATGGGAGGGATGATTCTATATAATAAAAAAAATCATTGTCATTGACCCGTTTTAAAATATAGG
>JBDUCQ010000130.1:0-7784 GCA_040003385.1 Ginsengibacter sp. | reverse complement strand
GGTATGGTCAACTGTGAAAAACATGCACGGGTACAGCTCAATGATAAAAATAAAATGAAATACTATTTTGCATAATTAACCATAATAATTATACAATCTTGTTACGAAAAAATCTTTTGATATAAGCAGTTGCGCCGGTTTTGGAATTTGGATATAACGTGTGTATTTTATAAATAATAAATCATAGGAATGGGAACGATATTTTATAATGAACGCTGTACTTTAGCCGAATATTTATATGGTTCAGCAAATGGGAAATTCAATTCAATTTCTTAAGGGCGGCGGTGAAATGGGGGCACTTACCCGTACTAAAAACTGGTCTCAAACTCCCCTAGGCAATCCTGAAAGCTGGCCACAAAGTTTATGTACCGCACTGGGTATACTCCTGCACTCCAAATTCCCCATGTTTTTATGGTGGGGGCCCGATTTGATTTGTTTTTATAACGATGCTTATCGTCCAAGCCTGGGAACAAACGGGAAACATCCTTCGATCCTGGGGATGAAGGCAGAACAGGCATGGCCTGAAATCTGGGAACTCATCAAACCACTCATCGATAATGTATTAACGGGCGGTGAAGGCACATGGAGCGAAGACCAGCTGATTCCCATTTACCGGAATGGCAAAATTGAAGATGTATACTGGACGTTCAGCTACAGCCCGGTAATGGATGAATTTGGTAAACCAGGTGGGGTACTCGTAACCTGTACGGAAACAACAGATAAAGTCAATACGCTAAAATTGTTGAAAGAAAGCAATGATCAGCTACAGTTTGCCATTGAGGCTACTGAACTCGGCACTTGGGATCTTGATCCGGATACAAATAAATTTACAGGCAACAAAAGGTTAAAAGATTGGTATGGTCTCCCCGCTAAGGAAGAATTAGAACTTTCTTTAGCCCTTGCTGTTATTGCTAAAAATGACAGGCAACGTGTGATAGATGCCATCAGGTACGCTATGCAATTTGAGTCTGGGGGTAATTATGATATTGAATTTACAATTGTTCATCCTGAGACTGGCAGGGAACGGATCGTCAGAGCCAAAGGAAAGGCATGGTTTAACAGTGAGAACGCTTGTTTTCGTTTCAATGGAACATTACAAGACATTACGACCCAGTCAATTTCCAATAAAAAAATTGAGGAAAGTGAAAAACGGTTCAGAAGGATGGCGGAAACAATACCTGAAATTGCATGGGCGGCATCACCCGATGGTCCTTATAGCTTTTATAATAAACGATTCTATGAATATACCGGCATGAGTGTAGATGAGGCAGCCAGGGATTGGAAATGGAAAACGATTGTTCATCCTGACATGTTTGAAAAACGCAACCAGGTTTGGAAATGTTCACTGGAAACAGGAGAAGATTTTTATTTTGAATCTCTTTTGAAACGAAATTCTGACCAGGCATACAGGTGGCACATCTCTCGCGCAACAGCGATTAAAAATGAAAAAGGGGAAATTACCTTATGGGTGGGAACATCTTCTGATATTCATGACCAAAAATTGTTTTCCCAGGAATTGGAGAGGCAGGTGAACGTGCGCACAAAAGCGCTTGCCGAAACAATCACTCATCTTGAAAATTCAAATGAAAACCTGGAGCAATTTGCATCCATCGCCTCACATGATTTGCAGGAGCCATTGCGCAAAATTCAAACCTTCACCACACTTTTGAAAAAGAGGCACCAGAAGGATTTTCCTGAAGCAGCTAAAATTTTAATTGATAAAATAAAAAATGCAGCCGCAAGGATGTCAGTACTCATCAGCGATGTTCTTAATTTTTCTAGAATAACACAATCCCAGTATGAATTCGTAAATACCGATCTGAATAAAATTTTTGCTGATGTGCTGAAGGATTTCGAGTTGGTTATCCAGGAAAGGAAAGTGATCATTCATCAGGAAGGTTTACCCACTATCGAAGCGATACCCGTACAGATCAATCAGGTGCTTTATAATCTCCTGGGCAATTCAATGAAATTCACAATCAATGAAATCCAACCTGTCATCAATGTCTCATCTAAAATGCTCTCACCTGCTGCAATACAAAATCATGGACTCCATCCTTCGTATGATTATTATGAAATAGTTTACAATGATAACGGGATCGGATTTGATCCTCAGTTTGCAGAAGATATCTTTTTAATTTTTCACCGTTTGAACGATCCTGTACAGTATTCAGGAACGGGAATAGGACTTGCCTTGTGCAGAAAAATAGTGATCAATCATCACGGAAAAATTTATGCCGAGAGCAAAAAAAATAAAGGGGCTTCTTTTTATATAATTTTACCTGCGAAACAATCCTATTTTTTGGTATGAAAAACAAGTTCATATTGCTGATTGTCGATGATGATCCCGATGACAGGGAATTGTTCATTGAATCTGCCAAAGAGGTAGATGAGAATATTGTTTGTATTACGGCCGGCGATGGGCTGGAAGCGTTGTCAATCCTTAAAAACGAAGAGAATCAACTACCTGATTATATTTTTTTGGATTTAAGAATGCCACGTTTCGATGGAAGAAAATGCCTTAAAGAGATCAGGAACGATCCGAGGTTGCTTTCTATCCCGGTGATCATTTACACCACTTCCCGCCAGGTAGAAGATGCAATTGAGCTGAAAAAGATGGGTGCCGTTCATTTCATAAGTAAGCCTGTAGACCCGGAGGAAATTTTTTATTTGATTTCTTCCGTCATTGGGGAAAAATGGGATCATCTGTAACAGGCTGTCAGGATTTAAAATTGAAACAGGAATGAAGATTTTCATTAAAAATATGGTGAGCAACCGTTGTAAGAAAATAGTACAGTCAGAATTGGAAAATCTTGGCATCAAATACAACCTCGTGTCTTTGGGCGAGGTGGATCTTTCAGAAATGCTTACATCACCAAAAAAAGAGGAGATCAGGGCAGCGCTTCTAAAATGGGATTTTGAACTGATGGAAGACAGGAAGGCGATTCTTACAGAACGAATAAAGGCGGTCATCATCCAGATGGTTCACGAAAGCTCGAAAATGCCTGATACTAATTATTCTAAGTATATCAGCCAGCAGCTTTTATACGATTACACCTATTTATCAAATGTGTTCTCTGAAATTGAAAGTATCACCATAGAGCATTATATCATCTCTCACAAAATAGAAAGAGTGAAAGAACTACTGATGTACGATGAATACAATATCACCCAGATAGCATCTGTGCTTAAATACAGTAGTGTTGGTCATCTTTCCAGCCAATTTAAAAAGATAACAGGGGTCACGCCTACTTTCTTTAAAGCAATGAAAAACAAGAACAGGACTTCACTGGAAGATATATAAGCGTGTAATACGTGAATTATGTAAATCTTATCTATAATTACACAACTCCTACTATCAATCTGGTCTGATCTTAGATACCAGCTTTATAAATGATTACCCTTGATGTATTATACCAAAAGTGGCGACCTTTCTAAACCATCAGAATGGAGATTAACCTATTCAAATATGCCTGGAAAGTCTTTGGAGTATGATCCAAGAATTGAATTTTTGTATGATCAATACTCGCCAAAAGTATTTGGTTTTATCAGTCAATATACAGACAGCAAAGAATTGGCTGAACAATTTCTGATCAATGTTTTTTTAAAAGTTTGGGAGGATATTGAAAATTTTGATGTGAATCCGGATAAAAAAATTCAACAAATAGTGCTGCTGTTGAGCAAGCCGATTTGTAAGAGTAAACAAATGCAAAAGGCCGATTGATCTGCATAAATTTCATGCGATGCCAAAAACAAACCCGCCTTCAGCCAACGGCAACGAAGCCCTGCTTCATATCCTCATGATCATATCATCCGTAATTGCGATCGCTGCAATAGTTTATATCATGCTGGATCACCGGTTGTAGGATAGCTCCGCCATCAGAATTTGACTCATCTCCGTATCATGATAAATATCAAAAAACTACTCCTATCTTAGCGCAACCAAATATTTTCTGAACCTAATGAAGGTTTTAATCAAGAATGCAATTATAATTTCTTCTTCAACCACTAGCTCCCCTACCGATATTTTAATTGAAAATGGCATCATTTCGATGATCAAGGCTGGTATCAGTGTGAATGCGGAACAGGTGATACAACGTCCTGGCCTTCATGTTTCAGCTGGATGGATGGACCTTTTTGCCAACTTTTATGACCCTGGAAATGAATACAAAGAAACCCTGGAATCAGGATCAAAAGCAGCGGCAGCAGGTGGATTTACAGATGTCATGGTGGTCCCAAATACAACACCCGTTGTTCATGATAAATCTCAGGTGGAATATATTGTACACAAAAGCAAGGACCTCCTTGTGAGGATCCACCCAATAGGTGCAGTCACCAGGAATGTTGCTGGTGCTGAACTCACCGAAATGTATGACATGCGCAACAGTGGTGCACTGGCATTTTCAGATGGCACCCACTCCCTGCAGTCGTCAGGCATTTTGCTCAAAGCGCTTGAATATGTAAAAGCCTTCAACGGGACGATCATACAGGTGCCTGACGATGAGAATATTGGCAGCAATGGGTTGATGAATGAAGGGATCATTTCCACCCAACTCGGGTTGCCCGGGAAGCCGGCGATATCAGAAGAAATAGCCGTAGCCCGGGATATAGAATTGGTTAAGTACACGGGTTCAAGAATGCACTTCACGGGTATCTCAACAAAAAAATCTCTTGAGCTGGTTGAAAAAGCAAAACAGGAAGGCATCAGCATTTCCTGCTCGGTTACACCATACCACTTATTTTTTTGTGATGAAGACCTTCATGATTATGATACCAACCTGAAAGTTAATCCACCTTTAAGAACCAGAAGCGATATGTTTGCCCTCAGGGAAGGTCTGTTGAATGGAATGATCGATTTCATCAGCTCACACCACCAGCCACACGACTGGGATGACAAAACCTGTGAGTTTGAATATGCCAAAAATGGAATGATAGGTTTGGAAAGCATGTTTGGAGTTTTGAGAAGCATCGGATGCCCGGTTGCCACGTTCGTAAAAATGCAAACCACGAATATCAGGCAGATTTTTGATTTGCCTGCGATCGAAATCAAAAAAGGAATTCCTGCACGTTTAACCTTGTTTGATCCTGAAGCAGAATATATTTTTACCAACGAACATATTCACTCAAAGTCAAAAAACACGCCCTTCACCGGGAAAAAATTAAAGGGTCAAACGTTTGGTATTATCAATGGAGACCAGTTATTTTTGAAATAAATACTCAAGCATGGAACCAAAAATTACTACTCCCATCGTCAAAGGACTGATCATCAGCCTTATTTTGATTGTTTTAACCTTAGCCATTACTTTCACAAACCAACAGTTCAATAAAGCTTTCCAATGGCTGGGTTATTTGATATTTTTTGCAGGTATTATTTTATCTGTTTGGCAATATGGAAAGCAAATAGATCACCAATCTACATTCGGGAATTATTTTGCACATGGGTTTAAAGTTGGAGCAGTTGTGACGTGTATCATGGTTGTTTTTATAATTCTTTTTATATTCCTTTTCCCGGAGTTTAAAGAAAAAGCACTTGAAGAAATGAAGCGGGGAATGCAAAACAAAAGTCTCTCAGAAGAACAGGCAGATAAATACATGGAGGGTATGAGAAAATATTTCATGGTCATTTCGACCGGAGGAACTTTACTGGTCTATATGTTATTCAGTGCCATTGCCGCACTTATCGGTGCAGCGATCACCAAAAAAAATCCGAATACTTTTCAGCAGGACATTAATCAAATCGGCGGCTGATGGATCTATCAATAGTTATCCCTCTTATTAACGAAGCGGAATCTTTACCCGAGCTGTCAGACTGGATCGAAAAGGTGATGCTGCAAAATAATTTCAGTTATGAGATCATCATGATAGATGATGGAAGTACTGATGAATCCTGGAAAGTGATAGAAATGCTGAGGAGTAAAAACCAATGCATAAAAGGCATCAAGTTTCAACGGAACTATGGAAAAAGTGCAGCCCTGAATGAGGGATTCAAAGCGGCCAGGGGAAACGTGGTGATCACTATGGATGCAGACCTTCAGGACAGCCCGGATGAAATACCTGAACTGAGAAGAATGGTGCTGGAAGAACAATTTGACATTGTGAGCGGATGGAAGAAAAAAAGATATGACAGCACACTCAGTAAAAATATCCCTTCTAAATTATTCAATGCTGCCACCCGGAAAGTATCCGGTATTTATTTACACGATTTCAACTGTGGTTTAAAGGCATACCGCAAAAAAGTGGTTAAAAGCATCGAAGTGTATGGTGAGATGCACAGGTACATTCCACTGCTTGCCAAGTGGGCCGGGTTCAGAAGATTTGGTGAAAAAATAGTGGAGCACAGGCCAAGGAAATACGGGGTCACCAAGTTTGGCTGGAACCGCTTCATCAATGGATTTTTAGACCTGACATCCATTGTTTTTGTAGGCAAATTCAGGAAAAACCCGATGCACTTTTTTGGCTTGTGGGGAACCTTTGCATTTTTATTCGGGCTCGGAGTTTTTATTTTTCTCACCATATCAAAATTCTTTTTTGACAAAACTGGCTTAACACAAAGACCGCTTTTCTTTTTTGCCATTTTTGCAATGATCATCGGAACACAACTTTTTCTTGCGGGATTCACCGGTGAACTAATCTCCCGCAATTCTGCCGAAAGAAATGTTTACCTGATAGAAGAAAAGCTGGGACTGAATTCGCCAACTCCATGAGCCATCAAAAAAAAATTGTGATCATCGGATCAGCGTATCCTTTGCGCGGCGGTGGTATTTCTTCTTTCAATGAACGCCTGGCAAGGGAATTCGTACATCAGGGTTTTAACACATCGATCTATACCTTCTCCCTTCAATACCCGGGTTTACTTTTCCCTGGCAGTACGCAATATTCCATGGAACTTGCTCCAAAGGACTTGCACATCGAGGTTTGCATCAATTCAATCAATCCCGTGAATTGGGTTCGTGTAGGAAATCGTTTACGGGAACTTAAGCCAGACCTGGTTGTGGTAAGATTCTGGATCCCTTTTATGGGGCCTGCCCTTGGAACAATTTTGAGAAGGGTTAAAAAAAATAATTTTACGAAAATAATTTGCATCGCTGATAACATCATCCCGCACGAAAAAAGAGCCGGAGACCTTTTATTCACAAAATATTTTTTAAAGCCGGTGGACGGCTTTGTCACCATGAGTGAAAAAGTGCTGAATGACCTTGGAAAAATTGTGCAAAATAAACCGGCGAAATTTGTTCCCCACCCCTTGTACGACAACTTCGGGGAGAAGGTAACACGCCAGGAAGCGAGGGAAAAACTGAACATCAAAGAGGAAGAAAAAATCATCCTTTTTTTTGGTTTCATCAGAAAATACAAAGGACTGGATATTTTGCTCGATGCAATGAAGATTTTAAAAGAGAGAAAAGCGGGGATCAGGCTCTTGATTGCAGGAGAATTTTATGAAGATCAGTCAAAGTACATCGAACAGATCCGTGATCTCGGGATAAGCGCGGATATATTATTGCACACGGGTTTTATCGCCGATGCAGAAGTGAAATATTATCTCTGCGCGGCTGATTGCGTGGTACAGCCTTACCGCAATGCCACGCAGAGCGGCGTAACACCCCTCGCCTATCATTTTGAAAAACCAATGATCGTGACCAATGTAGGAGGATTGGCTTCCATGGTTCCCGATAAAACCGGATTGGTCGCTCAACCAACACCTTCCGACATAGCGGAAAAGATCACCACGTACTTTCAATTAGGTGAAAATTATTTTTTACCTCAACTTCGTGAAGAGAAAAAAA
>JBDUCQ010000129.1:0-7907 GCA_040003385.1 Ginsengibacter sp. | reverse complement strand
ACCGATCGACAGATATACTGTTTCAATTGATCCATTCCCTTCAAAAGTCCGAAAAACGGAATTTTAAGCTTTATGTGAACCGGAATTCGTCGAACAATGACTTGAAGATCATACAGCTTTTCAATGCCCTGGACGCAATGAATGAATACGATGAGGAAGTTTTGATGAAAAAAACAACCTCGATAAAAAAACAACAACTGTCAAATATCAAGGCTCATTTGTACAAACAGGTATTGGCAAGCCTTCGTGTATTGGAGAATAATAACATTGACATACAGCTTCACGAACAATTGGACAATGCACGAATCCTTTACAATAAAGGCCTTTACCTGCAAAGCCTCAAAATACTGAATAAAATAAAGGAAACTGCCCGTGACAATAACCAGATCAGCTTGCTGGTGCAGGTACTGTTTTTAGAAAAGAAAATAGAAAGTCTTCACATTACTCGCAGCCTGAAAAACAGGGCAGATCAGTTGATTGCGGAAGCCGATCATGTAAACGACCACGTATTCAGGATCACAAAATTATCCAATCTTTCACTTGGGTTGTACAGCTGGTATATCAATCATGGCCACGCGCGAAATGAGAATGATGAACTGGAAATTACCAATTACTTCAAAAGTTATATCACCGAAGATCTCAGAAACGCGGATGGATTTTATGAAAAATTATACCTCTATCAAAGCTATAGCTGGTATGCTTTCATTAGGCAGGATTTCTTAATGTATTACCGGTATACACAACACTGGGTAGACCTGTTTTTACAGGAGCCGGTGATGATCGAAATTGAAACAGCGAGTTATATCAAAGGCCTTCACAACCTGCTCAATGCACATTTCACCTTACAGAATTATACAAAATTTGAAAGCGACCTGAAAAGGTTTGAGGAGTTTGCAACTTCCGAAATAGGGTTGTTGAACGACAACAACAGGATCCAGGTATTTGTATACCTGTATATCGCGAAGATCAATCAGCATTTCCTCGATGGCACGTTTACACAGGGATTGTTTTTGGTTCCATACATCAAAGAGAAATTAGAAGAATTTCACCTTCATCTTGACCGTCACCGGATCCTGGTATTCTATTATAAGATCGCCTCACTTTATTTTGGTGCCGGAGATTACAGTACTACGATCGATTACCTGCATGAGATCATCAACTGGAAAGTGGACCTCAGGAATGACTTGCAATGTTATGCACGATTGCTTCACCTCATCACCCATTATGAACTTGGAAACTTTTCATTGCTGGAATACCTGATCAAATCGGTTTACCGCTTTATGGCAAAGATGGAAAACCTGAGCAGGGTTGAAGAGGAAATCTTTAATTTTTTACGCAAATCATTCCAGCTCTCATCCAAAGAGCTGAGGCCTGCATTTGAAAAACTTCTTAATAAAATCAAGGAGTTTGAAGGAAACAGGCTGGAAACAAGAGCATTCCTGTACCTGGATATCATTTCGTGGCTCGAAAGCAAAGTATATGAAAAGCCTGTGTATGAGGTGATCCGGGAAAAGTATTTAATGAATAAAAAGAGAACGGATAGAAGTTTATAAAGTATATAAAGTAGGACCATCAATTTATATGGTTTTTTAGCTCCCTTTTCATTTTAAGAGTATAAAGGCTTGATTGTTTGAACTCTTGAGTTGAATGCATTATCATAACTTTAGATACTCTATATACTTTAGATACTTTATATACTTAATTGACTCTATTTACTCAGAAACAACAGGTACTCAGAAAAGGCACTATAATCCACTCCCATCCTGATCATCATTTTTTTTCGTCCCACTATACCATCAAGCCCGGCAGGCAGCAGGACCTTCTGCTGAATTACTGCTTCCACAACCTCAGGAAATTTTACCGGGTGTGCAGTTTCTAAAAATATTCCCTGATCACCAGGATGTTCGTTCAGATAATTTTCCAAACCAAGAAATCCAACTGCTCCATGCGGGTCAAGCACATAATTGAATTCTCTGTGAACACGGCTGATCGCTTCCTTTGTCATTTCTTCGGTACAACAAAAGCTGCTCACATGCTTCTTAAACCGCCCGATATTATTTCCGAATAATTCAATCACCCTTTTTAAATTACTTGGATCGCCCACATCCATAGCATTTGAGATGGTAGCAACTGACGGTTTTGGGCTGTAAACCCCGCTCTTGAAATAATCCGTAAGAACATCATTGCTATTACAGGCTGCAATAAAATGCTTATAGGGCAGCCCGGACAGCATGGATAAAATACCCGCACAAATATTTCCATAATTGCCACTGGGAACGGAAATCACCGGTGGATTTTTTTTATCAGCCCAGTATTTCCATGCAAAAAAATAAAAGAACTGCTGCGGAAGCCAGCGTGCCACATTGATGGAATTTGCTGAAGTAAGGGTTATTTTTTTTGCCAGATCTGCATCTGTAAATGCCTGTTTCACCAGTTTCTGGCAGTCATCAAATGTTCCATCCACAGCAATGGCATGAATATTTTTTCCATGTGTTGTTATTTGCAATTCCTGGATCTCGCTGATCTTGCCTGCAGGATAAAGGATCACTACCCTTATTCCTTCCACGTCATAAAATCCATCAGCTACCGCCCCACCGGTATCACCGGAAGTGGCAACGAGAACCGTAGTTTGATGTTTGCCATCACGCAAAAAAAAGCCCAGGCACCTGGCCATAAACCGGGCGCCCACATCTTTAAAAGCAAGGGTGGGTCCATGGAACAATTCAAGAGAAAATATTTTCCTGGTAACGGGGTGCAATGGAAACTTAAAATCGATCGTTTCACTGATGATCTCTTTCAGCACTGGGCCTGGGATCGTATCGCCCACATACGGAGCAATTACCTCGTAGGCGATCTCTTCATTGGTATAATCGCTGATATCATTTATCCACCCGGCCGGAAGCGTTGCAAATTTTTCAGGAAAGTAAAGTCCCTTATCAGGTGCCTGCCCCTGTATAGTAGCTTCCCTGAAATTAACAGTGGGTGTATTTTTATTAAGACTGTAGTACAACATAATGAATCTTGAGAAAAAATTTTTTATCTGCTCAGCCGTCAAAAAAAATGTCATTGCCTGATTCCAGCAATTGAACTCCCTGGTAATTGATGGTGGTGCTGTAAATATTAAACTCAATGCCAAGCGGTTCATATATTTTGTGCATCACATCTTTTACAGCGTTTGCACTGGCGTTGTCTTTTGCGAACATAAAAACCGATGGGCCGGAGCCTGCAATCCCGCCTCCCAGTGCACCGGCAGCGAGGCATGATCTTTTAAGCTCATCAAACCGGGGTATTAAAATACTTCGCATGGGTTCAATGATCACATCTTCCAATGACCGGCCAATCAAAGCATAGTCGTGCTTCATGAGCCCCGTGATGAGCCCGCCAATATTTCCCCATTGCCTGATTGCATCTTTCAGCAATACTTGCTTACGCAAAATCTGGCGCGCGTCCGAAGTTTTTAATTCGATCTGCGGATGGATCATGATCACGAATAATTCAGGCCCTGGCAATTCAATGATATCAAGAGGAAAGATCGAGCGGATGAGGGTAACCCCGCCAAAAATAGCCGGAGCAATGTTGTCGGCATGTTTCACACCGCAGGCAAGTTTTTCGCCAGCCATTGCAAATTTTACGAGCTCATCTTTTCCAAAGGAATTCCCCAGCAAATAATTAGCGGCCACCACCGCCCCCGCAGCACTGGCAGCACTGGAGCCAAGGCCACTGCCGGGCATTATCTTTTTGTCGATTACCATTTCAAAACCTATGGCCGGATCAATTTCCTGCATCAATTCAAGCAGGGAAACGCCAGCAACATTTTGAAGTGGGTTTAAAGGGAGGCGGTAATCATCAAGATGCCTGATGGTAAGACCTTTTTTTTCAGAACGTTTGAGATGAATGATGTCCGCAGGTTCATGCACAGCAAAGCCCAGGATATCAAAACCGCAAACCATGTTGGCTACAGTGGCGGGACATGAAACTTTTACTTCCTGCATGTGCAATTAAATTATTCCTGTTTTAATAATATCTGCAAAAACACCGGATGCCGTAACCTCAGCACCCGCTCCGGCACCCTTGATCACCAGGGGCTGGTCAACATAACGGCTGGTATAAAATGTTACTGCATTGTCCTTGCCGTATAAATGAAAAAAATCGTGAGAAGGATCAATGTATTGCAGACCAACACTGGCTTTTCCATTTTCATATTGCGCTACATATTTCAGTTTTTTCCCTGACTCGCTGCTTTTAAGATAAAGATTTTTAAAATGTTCCTCATGCACGGTCATTTCTTCATAAAATTTCTCCACAGATCCTTCCATGCATGATGGAGGCATAAAAGAATCATTGACGATATCATCCATCTCGATCCTGTCACCGGTTTCCCTGGCAAGGATCATGATCTTACGCATTACATCAATACCGCTTAGGTCAAGCCTTGGGTCTGGCTCGGTATAACCCTCATCCTGTGCCTGTTTCACCACTTCCGAAAAAGTTTTTTCCCCATTGTAATTATTGAAAACAAAATTCAGCGTACCGCTTAAAACCGCTTCAATCCTTTTAACACTGTCACCGCTGCGCAAAAGATCAGACAAAGTACTGATCACCGGCAGGCCCGCACCAACATTGGTTTCAAACAGGAACGATGCATTGTATTCTCTTGCCAGGCTTTTTAAATTTTGATAATTGCTGTAAGCTGAAGAGCAGGCGATCTTGTTACATGCCACCACCGAAACACTTTTTTTCAACAAACGGCCATACAAAGCTGCCACATCTTCGCTGGAAGTGATATCAGCAAATACGCTGTTCCTCAGGTTGCGCGATATGATTTCATTGGTGAATACCGCAAGGTCTGTTGCAGTTGCGTTCTTAAACTCTTCATCGAAATTTCCAATGTCAATCCCCTGGTCATTGAATAACATTTTCCTGCTGTTGGCCACACCGATGATCCGCAGCTGAAGCCCAAGGTGTTCTTTCAGGTGAAGCTGCTGCCGGTGAAGCTGCCGCAACAATTTACTGCCTACGTTTCCTATACCTGCCACAAAAAGATTGAGTTGCCTGTATGTTGTTTCAAAAAATTCTTCATGAAGCACGTTGATCGCTTTTTTGATATCTGCAGCGGCGATCACTGCTGAAATATTTCTTTCAGAAGAACCTTGTGCAATTGCCCTTATGTTTACGCCGTTCCTGCCCAAAGCGCCGAACATTTTCCCGCTGATGCCTGTATGGTTCTTCATGTTGTCACCTACCAGTGCCACGATGGCGAGTTTTTCTTCCACGGTGAGTGGTTCAATATAACCCGACCTGATCTCAGACGTAAAGGTGTCGTCTATTAACTTTTTTGCCCGGTCAGTCTGCGAACTTTCTATCCCCACGCAAATGGAATGTTCAGACGAAGCCTGTGTGATGAGTATGACATTTATTTTCTCAGCCGATAATGTTTCAAACAGTCGCCTTGAAAATCCGGGTATGCCTACCATCCCGCTTCCTTCCAGGCTCAGCAATGAAATATTGGCAATGCCTGAAATGCCGCGAATTTTCTGGCGGTCGCCAACAGCATCATTTGTGATCAGCGTTCCCTCATGATCAGGATAAAAAGTATTTTTCAGCAAGATGGGTATTCGCTCTTTCAGTGCCGGCTGTATGGTAGGGGGATAGATGACCTTCGCACCAAAATGTGACAACTCCATGGCTTCCTGGTAAGAGATTTTGGGAATTGTCCGTGCATTGGAAACGATCCTTGGATCGGCAGTCATCATTCCGTCCACGTCTGTCCAGATTTCCAGCCGCTCTGCTTGCAGCGCCCCTGCGAAAATAGCGGCAGTATAATCTGAGCCCCCTCTTCCCAGGGTGGTGGTAATTGACTGGAACGAGCCAATGAATCCGGGTATGATAAAAAGTTCGCCGCCGTTCACTTCTACATATTTGCGTATGTGCCTGTTCGTTACTTCAAAATCAACCCTGGCGTTGTTAAAGTTTCCATCTGTTAGTATCACATCCCGGGTGTCGATCCATTTAACCGCAGCCGATCCCTCGATGGTGGCACACACGATCTGTGACGACAGCAATTCTCCATAACTTAAAATCCGGTCCAGTGTTCTTGGCGACAATTCATTCAAAAGGAAAATGCCATTGCATATTTCCTCGAGTTCATTACAGCTTTTTTTAACATTGCTGAGCAGTGCACTTTGATGCACAATGGGAATCAGCTCTCTTACCGCATCAAGATGCCTGCGTTCTATTTCCATCAACAAATCCCTGTAAGCTTCATTGCCGGTTGATGCCAGCGTACCACACTGCTGCAACATATCTGTTATCCCGCTGAAGGCTGAGATCACCACAAATGTTTGCCCCTTATGTTGGTTTGACAGGATGATTTTTACTACCTTTTGGATATTCGATGCATTCGCAACTGAAGTGCCACCAAATTTTAAAACCTGCATATTGTACTTGTTAATTTAAAAATGAAAAAGGCCGGAGAAGCAGCAGAAGCCCAATGTTTAATATGGAAATATACAACCCTTAAAGGGTCGTAACGGGTGTGCATGTAAAACCTGTAATGGTTTTTGCTACGTGCCATGCAGCTGCAATTGAATTGGCAATATTTATTGTAGATGATACCATGAGGCATGACAAATATATAGAATAACAAAATTATCTTTAGAATTTTTTTCAGGTGTATGATGATGTTTGCAGAATTGGCAACGAAAAAGATTTGAATTGATATTACCGGATATCTGAATCCTGGCGGCATCGTCTATACTATTGTATTTTTTATACTTTTTATTGTTAATAATTTTTATGGATCAAGTTGTAAAAACCCCCGAAAAAAAAGCTGTCCTTGATATGCCTGCTGAGGAATTCAGGATACTGGGCCATGGATTGATAGACCAGCTGGCAGATTTCATTGCTGATCTTCCGGGCAACAAGATCACCAAAGGACTGACACCTTCCGAAATAAGAAAATTGATAGATGGAGAAAAAAAATTGCCAGGTAAGGGATCCGCTGCCGGAGAGCTTTTACAAAAAGCGACCTCCCTTATGACGGAAAACTCATTGTTCAACGGGCATCCTAAATTCTTTGGATATATTACTTCCTCACCCTCACCATTAGGCGCTTTGGGCGATTTAATTGCATCTGTTACCAATCCAAACTGCGGAGCCTTTATTCTTTCACCCGTGGCTACTGAAATCGAATTGCAAACAATCCGGTGGATCTCAGAACTCATCGGGTATCACAAAAATTGCGGTGGTTTATTGGTGAGCGGAGGAAATATGGCAAATATTGCAGGCATCTGGGCAGCAAGAAAGGCAATGGCCAGCTGGGATATCCGTGGCCAAGGCTTGTCTCAACAAGGCTTGAAATTTAAAATGTATGCAACCAGTGACGTACATACATGGCTGCATAAAACCGCCGACCTTTTAGGATTAGGAACCGATTCCATCCGATGGATCTCCATGGACAATGATCACCTTATGATCGTAGCTGATTTAGAAGCACAGATCATGAAAGACAAAGCAGATGGTTTCATACCAATGGCCGTAATTGGTACTGCAGGTGGAGTAGGCTTTGGAACGATTGACCCGCTGGAGGAAATCGCGGCAGTTTGTAAAAAACATAAAGTCTGGTTTCATGTGGATGGCGCCTATGGTGGCCTGGCTGCAGCATTGCCTGAATTACAGGATTTATTGAAAGGAATGTCTGCTGCGGATTCGATTGCGGTGGATCCACATAAATGGCTGTACTGCCCAATTGAAGCAGGTTGCATACTTGTCCGCGACAGGCAGTTATTGGCAGATGCTTTTTCATTTCATCCTGAATATTATCACTTTGATAATATCGGCAATGAAACTCCCACTAATTTTTATGAGCTGGGACCGCAAAATTCAAGGGGCTTTCGTGCACTGAAAGT
>JBDUCQ010000128.1:0-7916 GCA_040003385.1 Ginsengibacter sp. | reverse complement strand
ATGCTTCGGTTGCCGTCGAAATTTTCTAACTCTTTGGCAACAGCGTTCAGGAATGTTGACCCCAATGCACCGTCAATGATTCGGTGATCGTAGCTCAATGAAATATACATCATATGCCGGATGGCTATGCTGTCTCCCTGTGCAGTTTCAATAACAACCGGCCTTTTTTTAATGGCTCCAACTGCCATGATAGCAACCTGGGGCTGGTTGATGATCGGGGTGCCCATGATGCTTCCGAAAGTCCCCACGTTGGTAAGGGTGAATGTGCCGCCTGAAGTATCATCCGGCTTTAGCTTGTTATTCCGCGCAGCGTTTGCAAGTCCATTTACCTGCTTTGTGAGACCCACCAGGTTCAACTGGTCTGCATTTTTGATCACAGGAACAATGAGGTTGCCACTTGGCATTGCTGTAGCCATACCAATATTGATATCTTTCTTTACAATGATTCTATCTGCGTCTACGCTGCTGTTCAGCCATGGATAGCGCTTGATGCATTTTACGATCGCCTCTATGAACAATGGTGTGAAAGTTATTTTTTCGCCTTCCCTTTTTTCAAATTCATTTTTGATTTTTTCTCTCCACAAAACCAGGTTTGTCACATCACATTCCGCAAAACTTGTTACATGAGCGCTTGTATGCTTGCTGTCCACCATATGTTTGGCGATCAGCTTACGCATTCGATCCATCTCAATGATCTCAACATTCCCGGTGTAATTGACCAGTTCGGAACTTTGTATGCGGGCAGGCGCTTCCTGTACAAGCATCGTCTGTGATGCCGGGATTTCATTCTCACGGGTATCTTGCTGACCCTGTCGCCCTTTTGTTTGCCTCCCTGCGATATAATCCATTACATCACGCTTACTAACACGCCCATCCTGCCCGGTTCCCTTTAAATTCTCAAGCTCCTGCATTGATATTCCTTCACTGGAAGCAATGTTTAAAACCAGGGGGGAATAAAAACGTATTTTATTTTCAGCATTTGCGGGTTCCCTGGTGGCACCTTGTACGGGCTGGTAAGGTATATGCTCAACCACATTTGCATCTTCATATTGATCACGCGTTGGAGGTTTTTTGATCCCGTTGTCTGTATGTGATTCCATGGATGCCTCAACCCTGATCCTTGCAATGACCTTTCCTATCGGTACCACATCATTTTCCTTGTACAAAATTTCTTCTAAAATGCCGGCGGCAGTAGAAGGAACTTCACTATCCACTTTATCGGTAGCAATTTCCAGTACAGTTTCATCCTGTTCTACACGGTCACCGGGTTTTTTATTCCATTTTAGTATGGTCGCTTCCATGATGCTTTCACCCAGCTTAGGCATTATCAGATCTACAAGGCTCATGTTTGGTATACAATTTTATGATAGCGGTCAAAGATAATTATTTCCCCTTTAATCGCTTTCTGTTCATTACAAACCATGGTTTACAGCTTTTCATTGTGCACCAGGAATTTTCTGAAAAAATTCAGTGCTGTTAAAGATGTCATTTCAATGTTCCTCGCCCGGTCGAAATTGAATTGAATTTTTTTTGTTTTTAGCTGGAATACTCCATCCAGCAAACCACCTGCGGCAATCCAGGCAGTTCCAACTGGCTTCTCACTACTGCCACCATCAGGTCCCATAATGCCCGAGACTGCGATTGCAAAATCAGCCCCGGAAACCTGCAGAACTCCATTGATCATTTCTTTCACTGTTTGTTCACTTACGGCACCCGGCTGTTTCAGTGTGCTTTCTTTCACATGTAATATTTCTTTTTTCAGATCGTCATGGTAGCTGATCACGCTGCCCTTAAAAAAAGCAGAGGAGCCGGGAACCAAAGTGATCAAATGAGCAATATAACCACCTGTGCAGCTTTCTGCAGTTGCCATCATCTTTTTATTTTCAACCAATAATTTGCCAATCACCTGCACCAGTGAATCATCCTCAGCTCCAACAAGATATTCCTTCACAAGCTCCTGCAATGTTTTGAAATGACTTTCAACCGAATCCAGCGCTTCCGGTTCATTGTATCCTATGATGCTCAATCTCAACCTTACCATGCTGGTTGATGGCAGGTATGCTAATTTTAGTTCAGGGGGAAGGGCAGATTCAAATTCACTGATCTTCTCTGCAAGAAAAGACTCACCTGCGCCCGCCGTTAATAAAGTTCTGTGAAAAATGAAAGGGAGCCTGAAGATCTCTTTTAGTTTGGGGATTACAAAATCCGTCATCATACCTTTCATTTCATGTGGCACACCCGGCATGCTGATGAAAATATTTTCTGCCTGGCTTTCTTTCTTATTTTCTGAGCTCCTGGAATTTTTATCAAACCACATCCCGGGTGCTGAACCCCTTTTATTAGGAATCACGGTGGCAACATCAGGCACTTCTGCCTGTTTTAGATTGACAGGGCTGATTGGCCTTTTGAAAACTTTTTCAAAAAGATATTTTACGTTTTGCAGCGCGCCCTCATCTACAATTAATTTTGCATTGAAATATTCGCACAATACCGGTTTGGTAATATCATCAGCTGTAGGTCCCAGTCCCCCGGTAATCAGGATGATCTGTGCATGGTTTCTCTCTTCATCAAGAGCTTTTATGATAGACTCCTTACTATCGCCAACGGCTACACGACGAACAACCGGGATGCCTGCATTGTTTAATGCTTTTGCCATCCATGCACTATTGGTATCGATCACCTGGCCGATCAGCAATTCATCGCCAATGGTGATAATGGTTGCATTGATCATATATTTGAATACCTAATTTTATGCAATATAAACCGATTATGAAAGCAGCAATTCTTTTAACGGGCCTGTTGTGTATTCAATTGAGTTACTGCCAGCAATTGCCCGTGAAGCTGGGCGAAGCCATGAAGAAATTAGAAGCAGATTCCCAATTCAGGCACAGCATCATCAGCCTGTTGGTGGTAGATGGAAAAACGGGTAAAAATATTTATGATAAAAATTCAGATATCGGCCTTGCGCCCGCCAGTTGCCTCAAAATAGTAACAGCCATCACTGCTTTTGAGCTTTTGGGAAAAGAATACAGGTACCATACAAATATTGGATACGATGGTTCGATCGACAGCAGTGTATTGAACGGTAACATCTATATTATAGGCAGTGGAGACCCGACACTGGGAAGCTGGAGATATCCCGCAACCAAAGAACAGGTTTTGTTGACAGAGTTTAAGAAGGCTGTTTTGCTGAAAGGAATTCGCAAAATTAACGGGCTTGTGTTAGGGGTCGATAAAATATGGGGAACACAAACAACACCTGATGGCTGGATCTGGCAGGACATCGGGAATTATTATGGTGCCGGGGCATCAGGCCTGAACTGGCGTGAAAATCAGTTTGATTTAGTATTGAAATCCACAGGCAAGCTCAATGCTCCTGTTGAGATAATAGGAACAAATCCTAAATTTCTACCGGCGTTGCATTTGATCAATGAAGTTACCAGCGCACAAAAGGGAACGGGTGACAACACTTATATATACCTGGCTCCTTTATCAGACATAGGATACATTCGCGGAACCATTCCCGTTAATGAAGACAGTTTTATTGTGTCGGGCGCTTTGCCAGATGCGGGAAGATTACTGGCAGCAACGGTTTATAAAGATTTAAGTGGTGGAAAGCCTTATCCTGATAATACGGTCAATTACCTGAAAAACAAAAGTAAATGGTCCGGCTCTTATAAAATATTTTATACCCATACTTCACCACCGCTTGACAGTATTATGTTCTGGTTTTTAAAACGTAGCATCAACTTATACGGCGAAGCAATTATAAAGACCTTAGGCTTTGAAAAAAACCATGCGGGCATTACGGACACGGGAGTAAGCGTGATCCGGAAGTTTTGGAGTGAAAAAGGAATTGATGAAGCTGCTTTGCGGATGATTGATGGAAGCGGGCTCTCTCCGGCTAACCGTGTTACCACCTTTTCATTGGTGACGGCTTTACAATTTGCAAAGCAGCGAATTTGGTTTCCTTCCTTTTATTATGATCTCCCTGAAATCAATAACATTAAAATGAAAGATGGATACATCAATGGTGTGAGATCATACTCAGGTTACGTCAACAACCTTCACGGTGACCAGTACATTTTTTCTTTCATTGTAAATAATTTCAACGGAAATCCTTCCGCTGTACGCGAAAAAATGTGGAAAGTTCTTGATTTATTAAAGTTGTAAGTTGATGTGACTAAGTTGTAAGTTTGTGGCCATCAAAGTCTCAACTTAAATTTATTTTATGCCACAGAATTATAAAAATCACCGGCAGTACATTCCGTCGTATCACATGCTGTTACTTCCTTTGATCCTGGTTTGCCTTGTAATATCGGTCTATGAATTATATATAGCTCTGTTTGTTGTAAAACATGGCCGTCTCGTAGCTTCAGGTTTGTTCTTATTATCGGATGTTGCACTGGCTATGTTTTTCTTTAACAGGGGATTTGCATTGAAGGCACAGGATCGTGCAATCAGGGCTGAAGAAAATTTGCGCCACTTTGCGCTTACAGGAAGATTACTGGATAAAAGGCTGAGAACCGGTCAGATCATAGCCTTGCGGTTTGCTGATGACACTGAATTTTTGATCCTTTCAGAAAAAGCAGCAAATGAAAATATGAAACCAAATGAAATAAAGAAAGCCATCATCAATTGGAAGGCAGATCATTACCGGGTTTGATTATCGGAATATGATAAGGTCGGCTTATTAGTCTTAAAGCACGTCAAAATATTTTGCCAGTTTTTCTTTCAGGATACCAGGCATTTCAGTTTTTTTCATGTTTTTTGCATCCATAAAATAAAGGGTCACATCCCCGGTATTTAATAATTCGCCAGCCTGGTTACAAATTTCACTGTGAAAGATGATTTTATGGTGAATGGGCATTTCTCTTAAACTTGTTTTTACCGTGATGAGGTCATCATATTTCGCAGGTCTTAAAAAACGGCTGTGAATATCCACTACCGGCATGATCACACCAAGCGCTTCGATGTCTTTATAAGTATATCCCAATTGCCGTATGGCCTCTGTACGGCCTATTTCATAAAATTGGGCATAGTGTCCATGGTATACAATCCCCATCTGGTCTGTGAGAGCATAATGAATCCGAATCTGGGTTTGGGAATTAAACAAAAGAATTGTATTTAGATTCCAAAAATACCTGGGGTGTGTGATCTTATTTGCCGATCCTGCTGTCGACACTGATCATCCCTGGGCCACAAAATAAGATCGTGAGAAAACTTGCCAGGTACAACATATCCATCTCACCTTTACCAAATATATCTAAGGCATGAACCTTATAAAGGATGACAACCATCAGTATCACCAACGGGATACAGGCAAACCTTGTAAATAAACCCAGCACCAGGAGGATACCGCAGAAAAATTCTGCAAATATTACCAGTCCAAATGAAACTGAAGGTCCAAAGCCCATAAAATTCATGAACTGCGATTTCATTTCATTGTAGTGGGAGAGCTTTTGATAGCCATGATGTATGATCAAAACGCCGGAAGCCATTCTTAATATCAGCATTCCTATATTAAAGGCACCTGCATTGTAGCGGGCAGAAAAAACTTTACTCATTTATTTATTTTTACAATTGTGTTAACAATGAATTATGCAATTTAAAGTGTTTTAATGAATCCCGAAATCAGATAATTATAATGGAATGGTGTTTGTACATTTGCGGCTCAGTCACAAACACACAATGAGGGATAAAATTCTTGAACAGCATCCATCATCACAACCCCGCAATTATGGTTAAAGTCTACTCTTATTACTGAAAAGTTCAGGCCCTAATACACTAAAATTTCTTTTTAATGAAAAAATTGCTTTCACTGAATATCCTCCTTGCCATTTCAACTTTTTCTTTTTCACAAGCCAATTTTGCAGTCACTGATCCCGAACGAAACTTTAAGCAAGCCAAAGATTTTTTTATCCTGGAGCAATACAGCCTTGCTTATCCTTTATTGCAACAGCTAAAAGACCTTTACCCTGAAAATACAACCAGCGACCATACCTATCTGAACCAGGATCTGGAATATTATTACATCGTGTGCGGTTTAAAGCTGAACCAGGAAATTGCAGAAGAAAAGGCAAAGAGATTTATCTCGGTTACGAACAATGAGCCCAGGCAGCAGGTGATGAGCTACCACCTGGCAAAATATTATTTTGTAAAGAATGATTTTGTTCATGCGGTGGTGGCTTACCAGCGTGCCGGGTATGACAATCTGAGCAATGCAGAAATTGCAGATGCAAAATTCGAACTGGCATATTCTTATTTTAACCTTAAGCAATTTGAGGAGGCCAAACCCCTATTTAATGAAATTCATCAATTGCCAACCAATAAATATTTCTACCCGGCTAATTATTATTATGGATTCATCAGCTACCGCGACAAGGATTTTGCAGAAGCCCTCAAAGGTTTTAAGGTGGTAGAGAACCAGCAGGAATACAATGGGCTTGTGCCTTATTATATTGCCGAAATCTATTACTTCCAGGGAAAGAGAGATGACGCACTCCGTTATGGGGAGGAAGCATTGAACCGCCAGAACCTGTATTATAAAAAAGATCTCAGCCTTTTGATTGGACAGATCTATTTTGAAAAAAGGAATTTCGCAAAAGCGCTGCCTCTACTTGAGCAATATGTAAACAGCAGCGATAAAGTAACAAAAGAGGTACTTTACGAACTCAGCTATTGTTATTATGAAGCCAACCAGGTGGACAAAGCGATTGAAGGGTTCAAGCAATTGAGCAATGAAAATGATTCCCTCGGCCAAAATTCAATGTACCTGCTTGGGGATCTTTATTTAAGAACCAACCAGAAAGTGAATGCACGAAACGCGTTTCAATACAGCGCCAACAACAGCAGCAACAGGAAGCAGCAGGAAATATCGAGATTCAACTATGCAAAGCTTTCATATGAGCTGGGATACCAGGATATTGCGCTTAGTGAAATGAAAACTTTTGTTGACTTGTACCCTAACTCTGTGTATGCCACAGAAGCCAGGGACATATTAGTAGGGATCCTTGCCAATACAAATAATTTCAATGATGCCCTTGCATTGTATGAATCTTCCGATAAGCCTACCTCCGCCATGCAGCGAATTTATCCCAAAATACTTTTTGGAAAAGCGACGGAATATATCAATGACCAGCAAATGAATAAGGCTGATGAGCTCTTAAGCAGGATCATGGCTGATCCAAATGCAGGTAAAATACTTCCATTTGCAAATTTCTGGAAAGGAGAAATTGCTTACCGCGCAGGAAGGTATGATGATGTGATTCGTTATATCAGTGCCTTTCTGCAAAATCCGGGAACACAGGGCGAAGCGAACAGCACAACAGCCAATTACCTTTTGGGCTACAGTTATCTTAAAAAAGAAAACTACTTGCAAGCCATCAATTATTTCGGACAGATTTCCCAAAAGGTTACACCGCAGTCTTCTACTATTGAGCAGGATGCTTTTGTACGGACAGCAGATAGTTATTTCATGACAAAAAATTATAGCAAAGCAAAAAGTCTTTATGACAATGTGCTCACAAATGCATTGCCGCAAAGTGATTATGCACTGTTTCAAAAGGCAATGATCGCTGGTATACAAAGTTCATCCGAAAAGATCAGGATACTGAATACCTTGGCCAAACAATATCCTTCAAGTGATCTTGTTGCAGACGCAAACATGGAAATAGCCAATGCATATATGGCAGATGAAAAATTCAGGGATGCAGTTCCTTACCTGAATAACATATTGACTTCCCCTAACGCAAATGGTTTACAACCAAAGACTTACTTAAAACTCGGTTTGGTATATTATAACATGAACAACAATGGTGAAGCGCTGAACAATTATCAAAAATTGATCAGTCTCTATCCTCAGTCAAATGAAGCGGATGAGGCATTAGAGAACATGAAAAATATATATGTTGAAG
>JBDUCQ010000127.1:0-7964 GCA_040003385.1 Ginsengibacter sp. | reverse complement strand
TGAAACAGGTTCGCTTTAAAAAGAAAGTAGAGCATGAAGTAAATACTGAGAAGATTACGCTTTCACTGAAGAATAAATCTGAGTTTACTGCAGGTATGATCGGTGATGCATCACCTTCTTTTGAAGTGATGAATCCTGAACTGCTGATCTGCACAATGGACAATAGTGCAAGACTTGAAATTGATATTACGATCGGGAAAGGCCGCGGCTATGTTCCCGCAGAAGAGAATAAAGAGAAAAGCACTCATTTCGGATACATACCTGTTGATGCAATTTATACCCCGATCAAAAATGTAAAATACAGCATTGAAAATACAAGGGTTGAACAGAGAACTGACTTTGAAAAACTTGTAATGGAAGTGGTTACAGACGGCACCATCCATCCTGAAGATGCCGTAAAACAGGCTTCCCGCATTTTGATACAGCATTTGATGATCATCACGGATGAGAACATCACATTCGATACCAGGGAAGATAAGAAGGAAGACCTTGTTGACGAGCAGACATTACAGTTGCGTAAGGTACTGAAGACTCCACTGGAAGACCTTGACCTTTCTGTAAGAGCATTTAATTGCCTGAAGGCAGCCAAAATAAATTCATTAAGCGAACTTGTTCAGTACGAGCAGGAAGACCTTATGAAATTCAGAAATTTTGGTCAGAAATCGTTGAGCGAGATAGAGCAGGTGTTGAACGAAAGAGGATTGGGATTCGGTATGGACCTGAGCAAATTAAAACTGGACGACGAATAATTAATTCTCAACATATCAACAAGGATATGTTGCAGGTTTTTACTAGAGATTTTTAAATTAATAAACTCCCATCCATTAATTGATGGGGCTTTTGCAAATCCTGACACGGTGCAAAAGTTTAAAAACAAACAGTCATGCGCCACGGAGATAAAAATAACAACCTAAGCAGAACTGCCAGTCATAGGAAAGCTCTATTGAGCAATTTGACCTGCCAGTTGATCCTGCATAAAAAAATTGTAACAACACTTGCTAAAGCAAAAGCATTGAGGCCTTATGTTGAGCCATTGTTAACGAAAGCGAAAGAGAATACTACGCACCAGAGAAGGATTGTCTTCAGTTATCTGCAGGACAAAGAAGCGATCAAAGAACTGTTTGATGTGATCAGCCCGAAGATCGCCAGCCGCCCGGGAGGGTATACCAGGGTTATTAAATTGGGCAAAAGGATAGGAGACAATGCAGAAATAGCCATGATCGAACTGGTAGACTATAATGAAATTTATGGCAAAGGCATTGGTACAAAAGATGAGGCAGTCAAGAGAACCCGCAGGGCTGGAAAGGCTAAAAAAGGTTCCACAGATAACCTTGAGGGAACACCAGATTCTGAAACTGATGGGAAGAAAAGCAAAAAATCAGTAAAGAAACCTGAACCCGTGGAGAAAACACTTCCTTCAGATGAACCAGTTGGGATTGAAACTCCAAAGGAAGATGCTACTAAATAACGATTCATTTTTATACTTGTCCCTTTGATATTTAGAAAAAACCTGCTCAAAAGCAGGTTTTTTTGTGTTCACGTTTCAGGCTGGGAATTGATCAGCCTGCTTTGACAAAAATTTCCTTTTCTTTGCAAAACTTTTCTTTTGATGCATCAAGCAAATTCTCCAGGCCCGGCGATATTATTGTTGGCGGATGGCAATATTTTTTACGGGAAAGCCTTCGGTAAATCTGGGACAGCAACGGGTGAAATTTGCTTCAATACCGGCATGACAGGCTACCAGGAAGTATTCACCGATCCGAGCTATTATGGCCAGGTAGTGATCATGAACAATGTACATATTGGAAACTATGGCGTAAAACCGGAGGATGTTGAAAGCGATTCCATAAAAGTGAAAGGGGTTATCGGTCGAAGCCTTGAAGAGCAATATTCAAGGTTCCAGGCAAATGATTCATTACAGCAATATTTTGAGAAACAAAACATTGTAGCCATCGATGAGATCGATACCCGGTCGCTTGTAACACATATCCGGACACAAGGCGCCATGAACTGCATCATTTCTTCGGTGGAATTTGATGTGAAGAAGCTTTCAGGTATTCTCGCTGAAGTGCCCTCCATGGCCGGGTTGGAACTGGCATCGTTAGTGTCCACCAAAGAAAATTATGAATTGGGAGATCCTTCCGGCAAAATACGTATTGCAGTGCTGGACTTCGGCATAAAACAAAATATTTTGAATTGCCTGCTGGAGCGTGGGGCTTTTGTAAAGGTTTTTAATGCCCGGACCAGTTTTGCGGAACTGCAGGAATTTGCTCCCGATGGCTATTTTATCAGCAACGGCCCCGGTGACCCGGGCCCAATGGATTACGCGGTGAAAACGATCAGGGAAATTCTACAAGCAAAAAAACCTTTTTTTGGTATTTGTCTTGGCCAGCAACTCCTGGCACTGGCAAATGATATTCCAACATTCAAAATGCACCATGGACACCGTGGGCTGAACCATCCCGTGAAGAATGTAATCACAGGCAGGTGCGAGATTACCACGCAGAACCATGGATTTGGGGTGAATCCAGACGCGGTGAGGGCGTCTCCGAACATTGAAATTACCCATATCAACCTAAATGATGATTCCATTGAAGGCATCCGCTTGAAAGACAAACCTGCATTTTCGGTTCAATATCACCCGGAAGCCACACCAGGCCCGCATGACAGCCGGTATCTTTTCGACGATTTTATGGCAATGATGCATACCCATTCTTAGTGTATTGATTTATATATTTTAATTATAATTTCGCAGCATGAAGATCGCAATCATCAATGGCCCCAACCTCAACCTAATTGGTACAAGAGAAACAGAGGTTTACGGCAATGAAAGTTTTGAGCATTATTTTGAAAAGCTGAGACGCAAGTATGAAAATATCAACTTTGATTATTTTCAAAGCAATATCGAAGGCGATCTCGTAAATGAAATCCAACGGGCCGGTTTAAAAATGGATGGCATTATATTGAACGCCGGTGGATATACCCACACGTCTGTTGCCATCGGCGACGCTGTAGCTGCCGTAAAGGCCCCAGTGATCGAAGTCCATATTTCCAACCTGAATGCCCGGGAAGAATTCAGAATGATCAACCATATTTCCGCTAAATGTAAAGGAACGATTACCGGCCTTGGATTAAAGGGGTATGCATTGGCGGTGGAGTATTTTGTTAAGTAGCAAACAGTTTTTAGTTCTTAGTTCTTAATTCTTAGTTTAGACTTTTGTGTTTGATTTTATTATAAAACATTTAGTGGACACTGAACTAAGAACTAAGAACTCACAGTGGTCGTTTTTTTAAGCATTTTGGAACGGATGCTTTTGACTTGCTTTTTAAATTCATCGGCCTCCGCCAATTGCTGTTGAATGAATGAATTGTCTTCCAGTTTACCGATCACCTGGTTCATCTCTTCTTTTGTATCAAATACCATTTTGCGGAATGGATTGGTATAATCCTTTGCCCTTGATTCATAGATGCCCTTGCTCATCCATTGTTTGGTTGTAATTGCTGCGTCAAGAACGGTAGAGAAAACTTCATGCGTAAATTGTTTGGAAGTGATGTTCAGCATCTCAAGCAATGCTGTATAGGCATGAACAAGTTTTTCATGGGGATATTCATCACCGAATTTTTTGTATTGATCATGCACTTCTTGCCAGCCTACAACCTCACCACTCCTGATCTGTTGTTTCAGCGAGTCAACGTCTTCCTTTTTCATCAGCTGGCCTCCGATATTTTTCCATTCCGCTCTTTGAATTATTGTGGGAATATATTTTTTAAGTTCAACAAATGAAAACATTTTATTCTTCATGATACAGTTTACCAGTTCACAAGCCCCATAAAATATGACAAGCTCTTTAAACAACTGAATGGCTTCCTCCACCTTTATTACCTGTACAGGCCGGCTGTTATTTTCAAAACCATTCACGAAATAATTGCCTTTCTTATCAGGGACCAGGGCCGATAATAAATGGATAGCATCGATCATTTCATTGATGGTATCCGGCGCCAGGTAATCGTATTCTATGGTTTGAATTTTTTCAGTTCGTTTATCCCTGTCCTGGTATTTCCAGGCATTCCTGGACAATGCATACATGTTGTACATGAACCAATAGCCGGGCATGATCACCAGCCTGTTGTTGCTGACGTCATTGTTAACCAGGCTGAACGGGATCTGGATATTCATCTCATGCGGGTAATCGGCTTTGGCAAGAATTGTAAATGCCGCAAATTTTGAATTGTGCTTCAGGCTCACACATAAGCCTGGCCAGAATCCACGTCCTGCTACAACTTCTCCATCAGCACTTCTGCTGTTATGATTGCTTCCGATTGTTGCTCCGGCAGCGATATTGCTTTGCCCCATGATGGTAGAGGCACACAAAAAAGAATTGTTGTGGTGCTGTTCATGAGAGGGGAAGATCAATGAATTTAAAACCTCGCAACATGAAATCGTTGAGTTATTGCCTAAATATGAATTGATCAAACGTGCACCGTATTTTAACTGTGAATGTGAAGCCATTACAAATCGCACGGCTTTTACCCCATAAAATATCCTGCAGCCAAATCCTACGATCCCATTTACAAGTTCGCACCCTTCGCCGATCTGAGAAGTTCTTTCTTTATCACTGTTGATCGTTAAATTTTTCAATTTGTTTGCACCTTTGATATAGGCATCTGTGCCGATGATAACGTCTTTGATGATGTCTACATCTTTGATCACTGTCCTGTCTCCGACAGTGCCATAGTAACCCCTCCTGTTGTCAAACTCTTTTTCAGTGAAGGCAACAAATTTTTTAAGCAATTGTTTATCGTCGCGGTACTTGCTCCACATGTAGGCATCTGCGGGCAGCATCCTGTTGAATGGGATTACACGCCTGCCGCCATTTTCATTGCACAATTCCATCCACACCCTTGTTTTTTCCGTTTCTCCTTCCTTGATGATGCCGTTGCCGAATTTTGCATAGTCGGTGGTGGCCAGTTCATTTACATTGGCGATCATCACCTCGTTGCCAATGATGTAATGGCTCAGGTAATGTGCGTTGTCGATACAGATGTTATTTCCAAGGTCACTGCTGATGATCGTGCTGTTATATATTCCGACCGGCATTCTCAAATTGTGAAATTCCAGGTAGTAGGGCTCAAGTTTCCCGATTCGTACCAATCCAAAAAATTTGGTGTTTTTTACAAGGGCAGGATCGAAAGCTTTTGAAACAAATATTTTACTCCAGTCGTCGGAGCTGTTGCTGTTCCCAATGAGAATTTCTTTTTCGGAGCTGGTTAATTTCCTGTAAGCAATGCGGTTGTCGTTCTGAAGATCGCGCAGGTAATATTCATCTTTGCCCGCTGGCAGATATTTCTTTGCAATGAAATCATAGCCCAAATTATTTACCGGGTGCTTCGTGATGATATTCATAATACTCCGGCCATTGCCAGTCATTTAATTGGGTGTAATATAATTTTTTTGTTGTTACGCCTGTTACTGAGCTGAACAGGCTATTCTACGGTCACGGATTTGGCAAGATTCCGTGGTTTGTCTACGTCGCAACCTTTAAATACTCCTATGTAGTACGACAGCAGCTGTAATGGTATTACACTGAGCATGGGCGCAACAATTTCATCAGCAGGGGGAATTACAAACACATCATCAGCCATTTCAGGAATGATCTTATCTCCTTCGGTGATGATTGCGATCACCTTTCCTTTGCGTGCCTTAATTTCCTGGATGTTGCTTACAATTTTTGCATGATATTCATCTTGTGTGGCAACAAAAATTACAGGCAGCTTCTCATCTACAAGCGCAATCGGTCCGTGTTTCATTTCTGCAGCAGGGTAGCCTTCAGCGTGGATGTAGGAAATTTCTTTCAGCTTTAAAGCACCTTCAAGCGCAATCGGGAAATTATAGCCCCGTCCAAGGTACAAGGCATCATTCGCATCCTTGTATTTCTTACCTATTGCTTTCAATTCTTCAGCGTTTTTGAGCAGGGCGTCGACTTTTTCAGGGACGTCTTCCAGTTGAAAAAGCAAACTGGAATAGCGTTCTTCTGATATGGTTTGCCTTTCGCGGGCGATCTTCAGGGCCATCATCGTCAATACCACAAGCTGCGCAGTGAATGCTTTTGTTGATGCCACACCTATTTCAGGACCGGCATGGGTATAAGCACCGGCATGAGACGCCCTTGCGATCGAAGAGCCGACTACGTTTACGATGCCAAAAATAAAAGCACCCTGTTCTTTCGCTTTTTCGATGGCCACCAGTGTATCTGCTGTTTCGCCGCTTTGAGAAATGGCAATGATGACGTCTCCTTTATTGATGATGGGATTGCGGTACCTGAATTCCGAAGCATATTCTACTTCTACAGGTATCCTGCACAATTCTTCAATCACGTATTCGGCAACAAGGGCAGCATGCCAGCTGGTGCCACAGGCGATAATGATGTACCGGTTGGCGGAGGATAGCTTTTCTATATTATTTTGTATGCCGGCCATGGTGATGGTACCGGCTTTAGCGTCTAACCTTCCCCGTAAGCAATCGTAAATTGTGTGTGGCTGCTCAAAAATCTCTTTCAGCATGAAGTGTTCATAGCCACCTTTTTCAATGGCCGCCAGCTCCATGTCAAGCAGGGTGATGTAAGGGGTTTGCCTTTCATTTCCCAGATTTTTCAGGATCAGCTCATCCGCTTTTACAATGGCCACTTCGTAATCATTTACATACACCACCTCTTTGGTATACTCAAGCATCGGTGTTGCATCCGATCCCAGGAAATGCTCTCCTTTTCCAATTCCAATCACCAGGGGGCTGCCCTTCCTGGCTGCAATGATCGTATCTGGATTTTCTTCATCCAGTAACAGGATCACGTATGCACCGGCCACACGTTTCAATGCGATGCGAACAGCTTCTTCCAGGCTGCATTTGTTGTTTTTTTTGATCTCTTCAATGAAATTCAGGAGAACTTCAGTATCGGTATCGCTGGTGAAAGTATATCCTTTATTGACAAGCTCCTTCTTCAGCTGTCCAAAATTTTCTATGATGCCATTGTGGATCATGGCCAGCCTGCCACTGGCGCTTTTGTGGGGATGCGCATTCCTGTCGCTTGGCTCTCCATGTGTTGCCCAGCGTGTATGGCCTATTCCGATGTGCGCACTCAGTGGTTTCCCGATCAGTGTATTTTCCAGTTCAGCTACTTTGCCTTTCTTTTTGAATACATGAAGACCATGATTGATCAAAGCAATCCCTGTACTGTCGTATCCGCGGTATTCCTGCCTTTTAAGCCCGGTGATGATGATGGGGTATGCTTCCCTGGGACCAATGTATCCTACAATTCCACACATAATTTTTAACCTTTGGTTTCAGCAATTATAAAACCATGTCTGTTAACCATTTTGATGCCATTTATGAAACGGGTGAAATAAAAATTCAGTATCCCTGAAAACAGGATGCAATATTATAACAAATTCCAGCTCAAAATGAAAGCCGGCGTGAGTTTAACATCTGTGTTAAAGCATTGTTCCCTTCATAAAAAACAGCGCTACGTTGAAATAAATAATGAGCCCGGTAACGTCTACAAGCGTTGCCACAAACGGGGCCGAGGAAGAGGCGGGATCTGCTCCTAATTTTTTTAAAAGTATGGGCAGCATGCTGCCTGTCAGTGATCCCCACAATACAACACCTACCAATGAAAAACTTACTGTGAGAGCGATCAGGAACCAGTTAACTCCATAAATATCGTTGAACACTCCCTGGTGCATCAGTATATGCCATGTGATAATCCGCAAAAACCCAATTGTCCCCAATATCATCCCGAGCAATAAGCCGGAAAAAAGTTCACGGCGCATTACGCGCCACCAATCCGCAATTTTCACTTCCCCAAGCGCCATTGCCTGTATGATCAGTGTTGATGCCTGCGACCCGCTGTTGCCGCCGCTTGACATGATCAGGGGAATAAAATTGGTAAGTATGAGCACCTTTGCAAGCT
>JBDUCQ010000028.1:0-26472 GCA_040003385.1 Ginsengibacter sp. | reverse complement strand
CAGTCAAATGAAGCGGATGAGGCATTAGAGAACATGAAAAATATATATGTTGAAGAGGGCCATCCGAATGAATATGTAAATGCATTGAAGAAAGCCGGTAAAAACATTTCCATTTCTGAAGCGGATTCCTTGACCTATGCAGCAGCGGATCTTAAATATAACAATGGGGATTGCACAAATGCAATTGCCGGATTTAATAATTATCTGAATCAATATCCGGATGGCTCCTTTGCCATGGAAGCCTATTTTTATAAAAGTGAGTGTTACCTGAAAAATAAAGATTTTAAAAATGCTGTATCAGGATATGAAGCAGTTGTAAATAAAGGCAACAGCAGGTTAGGTGAGCGGGCAGCCTTGAATGTTGCAAAAACATACTACCTGGAATTACAGGATTATGCAAAAGCAAAAGTATATTTCAGCAAGCTGAAAGAAATAGCAACAACGCAGGAAAACCAAATGGAAGCGCTGAGGGGCCTTATCAGGAGTTATTATCAAACCAAAGATTATTCTGAGGCCAATAACATTGCCAGGGAATTGCTCGCAAAAAAAGGACTGAGCACTGATGACAAGGCAATCACAAATCTTGTATTGGGAAAATCACTACAGGCTTCGAATGAATGGGAACAGGCCATTACTGCTTTTAAATCTGTAGCATTGATCAACAAAGCAGCATGGGGTGCAGAAGCGAGGTATGAGATTGCCAATTGTTACTATAAGCTCAATAACCTGCAGGCCGCTGAAAAAGCAGGTCTCGAAGTGATCCGGATCACCGGTTCATATGACTACTGGGTAGCGATGGCCTATATCTTACTGGGTGATATTTACATGCAACAAAAAGATTATTTCAACGCAAAAGCAACGTATCAGAGTGTTGCAGCCAACTCCACTCTCCCTGAAATAAAAAGTGAAGCGCAACAAAAACTTGACAAGGCAATCGCTGCTGAAAAAGCGAATTCAAAAGTGGCGCAATAAAGGATGCAAGTCCTTTATTTGTAACCGAAAAAATAAAACATGATGATCTATAAAAGTTCCGAAAATATTCCAGCCCGTTTAATGGGTCACCATCGTTTTAATAAATTTCACTGGATTGTATTATTTGCAGCCTGTTCACCCATACCATCATTGTATGCTCAAAGAGATTCAACAAAACGCCAGACCATCGACATTACTTCCTCCTATAAACCTGTTATCAGGAATGCAGCCAAAATAAATTTATCAGCTTCACCTTTTGCGGGGGACAGTGCAAGGCCAAAGCTTGCTTATGACATTCCGGCTATGAATTTATTTTTTTCTTACCAGCCGATCACCTTAAAACCTTTGGCATTAAGGCAGGACACAGGACTGCAGCTGGGTGTAAGAAAATATATAAAAGCCGGATTTGGCAATTTCACAACTCCATATATTGACGCCGGTCTTAGCTTTAGCGATGGCAAAAAAAGCCTGGGCAATTTATATGGCAATTACATTTCTTCCAGGGGGAAAATTAAAAACCAGGATTTCAGTGAGATCAAATTAAAAGCGTATGGAAGTTATTTTACACCAAAAAATGAAGCATATGGCAGTGCGGGAATCGATCAGAATGAATATTTCCAGTATGGCTACGATCATTCGTTACACAACTTTTTAAAGGACAGTCTAAGGCGAAAATACCAGGATGTATCAGTGAGGGCCGGGATTCGGAATACGGGCTTAAACGATTACAACATCAATTATGATCCTCATGCGGAGGTGCATGTATTTACAAGGGAAAATAAAATCAGCGAAAGTACTTTGATATTGAATGCGCCGGTGGAAAGCAGGTTTGGTGACCAGGTGGCGTTCAAGGTAACAGGCATTGCGGACTTTACCAATTTCACAAATAAAACGGGAACATTAGACACAAAAATTATCAATAATATATTTTCAGTAGCTCCTGAACTTGTTTATTATTCAAATGTATTTACATTCCATGGAGGAGTCACCCCCACCTGGGACAATGGAAAGCTGTCGGTTTTACCTAACGTATACGGAGAAGCGCAACTTCAGCATAATGTACTGATGATCCAGGCTGGTTGGGTTGGCAGGTTTGTCAAAAATACATTTCGGTCTTTAAGTGCAGGAAACCCTTATATGCAGGACCCGTCTTTTTTATTCAACACCAAGGAAGTGCAGTATTATGGAGGGGTAAAAGCCACTTTGGGTAAACATTTCAGCTTCAATGCCAAAGCCGCATTTGTAAAATTCAACAACATGCCTTTGTTTGTTAACGATTTTGATGACGGAAAGACCTTTGTAATTCTGAACGAGAGTAAAATGACAGATCTAAGGATACATGGCGACCTGAGCTTTGTGAACCAGGACAAATTCACTTTAACCGGAGCACTCGACGTAAATACATATACCGGGTTAAATGACAATAAAAATGCATGGCACCTGATCCCTTTACAGGTAACCGGTTCATTCCGCTGGAATGCATTCAAACAGGTTTTATTTAAAGGTGATATTTTCGCCTTTTCTAAGGTGCCTGTGCTATTGAGCAACGGGGATGAAAAAAAATTACCCGCAGGCACCGATCTCAGCGCAGGTGTGGAATTTAAGGTGACACCAAAGTTCAGCGCCTGGCTTGACCTTAACAATATTTTTAATGATAAATATCAACGATGGAACAGTTATCCCGTTTATGGATTGAATGTAATCGGGGGACTGGCATTTCATTTCTAATGGTAGGTTCATGATTTTTTCAAAGCAATTGAAAAAAATTATGCTATGGAAAAACTAATCTGGTCTTTTTTATTGCAGTCTGAAAAGTGCCCCCTGCCACACATCGGCACTTTATTCAATAAGACTATCCCATCGCAGCTGGATATTGCGAACAAGCGGATATTGCCTCCTTTCCATGAAATTAATTTTACGGAAAATAGTGACAACAATACGCATGAGCTGGTGAACTACATTGCCCTTAAAACAAATCAGCTCCCTGAGGCCGCACAAACTGAATTGGATGAATACTGTATGGGAATGAAGAAGAAGATTGAGAACGGAGACCGGTTGGCACTTGCGACAGCCGGCTCTCTTTTTAAAGGTGCCGATGGCCACATTTACCTTGAAAAGTTTTCTGATGAAGCCTATTGGCAACCGGTTAATGCGGAAAGGGTGGTGCATGGGGATACAACACACCAGGTATTGGTAGGAGACAAGGAAACCACTTCAGCTGAGATGAACCGGTATTATGAGGGAGATGTGGTATTTGAAAGATCACATTGGGGTACGTGGGCAATTATTCTTTTCGCGATCGCAGCCTGCCTTCTTTTTTTTCATTTCAACAATCACCCATTCACCACCGAAGGTGTGGGCAACCAGCAACATTTCAGGATTGCAGATCCGCCGGTAACCCATGATAAGTAAAATATTCGGTTCAGTTCGGGTCAGCCTGTTCAACATCCAAAGGTCCATTCACTCCGAACAGGCGCAATGCAATTTCTGTTCCTATCCCTTTTGAATTTCTGAAAATGATTCGCTTTGAGGGGATCAGCAACTCACCCGTTGAAGTGAAAACAGAATATGTGGCTTCGTATCCTTTGCTTTTGGTTGTAAAACTAACAAAGGCATTAGCTGTCGAAAAATCTAAATCACTTTCCCAGCGGATGTTGCAATTTTCAAGGTCTGATATAATTTTAACAGTCACTTTGTCTGACAATCCTGATACATTTAATTTCATCTTCATTTTAAGACTGCTAAAAGGGACCAATTGCGGATATTCACTAAAACAATAAAACATCATTTTATCTCCTTCCATTTTGTTTCCGCCTTCATAGTAGTTGATTGCCAGCTGCTGGTAAAGCCTTCCGAGAAAAAGTTTTTCATGGGCGGTATCGAGTAACGTGTTGTTCATGATATCCTCAAGTACTTTTGTACTTTCCGTTTTGTCACCATCCTGGTATAAAAGGTTACCATAAAATAGCTGCATATATCTTTTTACATTCTGTCGCTTTTCATCCTGCATTTTCTGCCGGTACAGGCGGGTAAAATATGCAGGACTTATAACTTTTACAAGGTTATAGATCTCATCGAATCCTATCACATTTTCACTGCTGAACAAAGAATAGATCACTTCTTGTCTCTCCGGATTATTTACAAACTGGTTTACAATAGCATACCTCAATAGGAAAGTTTCTCCCGTCAACCCGCTGATGCTGGCAATATCACTGACGGAATACCACCACCCTGGATTTTCAAATTTTATTCTTGCGATTTCCCGCTCTGCCAGCAAAAGCCTGATCACATTGATCGCAAAATCATACTGCGCCTGTCCCAGTGTTGTACCCAGGTGTAATTCCTTAAAGAGTGAAGCTTTGTCAATTGCTTTTTCACTGCTGTCTAATTGCCCATTGTATAAATAACTTCTTGCCAGTGCAATGTTATACCACCCAAATCCGGGAGTTGACCCATTGCGCCTGATGATGTCGTTCGTTTCATCAATGGCCTGCAGGGTATTTCCACTATTGATGTATAAGGTCGGAAGAAAATAATATGATTCAATCAGCCTTTTGTCAAATGCAAATTTGTCTTTATTAAAGTCTTCAATGGCTTCGCCAAATTCCCCGAGGGTATTTTTATAATGCGCATAGTTATTGAAAGATAGTCCGCCATTGCGCATCAGGAAATTATAATAAAACTCAGCAGAATCAAGATTTTGAAGATAGTTGTGAATGATGGCCAGGTAGAAGGTGGCTGTCATATTTCCTTCTGCCAGGGCCTGATACAAATGCTGCAAGGCAAGCTGTTCATTTTCATCTACGCTGTTTTTCAGGAACCAAAATTTGTGAAGATAATACCTGTTGCGGTGAATCGTCCATGCTGCCTTAATATGGTATTCCATAAAATCGGTAGCCAATCCCCAGTTGTGGACTTTGTCAAGCACCCACATGGCAGAATCAGCTTGCTCAATATTTGAATAACTTTCATACAGCGACAGGCAGATCTGGCGGATGTCATCAGACTTGATTGTTACCTGGCCTGCATCGATGATCGATTTCAAATCATTTTTATAATCATTTTCAAACAGGGATAAAGCATGTTGCAAAGGCTGGATACAATTTCTATAACCGGCATAATCAGCTGCCCTTTGGTATTTATACATGCCTTCATAAAAGTAGCCAACATAATAAGTGCTGTCTAGCCTGATGAACTCCCTGCTCCTCGGCAATGCATCTTTGTCGTAGTATGCCACACCCATTCTTTTGGCATCAATTTCATAACGTTGAGAAACTTTTTGTGCTGGTAGGTACTGACACACGAAAATGGAAAATAAAAGCGCTGCAGCCCCGGCAAATAATTTAAAACGGTTTACCATCCAATTTTTTTTCATGACCCGGATCATTGGGAGATCTTTAATTTAGTAAGGCGATTCATTTCATCATTGATGATTCCCGGCAAGACTTTCATCCTGGTTTCCTTGTTCCTGTAAATAAGCCGGTGATCCAGTACCGCAAAAGCCAGGTCGTTCACATCATCTTCAATTACATATGTTCTTCCATTCACCAGCGCGTAAGCTCTTAAACACTTCAGGAAGATGATCCCGCTTCTTGTGGATGCTCCTAAAACTATTTGATTGTCTTTCCGGGTTGACCATACAATATTTCTTACCGATCTGTAGATTTCATCGTGCACAAATACCTGTTCGCACTCCTGCTGCAGGTGCAGAATTTCATTCATGTCAAGCACCCGTTGAATATTTATTAAATTTTCATTAATCATCATATAGTTTTTAAAAATTTCAAGTTCTGTATCCTCATCCGCGTACCCAAAAATTATTTTCATAAAAAACCGGTCTAATTGTGCAGCGGGCAGGGGATAGGTGCCTTCCATCTCTACAGGATTTTGGGTGGCAATGGTGAAAAAGAAGTTTTCAAGCCTGAATGTAGTTTCGCCCATTGTGATTTGGTTTTCAGCCATGCATTCGAGCAATGCAGATTGCACTTTAGGAGAAGCCCGGTTAATTTCATCCGCAAGTAACACATTGCAGAACAATGGCCCTTTCCGGAAAATAAAATCTTTCCTGGTGTCATCAAAAATGTGTGATCCTATCAGGTCCATCGGTAGCAGGTCAGGTGTAAATTGTATTCGTTTGAAATTAATGCGGTGCTGATGTTCTCCCGCAATGCTCTGTGCCAGCGTTTTTGCCATCACTGTTTTTCCTGTGCCAGGATTGTCCTCCAGCAGAATATGCCCTTTTGCAAGTAATGCCGTGAGTACAAATTTGATCTGCTTGCGCTTTCCTTTGATCACCGTTTCAATATTGCCGGTTAGGCGTTCAATATTTTGTAAAGCCAGTTCTGTATCAATATGCTTCTCCATGCCTTAAATTTTTTGGTTGAATAAAATAATTGAATGTCGTGTAAAAATTGAGAAATTTACTGAAGTACGCTCCTCTAGGCACTTTACCGCAGACTGACTTTTCAAAAGAAAAGTAAAAGGTTTGTATAAAAATTTCTTCTTGATTTGTGAGTCCGATCGATGAGTATTTGGTTTTATGATACACATTTATAAATGCAGCCAGGGATGTGTTGAAATAAGGATCAATGTCATTGTTGGCAAACTGAAGTGCGGAGGAATTTTCACGATTATAGCCTAGCTGGTTCAACAGGTAAAAAGCGGTAGAAAATGACCAGTATGCCTTCGTAATACTGTTTTTTGTAAGTGTAGTTTTCATCCTGTATAACTGGAACACCAGCCATGGGGCGGCAAATAAGATAATGATGAATAGCCCGAGCAGGAAAAGGCCGGCGAAGAGCAATTTGGTGAGGCTTAGATGATGCTTCGTTTGCAAGATCTCTTTCTTTTCGCCATGCTCTTTTTTTATTGGTATGATCTTTATTTCATCTATGGGTACCGGAGTGGGGATTTTTTGTAATAAGCCTTGAGAACCGCTGCTATCAAGCTGAATATCTTTTAATGTTTCTGAAAAGGACAGCGCTGTTATCTCATTGCCGGTGGAAAGATCTTTTAGCTGAACAGTACCGGTATCTTTGCTGATCGTTGCAAGGGAAACATCCAGTTCAGTTCTTATCCCCTCTCTTAAATCGAATACCCTGTCGTGGTAGATCAGTTTTTTTACTATCATATTTACACGCCTGTTTAAAGTATCAACCATGGTAACAATTCCATTGGCAACGAAATAAGCGGATTGTACGTTGATAGGGGGAGTTCCGTCGGGGGCAGGTGATTGTTGTTGCTCGGTGCTTGGAACAGTGGTATCAAAGTCTATCCAGCCGTAACCGGGAAAATAAACCTGCACCCATGCATGAGCCTGATCTTCATAAAACCAATACCAAGCTTTATTTTTTTCACTTCTGTCAACAGTTAAAAATCCTGTTGCCACCCTTGAGGGAAGCCCCAATGCCCTTAATAGGAATAAAGTAGCGCCAGCAAAATAGGCACAATAGCCTTTGTGATTTTCAAATAAAAAATAGTTCAGTTTACTCGCACTTGGTAATCCGGGGATCCCCGGGTTGTCGGAGTACTTAAACAGTGGCAGCCCATTTTCATCCTTACTGAGAAAATAATTCCTGATCCCTATTATTTTATCAACTGCAAATACAGAATCATGTGCGATTTGTTGCGCCAGCAGCCTGATTGAATCAAAAGCATCGCCTGAAGGAATGTAGGTATAATAACGCATGAATTGCGTGTCTTCATTTTCCCAGCTGTTCACCTTTCTCAATTGGCTGAACCTTTGTTGCTGAAAATCTTCAAGCTGCTGGTTACCGGCGGGGTTGTAAATAAAATACGCACTGTTCAAATCGCTTACATACATTTTCGCGCGATAAGCGCTTTTAAATTGTTGCTGATATTCTTTTTCAACAGTGATGGGCTGGCAAAAAAAAGCGGTGCTGGGAGCAAGATATTCGGTTGGAGACAATAAAGATTTGTATACCTCGGCAGTTACCACTTTCCTCAACAACAAGCCTTTGGCTTTCACCAGCACTGATGAATCTTCTTTTGTGAAATACAAAGGTATCGAGGAAGGGTCAGGCTGAAAAAGATCGTTTGATGGCATCAGGCTGTCGGTTTCCAAAGTTTGGGTGAGTGTATCAAACTTTGTAAAATAATCATATGTGAAATATAGTGGATTGGGGTTTTCTGTACCAGGAAAATAATTATCAAGCTTTGCAATGAATACAAGCCGTTTAGTAGAACCACGTCCGCCGGCCATCCCCATTTCCTTCCTGTTGCTGATTGAACCATCCTTATTTTCTTTTGTAAGGCTTTCCTGATCCCGTTCTTTTTTTGTAGCGCTGCCGCCGTATTCCTTTTCAATGGCATTGAACTCCTTTTTAAATGAAGAAAAGATCAGCCAGAGCATTATAGAAGTCACCAGGAAGAACCCCAGCAATTTCTTTGAAATAAACCATCCAATTGCAGGATCATCCTCATTCATATTCCTGATCACTTCGGCGATGTAGATCATATAAATACAAAAGAACAGGACAGGCGCAAAAGCGTAGACCAACTTTTGAGTAGAAATATCTGTTGTCTTGCTTACCACAACAATTTGCACGGCCAGCAACAGAATTGAGAGCAATACAGGAAAATAACGGAATCGTGCGAACCCAAAACCAACAAGCCAGCCTGCAAGGAATAAACCTGAGAAGAGATAAAAGCCTGCGGCTGCATAGAAGCCGGAAAATTCCCCCGTAAAAGTGATGTTAATCACTTTCCATATGATAAAAAGCAAAAGCAGCAAGGGTAAAAAAGTGCTGCTGAAACGGAACCTGTAATTGTAAAGGATACATGCAATAATGAGCCCGGCGGATAAAAATACAGTTTGCGCCACCCATTTATCAGAAAGCACTGAATAATACCTGTTGATGAACCATAACATATAAACTCCGGCAACAATAGCAGGAATGATCAGTAATAAAAGTTGTGAAACTAAAATTTTCGGCCGATGGATTTTCTCAATTTTCATTGCTATTGGATGAGTGTAACGCAGGTGCTTTTATTCAGGATATTGAGAATATTTTTTTCATTACTGATCAATTTTCTTTTCACGGGTGAAAAATACCATGCAAGTTTAGCAGCTTCCCTGGTATTCTTCACCGGTTTAATAAACAACCATTTTATCCAGTCAACAGGTGTTTCATTGAAAATTTTGCTGAGCATTACAAACACGACCAGCAATTCTTTCGGGGAATTTTCCATCGAATGTTCGAGCTCTGCTGGATCTACCAGGGAAGAAACACAAAGTACTGAACCATCATTCTTTTTAAAATAGTCTCCTAATTTATTTTGCTGGTGCCATACCGACACACTGATCAATTGTTTTACCTTTTCTACCTGATCACCGCTGGAAGGAAAACCGGTTTGCTGGTCTGGCAAATAGGATACACGTTCATTTTGCTTTGTTAATTCGAAATAGCAATTCCATACAGCAGTTTTGTAATGATTCAGAAACAGTTTGTTGAATCCATGGCTGTTGTTAACGTTCAAAGCATTATAAAAACTTGCATAAAAATTGGTATGAGAGGCCGAAGGATCATTAGTTTCAGGAATCCTGATCATCAATTCCTTATTTTTTGCGTAGATCTTCCAGACAATCCTCCTGACGTCGTCATTGTGTTCAAAATTTTTATAGTTCAGGAGTTCTCCTTCCACTTTTCGCATCTCATCGATCCTTGTATTGATTTCTTGTGTTTTTCTTGGACGAACGCGTGGTACCAAAGCCTGCACAGATTTCGGTTGAACCACGAAATTTTCACCGGTAGGCAAAAAAGCGGTGAACGAAAAAAACTGGAACATGTCTTCAAAACTGATGAGACTGCCGGTTACATTATATTGTTTTATGTCAGTTAAAGGCAGGAAATAGTAACCACTCTCGGTGGTCGATATAATTTGGCTGGCCTTCTGACCAACCAGTGTGAATTTACCGGATATATTATCATTGTATTGCAACCTCAGCCTGATGTTGCCAAAAAAAGGTTTAACAATGGGGTGGAGAAAAAGAAATATTTTCTGTTTGCCAATGGTGTTTCCGGTTAATGTTTTTTTGATTTCAAATGTTACCCTTCCGTTTTTTTTGGCGATTAAAAAAAATAACCAGGGTCCCATGGAGGTAATAAAAGCAAAGAGAATGATCGCAGTCAGAAACCAAAATGTAACCATTATAAAAACTCCTGCAATTGCTGTAAAGGAAGATTGAGGAAGTAAATACATATTTCTAAGCCAGTTCCAGCCAAAAAGCATTGACGCTATTAATAAGACCAACTGGAATCTTAAAGGAATAAAGAAGCCATTGCGCCTGACCTTATTTTTTAAAATCGTAAAGTTCATTAAGTAGTAAAATTCCTTCAATTTACTTATAAAGAAAGGTCAAAATTGAAAATTACAGTTGCAGGATAATGGCTATTTTACATTTCTTTGCACAAACCAGCCCTGATGAATATTGTTTATGATGCTTGCCCGGTGTGTAGCAACAAGGATATCAGGTTTTTATTCCCGGCTTTGGACCATACTGTCTCAAGCCAGTCATTTGAAATATGGCAGTGTAACAATTGCAGCCTGCGTTTTACCCAGTATGCTCCATCCCCGGATAAGATCGGAGCATTTTACCAGTCAGAAAATTATATTTCTCACACCGATACCACTAAAGGGTTCATCAACCAGCTGTATCACCGGGTGCGTAAATCCACATTGGTATCGAAGAGAAAACTGATTGAGCACGTTACGCGCAACGATCATGGTAACATATTAGACATAGGAGCGGGAACAGGCAGCTTTTTACATACAATGAAGAAGGCGGGTTGGCAGGTAACCGGCCTTGAGCCGGATGTAACAGCAAAGGCAAAGGCCATGGAGATGTACAATATTGAGCTTCATCCTTCAGCCCAATTATTTCAACTTCCTGCGGAAAGCTTCAATGCCATTACTATGTGGCATGTGCTGGAGCACGTTCATGATCTTGACAGCTACATCGAGCAGCTAAAAAAATTATTAAAGCCTGATGGATACATCCTGATTGCTGTACCGAATTATACCTGTTATGACGAAAAAGTATACAAGGAATTTTGGGCGGCGTACGATGTTCCCAGGCATTTATACCATTTTTCTCCCGAAGCAATGGTTTACCTGGCCAGTAAACATGGATTAAATCTAAAATCCGTAAAAGCAATGTGGTATGACAGCTTTTACGTAAGCATGCTCAGTGAACAGTACAAAGGGAAGGGGAATATTATGAAAGCATTTTTTACAGGACTCATTTCAGATTGTAAAGCTTTACTGAATCACAAAAAAGCTAGTTCACTAATTTACATACTGAGAAAATATTGACATTCACCATTCACTTTTAACTTAACCAGATTAAAAATCAGTTAAGCCTGATTTCGAACATTTTCGGCCATAACTTTCCGGTAATGTACATTTTTTTACTTGTGCTGTCGAAAGCGATGCCGTTGAGTACTTCACTGTCACCGATTTTAGTACCCGGAGCGTATTGCTGCAGAAGGCCTGTAAGATCGATTCTTCCAACTACATGTCCATTGCCCGTATCGATCTTTACAATTTCATTATTGTACCACCTGTTGGCGAAGACATAACCATTGATGTATTCGAGTTCATTGAGACTATCAACAGCGCCACGGTCATTTGCCACTGATATTATTTTTAGGATCTTTGTCGCATGATTGGTTTCATCAGGTTGGATAAAGTATAATTTATCGGAGCCATCGCTGATGATGAGTTGCCTGCCGTCGTTGGTAATCCCCCAGCCCTGGTAATTCCATTTCAGGGTGGTGACAGGATGTAAAATATCATTGACGTTATACACGAATATTTTATTGTTTTCCCAGGTAAGCTGGTAGATCTTGTCTTTAAAGATCGTGATTCCTTCGCCAAAGATTTGCGAATCAGGGATGAGGTATTTTTTTTCCGGAACTCCCGTTCTTATATTAACTATCCTTAAGGTGGACCTATTAGGCAACCCCGTACTTTCAAATAATTTTCCATTATAAAATTGCAGACCCTGCGTAAATGCAGCCGTATCGTGGGGATATACAGCATCAACACTAAAAGTAATCGGTTGAGGGGAAGGCAATGAAGTATTAATGGGAATAATGCTGTTATCTACTACATCGTCATCATTGGTATTACTACATGATACTATCAAAAAGGAAAGTAATATTGTCCATAATTTTTTGGGCATTGTCGTTTTTCTCCTTGCAAAAATAGGCAACTCATTGGTTATCTGTATAATTGAACTATAAAAAATCGTTATTTTTCTTTGATAATTAGATAATTTGTATTTTCTTTGCGGTCTCTACACCTCTGTAGCTGGTTATAACACTCCCCTAAAGCCGTTATCGCCCGTTTGTTCGTTACATTAGTGTGTTTCCCAATTATCCCTTGTAAATACTTATCCTTTATCAATTGTGTACCGTCTTACACACGTGTTTCATATCTGTTTTTATTTAAAACACAATCAGGCAATTGATGAAGAAATTCTACTTATTTTCTAGTTTTCTACTTTTTATTTGCACTTCATACGCTCAACGTATATGCGGCACTTATGATTATGCCCAAAAAAGTCCATCCGTTATTTCTGATGGGAGGCAGGCTGCCCGGAATGCTGCCGCTGGAAGAGATACAGTTTTGGGGGAACAAATTAATATCCCGGTTGTAATACATGTTCTGTACAACACTGCTTCGCAAAACATCAGTGATGCACAGGTATTATCCCAATTAAACACATTGAACAATGATTACAATAAACTGAACGCTGATATTGTGAGTATACCATCTGCATTTTCATCATTGGCAGCAGATGTTAAAATAAAGTTTTGCCTTGCACGTATTGATCTCAATGGCCGGGGTACATCTGGAATCATCAGGAAATACACAAAGGAAGCCGCCTGGATGGCAGACGATGCAATGAAATTTTCCCGTTCCGGAGGTGATGACGCATGGGATGCAACTAAATATTTAAATATTTGGGTGTGCAACTTATTCGGACGGAACCTTGGATATTCATCCTTACCAGGTAGTGCAGCAGATAAGGATGGCCTGGTAATTCAATATGATGTATTTGGGACAACAGGAATTGTAAGGTATCCCTTCAATAAAGGACGGACGGCAACACATGAAATTGGTCATTGGCTTGGTTTGCAACATCTTTGGGGTGATGCTGTTTGCGGCGACGATCACATCGGTGACACACCACCCCAGCAATCTTATAATAACGGTTGCCCTTCGTTTCCTCACATCAGCAACTGTTCTATCAATTCCAACGGGGACATGTTCATGAATTTTATGGATTTCACTGATGATGCATGCATGCACATGTTCACACTGCAACAAAAAAATAAAATGCGCAGCTTGTTTGCTCTGAAAGGCGCACGGAACTCATTTTTAAATTCATCTGTTTGTGACAGCACAATGGCTGAAAGCGGACCTTTACCTTTGCAACCAGATACGACCGTAACCACGAAAAAAATAATTGCTGTTTACCCAAATCCAGCCACAAACTTTATAGTAATTGAAAATAGCAATCCGGAAGATTGGATCGGCAAAACTGCAAAACTTTATACGATTGCAGGCATTGAGATCAAAGCTGTTGTTCTGAGATCACATAAAAATATGATCCCGGTCAATAACTTAAAAGCGGGAATTTATTTAATCAGGATCGAAGGAATGAATTCCACTCTTAAATTTTTAAAGCTATAGAAATGTAGTTGGTTTCAGGACTTTCAACTTTCCGTCACTTTGTAGATTACATTTCTTTGTTCCAGGTAATTTAAAATAAAGCGAAAGCAATTTTCATCCTTACCGATAATTTCAGGCGGGATCACACCGGTAGTTTTTACCATATTATTCAACAACAAGTGAATCGCAGCAGCGCATGTATACCCGGTTGTTCGCGCCATTGAAGACGTTTTAGTGGTGTTGTCGTATTCATCGTACAGGTCATATACAATCGTTTTTCCAGGTTGTTTTTCCAATTCACTTTTTGCTTTTCCCCGGATGGTAATTTTCATGATTGTAAATTCTTCTTCTTCTGCGCCAAGTTTCCACTGATCAAAAAGAATTGATGATGAAAATTCCAGGGGTAAAACCAGGTTGCCCTTCACATTGATTTTCTCCGTGCCGAAAAAGCCGCCCTTAATGAGTGACTTCATCAAATGGATATGCCCGGGATAACGAAGGGTTTTTTCTTTCATATCCGGGATGTGTGACATGGTAAACAATAAAGATCTCAATCCATCGGTGTTGAAAGATTCAAGGGTCCCTATTTTTTCAAATTCCAAAAGATCTGCATCGCTTAGCGCCGGACGCGTTACTACAATTCCATTTTCAATCAATCTTGCGGGGCGGGTATACTCTTCTATCACATCAACCGGAGAGAAGGGCGCTTTATATTCAAAGGGCTGGGTTCTTTTTTTTGGCAATCCTCCCACCATGCATTCAAAACTTTCAACAATCATGCGTTCATTATAATAGCCCAGTACCAGGTTGCTCATGCCTGGCGCAACACCGCAATCCACTATGGCAGTTATATTATTTTCTTTGGCAAGCGCATCGAGTTTGAAAGCATCTTCTGGAAAAAATGAGATGTCCACCAGGTTTTTTTTTGATTTGATCACTGCTTCCAGCGTTTTATATCCCATAAATCCGGGGACAGCAGTAACTACAAAATCATAAGGTTGTAATAGGTCACCGTATTTTGAATAATCGGTAAGGTCTTTATTAAGGGTTTTAATACCTGGCGATCCGGCACTTATTTTTTGCAAAGAATCATCACTGATATCAATGGATGTAACATCAGCAGCCGTTGAGAGATCCGTGGCAATGGCCCTTCCCACCATTCCGGCGCCGAGAACTGCAATTTTTTTCATAGCATCAAATGTATTTGTTAGATTTTAATGTGTCAAATAAAAAACCTGATTTCGCGTTTAATCTGTTTCAATACAACTACAAATTTTACAATTGGCACCTTAGTTGACACTATAGGTGTTAAACTCAATTCTATGAACAAATTATATCTTTTTATTTCCTTATTTGCCCTGCCGCTTGCCGGCTGTGATACAGCCAGACAAATATTAAATACCGTTGGTACAAACACAACAGGAACGGGTACACTAAGCAATGCTGATATTGTCCAGGGGCTCAAAGAGGCTTTGCGGGTAGGTGCCGATACCACTACAAGGCGGCTGTCGCTGGTGGATGGATTTTTTGGAGATGACATCATCAGGATTTTAATGCCGCCTGAAGCACAGAAAGTTGAAAAAACATTGAGAGATGTAGGCTTTGGGAAAACTGTTGACAAGGCTGTACTCTCCATGAACCGGGCCGCTGAAGATGCCTCCAAATTTGTAGGAGATATTTTATGGAATTCAATTAAAAGTATGAGCTTCCAGGATGCACTTGGAATTTTGCGGGGAGGTGATTTTGCAGCCACTGATTATTTAAAGCGGACTACCACTCAGCAGCTAACTATTGCTTTCCGTCCCGTAATTGAACGTTCACTGCAGAATGTAAATGCTACAAAATACTGGAACGACGTTTTTTCCGTATATAATAAATTCAGCAGTAACCCCGTCAACACTAACCTTCCGGCTTATGTAACGGATAAGGCCTTAAGTGGATTATTTTATCACATTGGATTGCAGGAACAACAAATCAGGAAAAATCCTGTTGCAAGGGTCACTGATATTTTGAAACGTGTTTTTGGAAATAATTAACTTTATAAAAAAGTAAATTAAGAATATACAGTACGTAAAGTATATAGAGTATATAAAGTTTATTTGTCCTTAATACCTTTCAAAATTTAAGGTATGCCCGCTACTTTAGATACTTTTTAAATGCTCTGGATACTTTACATACATTCCTGCCTTAGATATCAATGGCTTCCCCATACGCTGCTGCTGTCGCTTCTTTCACTCCCTCGCTCATTGTAGGATGCGGATGAATTGCATTCAGCACTTCATGGGCCGTAGTTTCCAGCTTCCTGGCCACGACTGCTTCAGCGATGAGCTCAGTAACATTGTTGCCGATCATATGGCAGCCTAAAAATTCACCGTATTTGGCGTCATAGATTACTTTTACAAATCCTTCAGTAGCCCCCGATGCACTGGCCTTTCCACTCGCCATGAATGGAAACTTTCCCACTTTCAGTTCATAACCGGCATCCTTAGCCGCTTTCTCCGTAAGGCCAACAGATGCAATTTCAGGAGAACAATATGTACATCCCGGAACATTCGCATAATCAATATGATCTGGTTTTAATCCTGAAAGGTGTTCCGCTGCATTGATCCCTTCCTTGCTTGCCTTATGCGCCAATGCCTGGTTGGGAGTACAATCACCGATGGCGTAAATACCGGGAACATTTGTAAGCTGGTTATTGTCAACCACGATCTTTCCTTTTTCTGTTTTTATTCCAAGTTCTTCCAGGCCGATATTCTCAATGTTGGCAACTACGCCCACCGCACTCAAAACAATATCTGCTTCAAGAGTGATTTCACCCGTTTGTGTTTTTACCTTTGCTTTTAAGGGGGTACTGTTCATATCAACACTCAATACTTCGCTGTTTGTAAGTATTTCAATCCCCTGCTTTTTAAATTGTTTTTCCAGCTCCCTGGAGATGTCCTCATCTTCAACCGGAACGATCCTTGGCAAGAATTCTACAATGGTAACCTTGGTGCCCAGACTGTTATAGAAATAGGCAAACTCCGACCCAATAGCGCCAGACCCCACGACAAGCATTGATTTAGGTTGTTCTGGCAGTGACATCGCCTCCCTGTATCCAATAATCTTTTTGCCATCAATGGTAAGCGCGGGCAATTGTTTAGCTCTTGCACCGGTGGCGATGATTATATTCTTTGCTTCCAGGGTTTGCTTTTTATTATCTGCTCCGGTGACTTCCAGTTTCCCGGGGGCAATCAATTTCCCGGTTCCCATTACCACGTCAATTTTATTTTTTTTCATTAGAAATTGTATCCCTTTGCTCATTTTATCAGCCACGCCACGGCTGCGTTTAATCACGTTTGGAAAATTGGCTGATGGAGAATTTACTTCGATACCATAGTCGGCAGCATGCCTTGCATACTCATAAACCTGGGCACTTTTCAAAAGTGCTTTCGTGGGGATACAACCCCAGTTCAGGCAGATGCCACCGAGACTTTCTCTTTCTATAATTACAACTTTTTTGCCAAGTTGCGAAGCGCGGATCGCTGCAGGATAACCACCGGGACCACTTCCCAGAACTATTACATCGTATGCCATAAGATTGAAATTAGGATTTGCTAATGCCAAAAGGCAAGCGTTGCGAAATTAGTTTGAAATGCGGAAAGTGCAAAACTGTTAAATAATGTTTCCCGCGCCCCGTATCCTGCTTTACTTCGTACTTTCAGTGAAAAATCTGATGAAATTTAAAATGGCCATACTGGCAATGCTGTTAACTGGTTCTGTATGCACAAACGCGCAGATTCCTTCCTGGAAAGTCACCGATATTCAACATCTCATGCATGAATCTGATTCAGTTTTAGTGATCAGCTTCTGGGCTACCTTTTGCAAACCTTGCGTTGAAGAGATCCCATATCTTGAAAGTATCAGCAGGAAATATGCAGATCAAAAAGTAAAAGTTTTGCTTGTTAGCCTGGACCTCAATTCTTACTACCCGGAAAAAGTAGAATCTTTTGTAAAGGCGAATAAATACAGCAGCCAGGTGGTTTGGCTGAATGAAACGAATGCGGATTATTTTTGCCCCCAGATAGATAAAAGCTGGGATGGCGCAATTCCTGCTACCTGTTTTATCAATTTAAAAACAGGATATAAAAAATTTGTGTCTGACCAGATGAAGCCTGCAGAATTTGAGAGGGAATTGAAGAAGGCACTCTAGTATGAATTATATCAACACGATTTACACGAATTGATTTGAATTTGTTCGTTTAGTATGAGCCGAAATAATTAAATCGATTAGTTGGTTTTTAGTCAAAATTCGTGCAATTCGTGTTAAAAAATTCGTGTTACCGCCTTTTAATCGCACAACCAACACTGCGGCTTTCTTTAACAGAAACTTCTTTACCTGCAAGCATTTCCCGGATAGCTTCTCTTAAGTGCTGGCGGGTTACATTTTCAGGGTTGGTGGGATTGTCATCAATGGCTCCATGATACGTGAGTTTCAGTGATGAGCTAAAAAGAAAACATTCAGGGGTCCGGTTTGCACCAAAAGCATCAGCAACTGCATTGGCTTTATCCACTGCATAATACCATTTATAATCCTGGCTTGCCGCATAGGCCTTCATGGCATCATAGCTGTCTTCGTCATCCCGTTGGTTTTCATTTGAATTAAGAAGGATCACGCCAATATTATTTTGCATCGCAAAGCTGCAAACCGCTTTAGTTCTCTCCTGGTTACGGATCACGTATGGACAAGCATTGCAGCTGAACATAACCAGCAATCCATTTTGTTTTTTAGCCTCCTGCATGGTAACCTCACGTCCATGGATGTCGTTCATCTTATGATCTCCCATTGGCAATGAGCTGCCAATTGGAAGCGTATCACTGCTAATAAATGATGATCCAATGGAAAGAATGATGATCGAAAGAAAAATGGCCTGTGTAAATTTCATATTTTTATTTTCCGTAAATTAATTCAATCGCGCCAGAATATTAAACCGTTCATGTAACTGGCTTGATTGAAAGACCCTTTTCTTCCCTTGTTCTCTGTTCTGCCACGGCACGAAGAGACTTGATACTTACATTGAACTCAAACCCAATGAGAATGATTAGTGAATTGATGAATACCAGGATCATTACCACGATAATGGTTCCTATCGATCCATATAAAACATTGTAACGGCCAAAGCTGTTTACAAAAGCAGAAAATCCAATCGTAGACAAAATGCTTAAAAAGGTGGCTATGATAGCCCCGGGAGATACAAGCCTCCAGCGTTTTAGGGTGGATGGTGCATACTTATAAATAAAAGCAAAAGAATAAAATATCAAGCCAATGATAAAAATCCATTTTCCATATAGGATCACCTCTTTTACAGTAGTATTTTTTATTCCGACAAAGCTCAGGATACTACTTTGCACCACCAGCAAAAAAAGACAAACCAGCAAAAGGCTGTACAACAAAGCGGTGAGCTTTATAGCTATCCATCTTTTATGCAGACCCTTTCTTTTTTCGAATCCAATATAATTGCGGTTGAAAGAACGCATAACCCCCATCATGGCATTGGATGCAAAAAATAAAAGAAGAATAAAGCCAAATGAAATAAGACCAATTTTGGATCCGTTGATGAAGCTGTCTACAAAATTAATGAGTCCCTGGTTGTAAGTCTTGGCAGGAACAATGTCCATAATCAGGCCGTGTAATTGTATCTTGATCCCTTTTTTGGAAACGAATGGGAGATTGGGTATTAATGTAAAAAGGAAAAGACAAGTAGGCGGGATCGACATGATAAAATTGTAGGAAATGGCAGAAGCCCTTTCTGTTAAACCCGAAATGCCCAATTGCTTCCTGAAAAACCGGATCACTTCATACAAGGGCACGCCTTCAAATCCAGGCAATACCCACCTTTTACTTTTATTTATAAAATAATGGATGGGTGGGGTGGTTAGTATGATTCGTTCCAGTTTTGTCAAAAGGCTGATTGATTATCTACAGATCTTCATTGAAACTGTAATCTAAATTAAACTTTGAATATCTCAGTTGCTTTGCTGCTTTAACCTGATCACACTATCTAACGCCTGCTGGTAGGTCTTTGCATTTTTCATGTGCTCGGCATACCCGGAAGAGAAATTTGAATAGCCTGAGAAGTCACTTTTTGCAACAAAATACAAATAGTCTGTTGATGGCATATTGAGCACGGCATCAATTGTTTTGATCGATGGAGTAGAAATAGGCCCTGGAGGAAGTCCCGGATTTTGGTAAGTGTTATAAATTGAATTGAATGTTAGGTGTTTGAAAAGAATTCTTTTCAGTCCAAAATCGCGCATCGCAAATTTTACGGTAGGGTCTGCAGCCAGCTTCATTCCCTGGTGCATCCTGTTGAGATAAACACTGGCGATCCTGCCTTTGTCATCATCTTTATTGGTTTCTTCTTCCACGATCGAGGCTAAAATATATACTTCGGTTGTTGACAGGTGAAGAGATGCGGCTTTGTTTTTCCTTATGGTTGTCCAGAATATTTGCTGTTCGCCATATAATTTTCTAAAGATCCTTGCCGGCGTATTATTCCATGTAAATGTGTAAGTATTCGGGATCACTGCGGTCATTACATTGTTTGTGTCCAGGTGATATTTTAAAGCAGAATCATTATTATTCAGGAAATTTATAAAAGCAGTAGAGTCGCACTCAAAATTATCCCCTATTTTTTTTGACAATTCTTCTTTCGTCCTGAGCTTGGTGATCACCAGCTTTACTGCTGCCTGGCTGCCGGCCCTGAGCATTCTTACCAGGCGAACAACACTCATTCCATCTTCGATTCTGTATTTTCCTGGTTTTATTGCGGTATTTGTATTATAGTTCAGGTAACCGGAAACCTTGTCAAACCACCAGGTGCCCGCGATGATCTTATTTTGAATCAAACTGTCCTTTACTTGCTTATAGCTGGCATTTGTAGGGATATACAGGTATTTCCGGGATGGGCTTTTTACTATTGGCCCAAATAATTCCCAGGCAGCAATTATTCCAACGGCTACAAAGATGATAAGCAGGACCGAAACACTTCTTCTTTTCATTTTATTTTTGATACCTGTTTCCTTAGGTGTTTAAATAAAAAACCCTGCCATTTTCACGACAGGGCAATTTCATGAGTAATGTTTTATTTATTAGGTGGAGTATTGATTGGCTGCGGTTGAGTTTGAAGCGGAGCGGTATTTTTTGGAACAGAAGGACTTGTGGCCGGAGCTTCGTTGATCAGCCTGTCCCTGTCGCTGTTACCCGAGGTTGTTTTCGGAATAAAAATGGCTGACGTCAGGCATAATACACCTACAATACCTGCAAAAAGCCATGTTCCTTTTTCCAGTACATCAGTTGTTTGTTTTACACCCATTAACTGGTTTCCTATCCCCCCAAATGATGCAGACAAACCGCCTCCCTTTGGATTCTGAATGAGTATAATAAGGCCTAAAATGATTGAGGCAATGATGATCAGGAATCCAAAAATAATGAGCATATCAGGATGATTTTAATCTTTCTATTTTCGCTGCAAAGTAAGCGCTTTTAGAGGGATTATTCAAACTTAATTTTTCATACATTTCAATGGCTTTGCCGATCTTATCCTGTTTAATGAGTACGTCTGCCATAGCTTCGGTGATCACCTCAATGTCAATATTTGAAGCGTCGGCAATCCCCTGGATTCTTTGATCAGTCTGGGGATCACTTGCCTCCATATGGGCATGAATCTTTTTCATGCTCTTAATCCAATCTGTAAAACTTTTCAGCTGGTGTCCTAATTTGTCCCCAGGAACAGGTTCATCCGCAATTTTGATGCCCTGTGAAGCAAAATAGTCAACGGTGTGAAGTGGCTCAAATTCTATACGTTCTACTCCAGTATTTTCTGGTGTAGACCGGGAAGGTGACATACGATTTACTTCTGTACCGGGATCATTTTCAAAATCGACCACACTGTGTGCGGAAACGGGATCTGTCGGTTGATTTTTAATTGTCTGTCCTTCTTCCCTTATTTTTTCTTCGCTGTCCTCCTCTTTAGAAATAATTTCGTGGGGATTATCATTTTCGCTTTTGTCCATTGCCAATTGCCAATGTAGCCACGCGGGATCGGTAAAAAATACTGAGGCCTTTTGCCGGTATTTTGTAAGATCATCCTCGTTCAGTTTACCGGTTTTCTTCAATAAATAAAACCAGGGCAAAGCAAAATACGGGTGATCACGGGTGATCCTCAGCAATGTTTCATCATCGGAAGATTCCAGCGAATTTACTTTCACAGTATGTTGATTTGTGTCCATCATAGAAGTATGCCTGAATTACCAGTTTGAAAATATTTTATTGAATATTTCATCTACCAGGTTTTTTATGATGTCTTCACCAAGACGGGCTTCAGCCTGTGGCAATGATAGTTGTGCATCAAAATCGTAGTTGCGGCTGATTTCGGTTTCGAAATCCTTTTTCTGATCCAGCGTATTTTTAAAAACCAGGTGAAATGAAACGTTCAGCCGGTTGGTGCTGGCATTTTGGTTGGCAATGCCAGTGGTAGTTACACTGTAATCAGAAAGGTAACCGCTGATATCATAATGCGCATCATCGCTATTTGTTTGCCTTAGCCTCGTTTGTCCGATTATTTTTTGCTTCAATCTTTCCGTTACCTGCGGGGTAATCTGGGGGTTGACGTAACGCGCTTTATTTTCAAGGTAATTTACACGAAATGTCTTTATTTCCTGTGGAATGGGAGAGGCGTCCCTTGTTGAATATTTACAGGTTGCACAATTAAAGCTGATGAACACCATGCCCGTAATGAGCATCATATTTATAGTGGAACGCAATTTCATATCATGACCGGGTATGGTGAAAGCAGTTGCTTATTCATTGATGTTGTATTCCTTTAACTTCCTGTACAAAGTACGTTCACTGATACCCAGGTCTGATGAAGCATCTTTTCTCTTGCCCCTGTGTTTTTTTAAAGCTTTTACAATCAGTTCCTTTTCCTTGTCCATGATACGTAAGGATTCTTCAACTTCTTCATGTTGCTGGATGGTAGCTTCATTGTTCAGGATCACGGGCTGAGATGTTGAGATCCTGCCGGGCTCACTGCCGGAATATTCTTTCAAAACATTTTCATGCTGGTACCCATTTCCGTTATTGGCAGCAGATGGATGTTGCATGATATCAAAGAACATTTTTTTTAATTCTGTCACATCTTTTTTCATGTCGAAAAAGAGTTTGTACAGGATTTCGCGTTCATTGCTGAATTCTTTCTGAACATTGTTTGCCGAAGCCAGCACCGGAAGACGTGAAATATTATTTTCTGGTAAAAAATTTCTTAAAATAGGCCCAGTAACATTTTTATCCTGGGAAAGCACCGAGATCTGTTCGGCAATATTCTTCAATTCCCTGACATTTCCCGGCCAGGTATAATTTATTAACACATTTTTTGCGTCATCATCAAGCTGAACTGGCGGTGATTTATATTTTTCTGCAAAATCCACCGCAAACTTTCTAAAGAGCAGGGATATGTCCTCTTTCCGGTCGCGTAAGGCCGGAACCCTTATCGGAACTGTATTCAGGCGATAATACAGGTCTTCCCTGAATTTGCCATTTTGAGTGAAATCAAAAAGATCTTTATTACTGGCTGCGATTACGCGCACATCTGTTTTCTGTACTTTGGATGAACCAACACGAATGTACTCACCTGCTTCCAGTACACGCAATAAACGGGCCTGTGTGCCCAAAGGCATTTCACCGATCTCATCCAGGAAAATGGTTCCCCCGTTCACTGTTTCAAAATATCCTTTGCGACTGTCAACGGCTCCTGTAAATGAACCCTTTTCATGTCCGAACAATTCAGAGTCAATTGTTCCTTCCGGGATGGCGCCGCAATTAACGGCGATGAACGGATTGTGTTTACGGGCGGACAGCGCGTGAATGATCTGTGAAAAAACTTCTTTGCCCACACCACTTTCACCTGTTATCAGAACACTCAGATCTGTGTTGGCCACCTGTATTGCCACATTTAAAGCGTAGTTGAGTGCCGGTGAAGATCCAATGATCCCGAAACGATTTTTTATTGCCTGCTGATCCATGTTATCTTTTTCTACAAACGTTTTTATAAATTCAATACACCCGACAACAGTTGATGTGCTGCATGGTTCGTGCTTTCCTCATTAACTGGTAAGGCATCTGCCAATAATGTACCCGCAGTACATGCCGTAACCAGAACATCAGCATAACTTCCTTTTGCGAAAGAGCCTGCCAACTTAGGGAATACAACTACCTTGTTATTGTCGCTTCTGCCAGACCAATGATCCATGCTTTTTTTGGATTCGCCTTCTATCAGCACTTTCACTACTTTACCAACCTGGTTTTCCATGCTCAGCAGGGATTGGATCCTGTGCAATGCAATCACTTCCTGGAGCCTTCTTTTTTTTACAGCCAGGGGTACATCATCAGCATATTTTCTTTCTGCCAGCGTACCTGGCCGTTCTGAATAGAAGAACATGTATGCAAGGTCGTAAGTGCATAACTTCATGAGACTTAGTGTTTCCTGGTGATCTTCTTCCGATTCACTGCAAAAGCCTGTGATGATATCAGTGGATAATCCACAGCCGGGTAATAATTCCCTGATCCTTTGTACCTTTTTTAAATACCATTCCCGGGTGTAGGTCCTGTTCATTTTCTCAAGTATCCGGGTGCTGCCGCTTTGAACCGGCAAGTGAATGTACTTGCAGATATTATCATACTTTGACATTGTAACCAACACTTCATCTGTAATGTCTTTAGGGTGGGAAGTGGAAAACCTCACCCGCAGCAGGGGAGATATTTCTGCAACTTTTCCTAACAACATTGCAAACGTTACCACTTCCGGCTTTTCATTAAGAGACTGATTGGCTGCTGACCATGAGTAACTGTCAACATTTTGTCCCAGTAAGGTTACTTCCCGGAATCCATCTGCGAAAAGCTCTTCGCATTCATGAATGATTGATGTGACATCACGGCTTCTCTCCCGGCCACGTGTAAATGGTACCACGCAGAACGAGCACATATTATTACACCCTCTCATAATGCTCACAAATGCTGAAACGCCGTTGCTGTTCAACCGGATGGGACCAATATCTCCATATGTCTCTTCACGGCTCAGCAATACATTTACTCCTTTTTGCCCGCATTCTGCATCTTCAATCAATGCGGGTAGAGTACGATATGCATCGGGACCGACAACCAAATCAACAAGTTTTTCTTCTTCTAGAAGCTTTGATTTCAAACGCTCGGCCATGCAACCAAGGATTCCAATCAATAACCCCGGTTTGGTTTTTTTTAATTTTCTAAATTCCGTTAAGCGTTTACGAACGGTTTGTTCAGCTTTCTCTCTTATCGAACAGGTATTTAGAAAGATCAGGTCTGCTTCCGTGTAATTTTGTGTGATCCCAAATCCATTGTCAACCAGGATTGAAGCAATTACTTCACTATCCGCAAAATTCATCTGGCAACCATAGCTTTCTATATAAAACTTCTTTGCATCAAAGAAATTTAAATGGGGTAACTCCAATGCATTTGCCTGGCGGAATTCATCCTGATCTTTATGAGATGTAATTTCAAACATGTTACGTATTTCCAGTTTGCAAAGATATAACAATGACAGGTTGTCATAGCTCAGATGCCGACTATTTTATTAACTGATCTTAACAGATGAAAATAGAAAATGATTATTCGCTGAAGATTTGATTGAGTAGCGAAGAATACTTGGTAGCCAGCCAGCTTTGCTTTACGGGAATGATCCAATCTTTCATTAGCTGTGCTTTAGTAAGGACTGTGTTGTTAAAATACAGAGTATCCGATGAAATTATATTTTCTTCTATGGCCGATGGTAGCTCCGATAGTGGAATTAACTGGATTCTCTCCCTGATGATAAAAGACAGGGTTTGGCGGTCAAATAAATTAACATGGTAATCTTCCTCGATATTTTTTATCAGCCTCACTGAGCTGTCTGTGCTGCAACCGCTCACACCCGTAGCAGATTCATCTGCCATTAATATAATGAATTGGCCAAAAAACAAGTTGCCAAAACCTTTTACCTCAAGTCCATGGCTTTTCCAATGAAGGGTAAACTGTTCCAGTAATTTTTCAATCTGTAAAGTTTCATGTATTGTAAACTGCCGGTTGCTCTGGTAGATCCACACTTTGGATTCAGCTGAAAAATCCTGGGGGATCAGGTCCTGGAAATGTAAGTTCATGAAGTAAAGTTAAGCCTGAAATTTTACATTCAGTTTTCGGTTGCGTTAAATTATTGATGCAAAAACAAGTTCGGCGATATCCATCACCTGTACGCTGTCTTCTTTTTGATTTTCCTTCAACCCGTCTGTAAGCATGGTATTACAAAATGGACAGGCAGATGCAATTACTGAAGCACCCGTACCAATCGCCTCCCTTGTTCTCTCGGTACTTACCCTCTGGCCACCTTTTTCTTCTTCCTTAAACATTTGCGCGCCACCTGCGCCACAGCAAAAGCCATTGCTTTTACAGCGTTTCATCTCAACAAGCTCTGCATCCAACGACTCCAACACCTGCCTTGGTGCTTCATAGATATCATTGGCCCGGCCCAGGTAACAGCTGTCGTGATAAGTAATTTTTTTTCCCTGGAAAGCACCATTCTCTTTCATTTTTATTTTGCCATCATTGATCAGCTGCTGTAAAAATGTAGAATGATGGATCACTTCGTAATGTCCTCCGAGCTCCGGGTATTCATTTTTCAGGATGTTGAAACAATGAGGGCAGGTGGTAACAATTTTCTTCACCCCATAGCCATTCAGGGTTTGAATATT
>JBDUCQ010000126.1:0-8115 GCA_040003385.1 Ginsengibacter sp. | reverse complement strand
AATAACAATGGGGGTTACAACAACGGTGGATATAATAACGGGTCTAACAACAACGGGAATTACAACAGGTACAGGGCACCCATGGCCGGCTATCAATTCACCCAACTGTTAGAGGCTGTAAGGGGAAAATGGTTTCAGAACAATAAAGTAAGTTCAGAAAAAGATGCATTTAATACGACAGGCAACTATTTTTCAACTTACCAGGTAAGGCAACTTCTGCAATTGATCAATTCAGAAAATAATCGACTTGAGCTGGCAGAATTGTCTTATCGCACGGTATCAGATGCCGGAAATTTTACACAGCTTTATGACCTTTTTAGTCAAAGCAACCGAAATGAACTGGATAGGTTTATAAGAGGAACCCGTTATTAAAATCCATTATAGAAAAATAAAAAAAGCCTCTGTAGTATAACGGAGGCTTTTTTTTGAAATTGAAATTTTGAAATGATTACTGTTCAAGTATCTAATCTACTGATCACGTCGGCCATTGTTTTTCCAATGTCTGCCGGGCTGGCTACAACATGAATTCCACATTCTTCCAAAATTTTCATTTTGGCTGAAGCAGTATCTTCAGCTCCTCCTACAATTGCGCCGGCGTGTCCCATCCTTCGGCCGGGCGGTGCGGTTTGCCCAGCAATAAATCCCACCACAGGTTTTTTATTGCCGTTTTCCCTGATCCATCGTGCTGCTTCTGCTTCCATGCCACCCCCAATTTCTCCAATCATTACAATCCCCGAAGTTTCAGGGTCATTCATGAATAATTCAACCGCCTCACGCGTGGTGGTCCCAATGATAGGATCTCCCCCGATGCCAATCGCTGTGGAAATGCCTAAGCCCGCTTTGGCTACCTGGTCGGCAGCTTCATACGTCAGGGTACCGGATTTGGATACAATACCAATGGATCCCTTTTTAAAAATAAAGCCCGGCATGATTCCTACTTTACATTCGTCTGCTGTTATTACACCCGGGCAATTGGGACCGATTAAACGAGTGCCGGAATTTTGTAAATAATTCTTTACAATGATCATATCCTGAACCGGGATTCCTTCAGTGATGCACACTACCAATGCGATGCCTGCATCTGCAGCTTCCATAATAGCATCTGACGCGAATGCGGGAGGCACAAAAATGATACTAACGTCGGCGTCTGTGCGCTTTACCGCTTCAGCCACCGTATTAAAAACGGCCTTGTCCAGGTGGGTGGTGCCCCCCTTACCCGGCGTTACCCCACCTACAACATTAGTTCCGTACTCTATCATTTGTGTTGCATGAAAAGTGCCTTCTGTGCCGGTAAATCCCTGCACCAGGATTTTGGAATTTTTATTAACGAGAACAGCCATTTTATATGTAAAAATTTATTTGTATGAATACTGGCGGGAGTTTATTCCTGCCTGGCTTACTAATTTATTTCCCGGTATTTGGTTCCCTTTTATCATTGTCGCCCATCAGCAGGTTGGCTTCAGGATCCCTTAAAACATCTTCCATGTTACGGTCATTGTCTATGATGCCTTTTTCTTCCAGCATCCGCATGTCTTTTGCATCCCTCAGGAATTCAGAAGCAAATATGAATTCGTTCAATTTCTTATTATTGGAAAAGATGATTTCTTTATTGTTGCCTACCCATTCCTTTTCTCCCTGGTACATATAAAGAATGTTTTCCCCGATTTCCATTACGCTGTTCATATCGTGGGTATTGATCACGGTGGTCATATTGTATTCCTGGGTAATTTCTTTGATCAGAAGGTCAATGACCATAGAAGTTTGCGGATCAAGCCCCGAGTTGGGCTCATCGCAAAAGAGGTATTTAGGATTCAGAACGATTGCACGTGCTATCCCGACCCTCTTCTTCATACCACCGCTGATTTCTGCAGGAAATTTTTTATTTACGTCCTTCAGGTTTACCCTGTCGAGCACTTCGTTCACCCGATCAACCTTCTTTTTGTGATTCCAGGTAGTAAACATGTCAAGCGGGAATTTTACATTTCTTTCCACCGTCATGCTGTCGAATAATGCAGAACCCTGGAACAGCATTCCTATTTGCTGGCGCAGCTCCTTTCGTTCTTCTTCAACCATGTCTGTGAAGCTTTTGCCGTCATAGACAATATCTCCACTGTCTACTTCAAACAACCCCACCATGCACTTCTGCAGGACCGTTTTCCCGCTTCCGCTGGTTCCGATGATTAGGTTGGTTTTCCCTGTTTCCATAACGGCGCTTACATCCTGCAGTATTACCTTATCTCCAAAACTCTTTCTTATATTTTTTAATTCGATCATGGTGTTAAACTAGTAGTAAATTCCCGGGTTGTAATTTAATTATTATATAGTAAATCAACATTTCTAAAGCTAAATATTCGATGGTTACAGTATCAGCGCTGCAAGAATGTAATCAGCAAATAAAATTAAGATGCAGCTGGTTACAACAGCAGTAGTGCTAGCCCTTCCAATTTCCAACGCTCCGCCTTTAACATTGTATCCATAGAATGCGGGGATACTGCTGATGATAAAGGCAAACGTATAAGCCTTTATCAATGCGAAGGTGACGCTGAATGATGAAAAGTTTTCAAGCAGTCCTTTGTCGAAAGTATCGCTCGATACGATGTCGGTCATGATGCTGGCAAAACGTCCGCCCCAAATCCCCAAAACCATGGAAATGACCACGAGCAGGGGTATGGTGATCAATGCACCTAAAATTTTTGGCATTACAAGGTAAGATTTGGTGTTGATGCCCATTATTTCCAGGGCATCTATTTGTTCACTCACTCTCATATTGCCCAGTTCTCCGGCAATCTTACTGCCTACAACACCCGCCAAAACGATACATACGAGGGTAGGTGCAAATTCCAGGATGACAGTGTCTCTAACGATCTGTGCAAGTGCACTTTTTGGTATTAATGGATTTGTAAGCTGATAGGCTGTTTGTGCGGCGCTTACTGCACCCATGAAAACAGAAATGATCGATACGATCCCGAGGCTGCTGATCCCGATCTCCACACATTGGTGCATCAATTCTTTCCAGTACATTTTGAGATTTTCGGGTTTCGTGAACATACCCTTTATCATGAGAATATAATGGCCTAATGTTGATAAATACTTCATGCGGTCTGCTAAATTTTAGTTCTTTTATACTTCACTGTTTACTTTTTTAAATCGTTTCCACCAGCGCGAACGCTGCACAATTTCTTCCGTTTTGCTGCTGCCTTTCAATTGAGCGTCGATCACAGCGATCAATACCATATTGAAAATGCTCCGTACGGGGCTTCCAAGTTGTAAGATATGAATTGGTTTTCTAAGGCCCAGTAAAATGGGTCCGATGGCATCTGATTCGCCTACTTCCTGTAAAAGGTTATAGGCTACGTTGCCGGCTGCAAGGTTTGGGAAAATAAGGGTATTCACATCCTGGTTGACCAGCTCACTAAAAGGATAATTGTCTTTCAGTATCTCTTTATTGAATGCTACGTTTGCCTGCATCTCCCCATCTACAATAAGGTCCGGCTCCTTTTGCTTTACAATATTTCTTGCTTTGGCAACCAGCCGTGCTTCGTCAGAATGGCTGCTTCCGAAATTAGAATAACTCAGCATCGCAATGATCGGTGTTACACCAAAATGCTTTACTTCTTTAGCAACCAAAAGAGTGATGTCGGCCAACTCCTCGGCGGTGGGATTAAAGTTTACGGTAGTATCTGCCAGGAAAATGGGACCTCTTTTTGTCATCATGATGTACATCCCCGCTACTTTTTTTGCGCCTTCCTCCATACCGATGATCTGCAGGGCAGGCCTGATGGTATCAGGGTAATTTTTTGAAAGGCCTGAGATCATGGCATCAGCATCGCCCGCCTCTACCATCATGCAGCCATAATAGTTGCGGTCTCTCATGATCTTTTTAGACTCGTAAAAATTGAATCCCCTTCGCTGGCGTTTTTTGAAAAACAGTTCTGCATAGGCCGTTCGCTTCTCTTCCATCTCCTCTCCTTTGGGATCAATGATCGGGATCCCTTCCAGGTCGATACCATTATCTGCCGCAATTTTTTTGATCTTTTTTTCATTGCCTAACAGGATAGGGTAAGCGATACTTTCATCCTGCACGAGCTGTGCGGTTTTTAAAATTTTCTGATTTTCAGCTTCTGCAAAAACAACACGCTTTGGATTTTTTCTTGCCTTGTTCCCAATGACCCGGAACAACTGGTTGTCGATGCCGAGGCGCTTGTTCAGATCTACCTTGTACGCGTCCCAGTCTGTAATCGGTTGCTTTGCCACACCGCTTTCCATCGCAGCTTTTGCCACGGCGGGTGCCACTGTTCCCAACAGCCTAGGGTCAAGTGGTTTGGGAATAATATAGGTGGGGCCAAATGCAATTGTCTTTTCGTTGTATGCCATGGTAACAAGATCAGGTACTGGCGACCTTGCCAGTTCCGCAAGCGCAACCACGGCAGCAAGCTTCATGGGCTCATTGATCTGCGTAGCCCTAACGTCGAGGGCACCACGAAAGATATAAGGAAACCCCAGAACGTTGTTGACCTGGTTAGGGAAGTCGCTTCGACCGGTAGCCATGATGAGGTCCTTGCGGGCTGCTACTGCTACATCATACGGAATTTCCGGGTCCGGGTTGGCCATCGCAAAAACGATTGGATTTTTAGCCATTGCCTTGATCATGCTGGCTGTGACCACATTGCCGGCACTTAATCCGATGAAAACGTCCGCGTCAGCCATTGCTTCTGCAAGTGTAATGTGCTCATTGGTGGTAGTAGCAAACTCAGATTTGTATTCATCAAGGTCTGGCCTTTTTGCATGCAGTACGCCGGTCCTGTCGAACATAATGAAATTCTCAGCCTTTGCCCCCAGGGCTTCATACAAGCGTACACATGCCATCGCAGCAGCCCCCGCACCGTTTACCACAAACTTTGCCTTTTCAATTTTCTTTTTTTGGATGTCCAGCGCATTCAATAATGCGGCCGCACTTATGATTGCAGTACCATGCTGGTCATCATGCATGATGGGGATCTGCAATTGTTCCTTTAATTTTCTTTCTATGTAAAAACATTCAGGAGCTTTGATGTCTTCCAGGTTGATCCCGCCAAAAGTTGGTTCGAGGGATTTTACGATCTGCACAAATTTTTCAGGATCTTTTTCATTGATCTCTATGTCAAATACGTCAATGTCGGCAAATATTTTAAACAACACTCCTTTTCCTTCCATGACGGGCTTGCTGGCTGCCGGCCCTATATCACCAAGACCGAGAACAGCGGTACCATTGCTGATAACGCCCACAAGGTTTCCTTTGGCGGTGAACTGGTAAGCTGTTTCAGGATTGGCATTGATTTCAAGGCAGGGTACTGCCACTCCCGGGGAATAAGCCAACGAAAGATCCCTTTGTGTTTTAGTGGCTTTTGTGGGGATCACTTCGATCTTTCCCGGCCGGCCTTTTGAGTGGTAATCGAGCGCTTCCTGTTTGCGTAATTCTTTCTGCATATTCTTTTGTTGCGTCCTGGTAGTCGTCTGTCCATGATCCATTTCCTGTCTCTTTAGCTTACAAAGGTATTACTAATCCTTTTTGCATTATTTATCAATGGATGACCCAAGCCAGGCCATGACTCCCATCCCGATTTCTATGGAGTTTTCATCAACATTAAAGATGGGAGTATGCACATTGGCAGAGATGTTTTTTTCTTTATTTCCCACGCCAAGCCTGTAGAAACATGCCGGAATTTTGTGAGAGTAAAAGGCAAAATCTTCGGCACCCATCCGGAGTTCTGTTTCCCCGATATTGTTTTCTCCCATGTATTCAGAAGATTTTTGCATAGCCATTACCGTTAGTTGTTCATCGTTCAGCACAAAAGGGTATCCTACATCAATCCGGAAGTCGATCTCCCCACCCAGTGCATGTACAAGTTCCGTAGCATGTTTTTTTATCAGTCCGTGTGCTTTGTAGCGCCATTCCTCGTTCATAGCCCGGAAGGTTCCCATCAGCTTTACTTCGGAAGGGATCACATTCGTAGTATTGCCGCCATGGAAAGAAGTGATGGACAAAACTGAAGGATTAAAAGGATTGTTATTCCTGCTGATCAATTGTTGCAGGCTAACGACCAGGTTTGATGCAATTAAAATAATGTCGGTTGTAAGGTGTGGAGACGCAGCATGACCGCCATTGCCTTTTATGGTTATGTATATTTCGTCTGCACTTGCCATCACCATGCCCGACCTGAAACTTAATTTTCCAACTTCTAGGTTAGGATGCACATGGAGTGCAAAAATAGCCTGGGGAGCAGGGTCTTCGAGCACTCCCTCTTTGATCATGATGCTGGCCCCGCCAGGGTTGCGTTCTTCGCCAGGCTGAAAAATCAATTTTACAGTTCCTTCCCACTCAGCTTTTAATTCATTCAAAATTTTTGCGGCTCCCAATAGACAGGTACTGTGCACATCATGACCGCAGGCATGCATGATCCCGGGATTCAGAGAACGGTAGTCCACTTCATTTTCTTCAGTGATGGGCAGGGCATCCATGTCTGCCCGCAATGCAATCACCTTCTTGCCGGGATTCTTTCCTTCGATCAATGCTACAACACCGGTAGTGGCTTTTATGGTGAAGGGAATATTCCATGATGATAACTTTTGCTGGATAAGAGCAGAAGTCTCGAACTCCTGGTAACTCAATTCAGGATGAGCGTGAAGGTGCCGGCGGACCTGTATAAATTCCTGCGCATACAGGGAAGCCAGGGCTTTAATTTTTTCTTTGATCATATCTGGTTTAAAAGGTAATATATATTTAACAGGGTCAAAAATAAAAAAGAGTTCCGCTCTGGAAACTCTCTTTTTGATTCTTTATGTGGTGGGATGATTATTGATCTTCTTCTTTAGCGTCCTTGTCAGGTTTCACTTCAATCCGTTCCGGTATAATATAGATGGATGCGCCGCCCATCATTCGGCTGATTTGTTTCCTGTATGCTTCAGCTTCGGGCCGTGTTTTGAAATTTCCAAACCGAAGTTTCACATACGGTGATTGGTAAAACATGTATGTTTTTTGTTCAGGAAACTGTTGTAAAAGCTGGGTTTTTGTCTTCATCGCCTGTTCCCGGTCATTCGTGTTTAAAACCTGCAGCCTGTAGCCCATGGCTGATCTGGACATAGCAGCAATTGCTGCAGCATTTAGCTCCGCTTCTTTTCTACCTAGAATATCCAGGCGAAAATCTTTATGAACAACAACGCTGGAAACAGGTAATAAAGAATCACTTTGAGCAAAGAGCGAAAAGGTGTTCAAAACCATTATCATCAGAATAAATTGTTTCATATAAAATCTTCTCTTTGTCAAAAATAATACCATTCTAAATCTCTAAGCAATGGCTTCGACCACACGATACCAGACGTGCATTCAACCTTCATGGTTGTATCCTTGCACCTTCAATGATTTGTAAGCTGTTAGAACATCCAATTCTTGCAGCACCCGCATTGATGAGTTCAATTGCAAACTGGTAGGTCCGGATACCGCCACTCGCCTTGATCTTTACATGATGCGGAAGGTGAGCCCTCATCAGTTTCACGGCTTCTAAAGTTGCACCTGTTGCCGCATAACCTGTGGATGTCTTTAAGAAATCTACGCCGGCCACACCATATAGGTCGCAACATTTTATAATTTCAGTTTCTGTTAATACCCCGCTTTCAATAATTATTTTGATCACCTTGCTGTGTTTCTTACCAATGGGCATGATCGTATTGACCTCATCTGCAAGGAATTGCCAATCATTATTTTTAAGGGCTGAGATATTAATCACTACATCCAGTTCATCAGCTCCATCGATAATTGCAAGGACGATTTCAGCAACTTTTGCCTCGATGGCTGAATAACCAAAAGGAAAACCGATGACAGTAGCAACTTTTACAGTACCAGGCCTTAAAAATATTTTCGCGTGCTTTACAAACAACGGGGGAATACAAACCGCGGCAAAGTTGTGATCGGCTGCCTCTTTACAAACCTTTTCAACTTCCTGTAAAATAGTTGTGGGCTTTAAAATGGTGTGATCAATGTAGGAAGAAAGATCCAAAGTAAAAATTAAGATGGTGGGAAAAGTAGTAATTAAAAACACTCAATATTCAACACTCAATGCTCAATGTTCAAGGTGAATA
>JBDUCQ010000125.1:0-8224 GCA_040003385.1 Ginsengibacter sp. | reverse complement strand
TAGCCGGCATTGCACATTCCACCCTGTTCATCATCAGGCACAATTATACCAATATTTCGTTCCTTCAACTGATCAATGAAATTTATCAAAAGCATACATTTCCAAATATGGGAATTGTTTTCAACGCGATCACAGCGAAAAAGATTTTGGGCTATTCTTATGGCCAGGGTTACGGCTATGGCTATGGCTATGGATATGGATATACGGACGATGAAAGGAAAAGTAGCTGGTGGAAAAAAATCTTTAAGCGTAGTGGAAACTCCTGATGAACGTTAGATCATCTATCCACACAAACTCGCAAATCCTGTTATGAAGATATTAGTTACCGGCACAGCAGGTTTCATCGGGATGCATCTCGCGATCAGATTGGCTTCTAATGGACATGAAGTGATCGGCCTGGATAATATCAATAGCTATTATGACGCCAACCTGAAATATGCGCGCCTGGGCCAGCAAGGAATAAAAAGGGAAGATATTTTATATAATAAATTATTACAGGGTCACAGTAATATCCAGTTCGTAGAAATTGATTTAATGGACGCTGGTAACCTGAATGCCCTATTTGCAAAGCACCGGTTTGAAATGGTGATCAACCTTGCAGCACAGGCTGGGGTTCGATATTCAATTACAAATCCTAAGGACTATATTGATTCCAACATCACCGGGTTCTATAATATTTTGGAAGCTACGAGGAATTTTGATGTCGGGAAACTGATATTTGCTTCCTCCTCTTCTGTATATGGCAACAATACTAAAACACCATTTCTTGAAGAAGACAATACAGACCTTCCCATTTCATTTTACGCAGCCACAAAAAAGAGCAATGAGTTAATGGCGCATACCTACAGTCATTTGTACGGGATCAGAACTACCGGGTTGCGGTTTTTTACCGTGTATGGTCCATGGGGCAGACCTGATATGGCTTTGTTCATGTTTACGAAAAATATTCTTGAAGATAAACCCATTAAGGTCTTTAACCAGGGTGACCTTTTAAGGGACTTCACATACATAGATGATACAATTAGTGGTGTTGAAAACATTGTAAATGATTATGAGTCTGCTGATTCATATAATGTGTTCAACATTGGAAGCAGCAAGCCTGTGAAATTGCTTGATTTTATCAGTGCCATTGAAAAGTGCCTTGGAAAAAAAGCACAGCTTGAAATGTTGCCTATGCAGGAAGGGGATGTAAAAGTGACTTATGCCGACACCAGTAAAATCAGGGAAAAATATAATTATAAACCTGCTGCTGAAATTTCTACGGGAATTGAAAAATTTGTGGATTGGTACAAAAATTTCTACTCCTACAATTAGATTTCAAAATTCCCATTAAAAAATTTCTCAAAAAAAATTATTGAATTGATTTTTTTTACAGCTCCATGAACAACAAACCAATCATCATCGGTGAAATTGCGCAGGCACACGATGGCAGCCTGGGCATTGCTCATTCTTATATAGACGCACTGGCATCTGCAGGCGTTGATGTGATCAAGTTTCAAACACACATCGCTGAAGCAGAAAGCAGCATACATGAACCATTCAGGGTGAAGTTCAGCTATGAAGACGAATCGCGTTTTGATTACTGGAAAAGAATGGAATTTACAAAAGAACAATGGGTAGGATTAAAAACTCATTGTGAACAAAAAGGTGTAGAATTTTTGGCATCACCTTTCAGCTGCGCTGCAGTGGATCTCCTGGAGAGCCTGGAGGTTAAGAAATATAAGATCGGCAGCGGTGAAGTGAGCAATTGGCTGATGCTGGAAAAAATTGCACGCACGGGGAAAGAACTCATCCTTTCATCCGGAATGAGTTCTTTAACTGAATTGGATGCCACCATCAATTTTCTGAAGCCTTTCAACAATCACTTGTCCATATTGCAGTGCACCACTGCTTATCCAACCATTGCAGGACAATGGGGACTGAATGTAATCCCACTCCTTAAACAGCGTTATGCGTTACCGGTAGGATTTTCGGATCACAGCGGGAATATTTTTGCATGCATTGCTGCCGCTGCCCTCGGTGCAGAAATCCTGGAATTCCATGCAGTATATGATAAAGAAATGTTTGGACCCGACGCCAGGGCCTCCCTGACTATTTCACAGGTAAAGCAGCTTGTGGTAGGGGTAAAAGAGATATCCACTGATCTGAATGCTCACATCAACAAGGAGTCAAGCGATAATTTTGCAGAACTGAAAAAGATTTTTGAGAAATCACTTGCTGTGAACCGCCCACTCGAAGCGGGACACATCATATCAATCGAAGACCTTGAAGCAAAGAAGCCAGCCGGCTATGGTATTCCTGCAAAGGACTTTTTGCAGACAATAGGAAAGCGTTTACTAAAAAATAAATCAGCATGGGATTTTTTAGAACAGGCAGATGTTGATAGCAACACGTAAAAGATTTTGAATAATTTATGAACAGAAGAAAGATTTGTGTTGTGGTAACTGCGAGGCCCAGTTATAGCCGTATCAAAACCGCGTTACAGGCTATCCAGGCGCATCCCGGGTTAGAGCTGCAACTGGTGGTGGCAGCGTCTGCGTTATTGGAAAGATATGGCAGCGCTGTGAATTATATGGAGCAGGATGGATTTAAGATTACTGCTAAAGTGTTCAATGTCCTGGAGGGCGAAAACCTTACGGCTGCTGCTAAGACAACTGGTATCGGGATATTGGAGTTGTCAACCGTGCTTGATAACCTGAAACCTGATATCGTGGTAACCATTGCAGACCGTTTTGAAACCATGGCAACGGCTATTTCTGCATCCTTCATGAATATCCCGCTGGCTCATATACAGGGAGGAGAAGTTACCGGCAACATCGATGAGAAAGTAAGGCACAGCATTACAAAATTGGCCGATTATCATTTTGTAGCTTCTGAAAATGCAAAGAACCGCTTGCTGAAGCTCGGCGAAAATCCTGAATTCGTATTCAATACAGGATGCCCTTCTATCGACCTTGCCGCCAATGTTGCCAAAACTCCTGAACTTGATTTTGACCCGTATAAAAAGTATGGCGGGGTAGGAACTCACCCTGACCTTTCTAATGGATACATCGTATTGATGCAGCATCCGGTTACCACTGAATATGAAGACAGCCGCAAGCACATTGATGAAACATTGTATGCGATAAAAGACCTCAACATTCCTGTGCTTTGTTTTTGGCCGAACGTTGATGCGGGAGCAGATGGTACATCTTCCGGCATCAGGGCATTCAGGGAAAAATATCAGCCGGCCAACATGCATTTTTTTAAAAACATGGAGGGCGAGGATTTTCTTCGACTACTCATCAATTCAAAATGCCTTGTCGGAAATTCGAGTGTGGGTATCCGTGAGTGCTCATTTTTAGGGATACCTGTCGTGAACATTGGCAGCCGGCAAAACAGGAGAGACAGGGGCCACAACACTGTGGATGTAGATTATAAAAGGGAGGACATTCGTGAAGCCATCGAAAACTGGATAGTGAAAAAGAAAGCTGCCAGCAGTGATGTATATGGCGGTGGCGAAGCGGGTAAAAATATTTGTGATCTTTTAGAAACGCTTCCTTTGATATTTCACAAAACCATTTCTTACTGATGAAGATATTAGGGATCATTCCTGCAAGGGCAGGTTCCAAGGGAGTTCCGGGCAAGAACATCAAATTGCTGGGCGATAAACCCCTCATTGCTTACACCGCAATTTCTTCACGGGAATCATCTTTTCTCACTGATACAATCATCAGTACCGACTCCGAAGTGATTGCGAATGTTGCTGCAAAGTATAACATACAGGTACCCTTCATCAGGCCGGCCGGTTTGGCCACGGATAAAGCTTCCTCCATCGACGTGGTGATACACGCAGTAGAAGCATTGTCAGCCGAAGGTAGAAGGTATGATGCAGTTTGCCTTTTACAACCTACGCATCCTTTTCGGCAACAAGGATTTATTGACAAGGCGATCAAAAAATTTATTGAAGCGGGAACAGATTCGCTGATCAGTGTACTTGCTGTGCCAGCCGAATTCAATCCCCACTGGGTTTTTGAGGTCACTTCAAATGGCAACCTGGCCGTTGCAACAGGCGATAAGGAAATCATAACAAGGCGTCAGGACCTCCCTGAGGCATTTTACAGGGATGGGAATATTTATCTCACAAAAATATCATCTGTACTGGATCAACGATCGCTTTATGGAAAATCGATCAGCTACATTGAAAGCGATCCCAGGTGGCATGTCAACATTGATACGCCCCACGATTGGGAACTTGCCACGGAAATAGTTCTGAGAATAAACAGTCCAAAAGTTGATGAGTAAACTAGTCTCTTTATTAAAAAGATCATTGAATTATCCATTTGCCTATTTTCTCGTGAAAACTTTTTTCTTATTCCGGATAAAAAAGACTGGTCATCATTGCGGAGATCCCCGGGTTTCAAAACAATCCGATAATGATCTTTTTATGCCGAAAGAAAAAATTTCACTGTTAAATAAATTGTCACTGTAATAATGTGCGGGATCGCCGGCATAATTGGAAAGATTGATGACGGAACATCCAAGATCCAGGCGATGTTGCAAAAACAACAGCACCGCGGGCCGGATGCACATGCGTATTGGCACAAGGACCTGGTAACATTCGGACATAACCGCTTAAGCATTATTGACCTGAATGAATGTGCCAACCAACCCATGCACAGCAGTTGCCAGCGCTACACCCTGGTGTTCAACGGGGAGATTTACAACTATAAAGAATTAAAGAAGGAGTTGGAAAATGAATATTCATTTCAAACACATTCTGATACCGAAGTAGTATTGGCTGCATTTAAGAAGTGGGGCAAAAATATGCTGGAAAGGCTCAATGGCATGTTTGCTTTTTGCATTTATGACCAGCAGGATAAAACCGTTTTTGCCGCGAGAGATAGGTTTGGTGTAAAACCTTTTCATTATGCCATACACGCCGGCTGTTTGTATTTTGCCAGTGAAATAAAAACGCTTTGGGCTGCTGGCATACCCAAAGTCCGCAACCTTCCGGTTTGGGCCAACTACCTGGCCCATGGTATGTATGGGTTGCCCCATGAAACATTCTGGCAGGATATTCACCAGCTGCCTGCCAGTCATTATTTTGAAACCACTTCAAATTCATTATTCAGCAAAAACAGGATAAAACCAAAATTGTGGTATGATTTTGCAGCACGCATTCAACAAACACCACAGCTGGAAATTGATGAACTCAAAACACAATATCAATATTTGCTGCAGGATGCGATCAGGCTCCGTTTTCGTGCAGACGTTCCCGTTGGATTCAACATCAGCGGTGGCCTTGATTCATCAACATTACTCGCCCTTGTGAACGATGCATATCCTAAAAACAGTTCCATAGAAGCGTTTACATTTTATACCGGTCACCCTGAATATGATGAATTGCTATGGGTTGAACAAATGATACAGTTAACCCGGAATCCCCTGAATAAATGCCTTCTTGAAAGCAATGATGTGGCGGCTTTGATAGACCAGGTAAGTTATTACCAGGATGAACCATATGGCGGATTTCCGACATTGGCATACAGCCTTCTTTTTAAAGCAGCCAGGGAGAAAGGGATCCTGGTGTTGCTGGATGGGCAAGGGATGGACGAGGCATGGGCAGGGTATGATTATTATCAAACCAATACAGGCCACACCATCCAGGGAACAAACAGTTCACCCGTGAGGCCCGGCGTATTGGACAATGAATTTATCGCTCTTGCAACGGTAAACAAATTCCCCGAACCGTTCGGCAACCGGTTGCAAAACCTGCAATACCGCGACCTTTTCTATACCAAGATCCCCCGCGCATTGCGGTTCAATGACAGGATCAGTATGATGCATTCCACTGAGCTGAGAGAACCTTTTTTAGACTACCGGTTGGTGGAACTTGCATTTGCACAAAAAGCGGATGTGAAAATCAAGCAAGGGCAGAGCAAATGGTTACTGAGACAAATCGTTAAAGACAAGTTGGGAGACCAGGTGGCGTTGGCGCCCAAGCGACCACTGCAAACTCCGCAAAGAGAGTGGATAGCCAGAGAATTGAAAGACCTGATTGATCATAAAGTGAATGAATTTGCCGATACCCCTTTTGTAAATAAAGCAGCCGTGCTGAAATGCTGGGCTGACTACCTGGGCGGGGATAATGAGAATAGTTTTTACATATGGCAGTGGACAAATCTTGCAACCCTGATGGAACCCGATTATGTTAACCACGCAACAATATGAAGTTAAGTTTTAAAGAAAAATATTTTGATACCTTTTTTTTCTTCTACCAATATATTGGAAAGCTATTTTTTATAATGATCCTCGCAAGCCTGGTAGTAGGATTCCTGGACGGTATTGGCCTTAGCCTTTTCATCCCATTGTTAAAGATCTCGGATGGCCAGCCCATTGATACTTACAGGAGTTCACTTGGCAAGCTAAGTGTTGTCATTGATGCAATTCAATGGTTAAGAATTCCGGTGAACGTGATCAGCATGGCAATATTGATTTCAGTGATCTTTATTATAAAAGGAGTAGCACGCTTTTTTGAAGATTATGTGAAGTCATATACCAATGTGATACTGGTTAAAAAGTTGAGGATCGACCTTATGTCTGCTTATAAACAGCTTTCTTACAGGGCATATTTAAAGTCAGACACATCAACGATCGCAAATACACTTACTGTAGAAATTACAAGAGCCAACTCTGCATATTACAGCTACAGCAGGATGATGCTATTTATTTTCACGATCTGCACCTACCTGTTCCTTGCCGTTGTAGTTGACGCGAGGTTTACCATTTTGATCCTGGCCATCTCACTGCCTTTTACCTTTTTCTTTACCCGGATCTCGGGCAAGACAAGAAAAGAAAGTGTCCGTTTGTCTGAACAAAACAAAAAATTTCACCAGCTCATCATTCAGAATGTGACGGCATTTAAATATTTAAAAAGCACCAATACGATCGGTAAAATATTTTATCACATTAAGGTATCGATCAACGATGCCAAAAAGATCTACCTGAGACTGGGATTTTTGAGTGCGCTGGTAAACAGCATCAGGGAACCGATTGTAATTTCTACAATTTTATTATCGATCATCATACAGATCTACTTTTTCCATTCAACACTGGCGTCTTTGATCATCGTATTGCTTTTACTGTACAGGGCCACTAACGAGATCATGCAATACCAATCTTCCAAGCAAAGCTACCTGGCACAGATCGGGGGGCTTGATTCTGTGAGGGAACTGCTTACATTTTTAAAAAGCAACCGGGAAGTGCTGGATAAATCTGAAATCAACAGTTCGGAGATCTTTACAGAATCATTTGAGTTTAAAAATGTTTCGTTCAGCTATGATGATGGAAAGGTTCTGGAAAATATAAATTTCAGGATCACTCCGAAAAAATCTATTGCCATTGTGGGTACTTCGGGCTCGGGTAAAACAACTTTGCTGGATATACTTACCGGTTTGCTCCTTCCTGCTGAAGGTGATGTACTGATTGATGGAAATAAACTGGATGCTTCAAATAAATTGACATGGCAATCGAAAATCGGCGTGGTGAACCAGGACCCGGTAATTTTTCAGGATACAGTATTTAACAATGTGACACTTTGGGATGAACACAATGCTGCCAATGAATTGAAATGCGTGGAAGCACTTAAAAAAGCGATCGCTTTTGATTTCATCATGGAAAAAAAAGGATTGCATGAGCAACTTAGCGACAGGGGGATGTCATTGTCAGGCGGGCAAAAGCAAAGGATCGCCATTGCCCGCGAGTTGTACAAAAATTCAACAGTGTTAATATTGGATGAGGCTACCAGTGCCCTGGATACAGAAACAGAATTTTTACTGCAGGAAAACATTTTAAAGCTGCAGGGCAAAGTTACCCTCATCATTGTGGCGCACAGGCTGAGCACGATTAAAAATGTTGACAAGGTATTGGTATTGTCGAAAGGCAAAGTGATCGAATTCGGAGATTACAACTTATTAAAGGAAACAAAAGGTTCCTACCTGAATACCATTTCAAATAGGAACTAAAACGTGTTCAAGAAACTAAAAAAGATAATTACCAATACCGGGAAAAGGTATTTTTTAATCACTTCAAAAAAGTTGGGTGATTTTTCCGGGGAACGAACGGGAGTCATTCCGGTTGGCCTTTCCGATTCAGCCAGGGATACTATCAGATCGATTGGCATTATTGGTTTTGGAAACCAGGGCAAAGCCATTTATTCAGGAATATCTGCATTGGGTGGTGC
>JBDUCQ010000124.1:0-8247 GCA_040003385.1 Ginsengibacter sp. | reverse complement strand
CTGCCGGCAGGCAGGTTCACCATTCAGCATCCACAATTGACCCTCATTCCTGCTATAAAGAAAGATGACGTACTGATTGCCGAAATGGATGAAGCACTGGACGATCTCACCCATTGTAATATCTGGTGGCTTGGACAAAGTGGTTTTTTGCTGCAGTGCAATGGCAAAAGGGTGTTGCTGGATCCTTATTTATCAGATTCTCTCACTATAAAATACGCAAATACAAGTAAGCCTCATGTAAGAATGAGCGAACGTGTTCTAGATCCTGGATTACTAAGAAACATTTCTGTTGTCTCCTCGAGCCATAACCATACTGATCATCTCGATGGGGAATCACTCGTGATTATTATTAAAAATAATCCAGGACTCAGTTTCATTGTTCCCGAAGCCAACAGGAAATTTGTTGCAGAAAGGATCGGGTATGATGATGAATTCATGACCGGTTTGAATGAAGGCGGGGCAGTGACTATTCATGATATTAAATTTCATGGAATCCCCGCGATGCACAATGAAATTGAGAAAGATGAGAAAGGAAATTGCAAATACATGGGATATGTAATTGAGTTTGGTGGCTTCACTATTTATCACAGTGGTGATACATTGTGGTTTCCGGAGATGATTGATTTGTTGAAACCATTTCAGGTTGATATTGCGATGTTACCCATCAATGGCAATGATTCTTTGCGTGGAGTAGCTGGAAACCTCGATTACAGGGAAGCTGCACAACTTGCAGAAGCCATAAATGCGAAATGCGTGATACCCTGTCATTATGATATGTTTACTTTTAATACCGCTGCTGTCAGTGAGTTTGCAAATGAAGCTGAAAAGATCAAACAGCCTTATAAAATATTACAGGGTGGAGGAAGATTAACAGTACCCATTAAAAGAAAAGAACGTGAATAAATTTTTCTCATCTTTACCCATCTTCCAGTCTGCCGGGATTGCGGTAGTACGAATCATAGTCGGTTTGTTTTTAATGTTTCACGGCTGGGAAGTATTCGACAAAACAAAGATGCTGGAATATAGTAATTGGGAACTATTTAAAAATTCATTTTCGCCCTTACTACTTGTATATACAGGAAAAGCTGCCGAATTAATAGCAGGGTTTTTGTTGTTTTTCGGGTTGTTTACCCGTGTAGCAGCAATGATAGTGATCATTACTTTTCTATATATTTCATTTTTCGTTGGTCATGGGAAAATTTGGTATGATGACCAGCATCCTTTTTTGTTTGTTTTATTAGCAATTGTTTTCTTTGTTACAGGACCTGGTGCAGCGAGCGCTGATTCATTATTGTTTAAACGAGATGGTAAAAAATTAAAAATTACCGATGAATAAAATTCTCCGGAAACTGCCCTTTTGCATTCTTATATTTTCTTGCCTGGCCGGCGCTTTAAGTGTAAATTCCCAGCAACATACTTATTGTAACCCCATCAATATCGATTATGGCTACACTCCTATTCCCAATTTCAGCGAATGGGGCAAACACAGGGCGACTGCCGATCCCGTTATTGTCAATTACAAAAAAGATTATTATTTATTCTCTACCAATCAATGGGGATACTGGTGGAGTCATGACATGCTGAATTGGAAATTTATTTCCCGCAGATTCCTGCGTCCATGGAATGAAGGATATGATGAACTTTGTGCTCCGGCAATCGGAATCATCGGAGACACTATGATCGTATTCGGCTCTACGTATACCTCAACATTTACTATCTGGATGAGCACCAATCCTAAATCAAATGAATGGAAGCCCCTGGTCGACTCTTTTGATATAGGAGGATGGGATCCCGCATTTTTTACTGATGATGACGGGAAATTATACATGTATAATGGCAGCAGCAATAAATATCCCACCTACGGGGTAGAGTTGGACCGCAAGAGCATGAAGCCAAAAGGTACCCGAAAGGAAATATATTTACTGGAACCCGACCGGTACGGCTGGCAACGGTTTGGAGAATACATGGACAACACTTTTCTTGATCCATTTATTGAAGGTTCATGGATGACAAAACACAATGGAAAATATTATTATCAATACGGCGCACCGGGCACCGAATTCAGTGGTTATGCAGACGGGGTGATAGTGGGTGACAATCCATTTGGGCCATTTACCCCTCAATCAGATCCGCTAAGTTTAAAGCTGGGAGGTTTTGCCCGTGGTGCCGGGCACGGAAGCACTTTCCAGGATAACTGGAACAACTACTGGCATATCAGTACCATTTCCATCTCTGTAAAAAATAATTTTGAACGACGGCTTGGAATCTGGCCCGCTGGTTTTGATAAAGATGGTGTGATGTGGTGTAATACTGCATTTGGTGATTACCCTCATTACCTTCCAGGCTCAAGTGAAGATAGCGTAGGGACCGTTACAAAAAGCGTGTCTGGCGCAAAGGCCACCTCCCAATCGGGGAGGCTGGGAGGGGCCTCATTCACCGGCTGGATGTTATTGAATTATAACAAACCGGTTTTAGTTTCGTCTACACTAGGAGGTTATCATGCAAACAATGCTGTTGATGAAAATATCAAAACTTACTGGAGCGCAGTTTCCGGCAATAAGGGTGAGTGGATACAGACCGATCTTGGTAATGTTTCAACAGTTAACGCCATACAGGTAAATTATGCAGACCAGGATGCGGAATTCCTTGGAAAAAAGACTAATATTTATCACCAGTATAAACTGTATTACTCAGCCGACGGCAGAAAATGGCAAACCCTTATTGATAAATCCAGCAATAAAACAGACATCCCACATGAATATGTTGAACTTCAAAAGCCTGTGCAGGCAAGGTTTATCAAATTAGAGAATATACATATGCCAACAGGTAAATTTGCCATCAGCGGACTGAGGATTTTTGGAAATGGCAATGGGGTTTTACCTGATTCTGTAAAATCTTTTTTTGTACTGAGAACAGAAAAAGACAAGCGCAGTGCGTGGATAAAATGGAGCCCGGTAGATAATGCCTATGCCTATAATCTATTTACGGGAACATCCCCCAACAAGCTATATAATTGTATTATGATCCACCAGGCCAACGAATATTATTATAAAGCAATGGATAAAGAAAAACCTTATTATTTTACCATTGAAGCGATCAATGAAAACGGGGTTTCAAAAAGAAAAAACATCATCAAATCAGAATAAGATGAGTCGCCACATACAATTGTTTTTATCATTTTTATTCATGTTTGCTGCAGCAAACAGTCAGCCTCCTTTTTATAGCGATATTCAGAATTTTAAAAAACAGGATAGTACACATTTTCCTCCTGCTCACGCAATTCTGTTTATTGGTAGTTCTTCTTTCACCAAGTGGACAGACATACAGGATTATTTTCCCCGATATCCAATTATTAACAGGGCTTTTGGAGGTTCCACTTTAGAGGACGTGATCCGCTACTCCGATGACATCATCTTTCCGTATCATCCAAAACAAATAGTTATCTATTGCGGCGAAAACGACCTGGCAGCTTCAGATACCGTAACTGCGCAGGATGTATTTTCCCGGTTTAAAAAACTATTCACAACGATACGTCATCACTATCCCAGGATCCCTGTCGTTTATGTCTCAATGAAACCAAGTCCTTCCCGGAAACATTTGATTTCGAAATTTATTACAGGGAATGCCCTCATCAAAAATTACCTTATAACGAAACAAAATACCAGGTTCATAGATGTGTTTCACAAAATGCTGAACAGCCATGGCTATCCCATCAGTAATATTTTTGTGGAAGACAGTTTGCACATGAATTCAAAGGGCTACGTGATGTGGCAAAAGGCGATAGCACCTTATTTAATAAAATAAAATCATGCATATGAAAATTTTTTTCAGGATTACGATTGGTTTGTTGCTATTTGTATCTGCAGGAAATGTAGCGCAAAGCCAGGGAAATACAAAGATGAATGCTTTCGTGGAAGTCCTGATGAAAAAAATGACGCTCGAAGAAAAATTGGGGCAGCTGAACCTCCCGGGATCCGGAGACATCGTAACAGGACAGGCAGGCAACTCTGATATTGGAAAGAAGATCATAGATGGCAAAGTGGGTGGACTATTCAACATCAAAGGGGTTGACAAAATCCGTGCAGTTCAAAAAGTAGCTGTAGAACAAAGCCGATTAAAAATTCCGATGATATTCGGCATGGATGTAATTCATGGCTACCAGACAGTATTTCCCATTCCTTTAGGTTTAGCGTGCTCCTGGGACATGGGTCTTGTAGAAAGATCCGCCCGCATAGCGGCAACGGAAGCCAGTGCAGACGGAATTTGCTGGACATTCAGCCCGATGGTGGACATTGCGCGTGATGCACGCTGGGGGCGTATTGCAGAAGGATCAGGGGAAGACCCTTACCTGGGTTCACAGATCGCAAAAGCAATGGTGAAAGGCTACCAGGGAGATGACCTGTCTAAAAATAACACAATCATGGCATGTGTAAAACATTATGCACTTTATGGAGCCGCAGAAGCAGGGCGTGATTACAATACAACTGATATGAGCCATATCAGGATGTTCAATGAATACTTCCCGCCCTACAAAGCTGCAGTGGATGCAGGTGTTGGAAGCGTGATGGCCTCTTTCAATGAGGTGGATGGTGTACCGGCGACTGCGAATAAATGGCTCCAAACAGATGTGTTGCGGAAGTTATGGGGCTTTAAAGGATTTGTTGTGACGGACTATACCGGGATCAATGAAATGGTTGATCATGGTTTAGGAGATCTGCAAACTGTTGCAGCCCGCGCATTGATGGCGGGAATAGATATGGACATGGTGGGAGAAGGGATTTTAACCACTGCCAAAAAATCAATTGCTGAAGGAAAGGCAACTGCACAACAGGTTGAAATTGCATGCAGGAGGGTGCTGGAAGCAAAATATAAACTTGGTTTGTTCGATGATCCCTACCGTTATTGCGATGCAAAAAGAGCCGCGTCAGAAATATATACCGATGCAAACCGCAGGGTGGCCAGGGAGACGGCGGCGCAAAGTTTTGTACTCTTGAAAAATAACAACAACCTGCTGCCAATAAAAAAAACTGGTACAATCGCACTGATAGGGCCTCTTGCTGATGCAAAGGAAAATATGCCGGGCACCTGGAGCGTAGCCGCTGATTTTTCTAAACCCATCACTGTTTTGTCTGGTTTAAATACTGCTGTGGGCAACAATGCTAAAATTTTATTTGCAAAGGGCGCAAACCTTGATGAGGACAGTGTTTTTGAAGAAAGAGCCGGTATGTTTGGAAAGTCTTTTGTGCGGGACAGGCGCCCTGCCCAACAAATAATTGATGAAGCACTTGCAGTGGCTATGCAAAGTGATGTGGTAGTTGCAGCGCTGGGTGAATCTGCAGAAATGAGCGGAGAAAGCAGCAGCCGCAGTAATATTGAAATTCCGGCGGCACAAAAAAAATTACTGGAAGCGTTGGTTAAAACAGGCAAACCCGTGGTATTGGTTTTATTTACGGGAAGACCTTTGGCATTGAAATGGGAGAATGACAATCTTCCTGCAATATTAAATGTCTGGTTTGGCGGGTCTGAAGCAGGCAGTGCAATTGCCGATGTTTTATTTGGAGATGTAAATCCATCCGGGAAATTAACAACCACTTTTCCTCAGAATGTCGGGCAGGTGCCTATGTATTACAGTCATAAAAATACCGGGCGTCCACTGGCAGAGGGAAAATGGTTTTCTAAGTTCCGTTCTAATTACCTCGATGTTTCAAACGATCCTGTTTATCCTTTTGGATACGGGCTCAGCTATACAACGTTTACATACAGTGATGTGAAACTGAGCAATAGTGCTATACAGGGAAATCAATCCATTAGTGCTTTCGTAACTGTTACCAATGCAGGTACCAGGACAGGCAAAGAAGTTGTACAATTGTATATACGAGATATGGTAGGCAGTATTACAAGGCCTGTAAAAGAATTGAAAGGATTTCAAAAGATCGAACTGAAGCCGGGAGAAAGTAAAATGGTGAGTTTTAAAATCAGCCAGGAAGATTTAAAATTTTATAACGCCGATTTAAAGTATGGGGCTGAACCGGGAGACTTTAAAGTATTTATCGGTGGCAATAGCAGGGATGTGAAGGAGGCTGGCTTTAAATTACTATAACACGAATTTACCAGCACGTTCCACCAATTAAATTAGAGTTTTTACTTTTTTATGCAATTCTTCACTCAACGGCACCAGTGGCAGCCGCAATACATTTTCTATAATACCCATTTCTGATAAGAATGCTTTCAAACCGGCAGGATTATTTTCAGCAAAAAGCAGGTCGTTCCCTTCCAGTATTTTATTATTGAGTATCCTCGCCGCATTCAGGTCATCACGTAGAGCCAGGCGAACCATATCTGAAAAATCTTTTGGAAAACAGTTTGCCGCCACACTGATGACACCATCCATGCCACAAGCAATCAATGGCAACGCTAGATGATCATCACCACTTACCACTAAAAAATTTTCCGGCCTGTCCCTCAATATATGCATGCACTGGATCACATTGCCGCTGGCCTCTTTGATCCCGGCAATCTTTTCAATTTCATTGGCAAGACGTAATGTAGTAGATGCAGTGATATTGCTGGATGTTCTTCCCGGTACATTGTATAAGATGAGTGGCTTTGGTGATGCTGATGCAAGTGCTTTATAGTGTAAAAAGATTCCCTCCTGTGATGGTTTGTTGTAAGCAGGGCTTGCGCTTAATACAGCGGTTGCCTGGTGCAATGAATAAGTTTCGAGGTGTTTACAAACTTCGCGCGTATTGTTTCCGCCGATCCCTACAACAACCGGCACCCTGTTTTTAACTATTTCGAATGTGAAAGATAGAATTGCACCCTTTTCTTCTTCGCTGAGTGTTGGGGTTTCACCTGTGGAACCTAATGTAACTAAATATTCAACACCATTGTCAATCACATAATTGATCAATTTTTCAAGACCTTTGAAATCAATGTCAAAATTTTTTTGAAATGGCGTTGCCAGCGCTACTCCTGTTCCTTTCAAGATATTTCTTAATGACATGGTAATGATTAATGATCTCAATAATTAATAATCAGTAATTATTAAATTTGGATTATTGATTATTCTTGTTCCCGTTTTCTGAAACAGGCATCTCATGAATTTCTTCCCAGAATCCCATTTTACTGAATTTTTCGATTCTCATTTGAATTCTTTTTTCATGAGGGATTTGTTGCAGTTCTTTAATGACCGGTATGATATAATCTTTCAGGTTGTTGGCAGCCTCATCATAATCCCAGTGTGCGCCGCCAAGTGGCTCCGGGACTATCCCTTCTACCAGCCCGAATTTCAACATATCATCGGCGGTTAAACGCAGTTGTTCGGCAGCCTTCTCTTTATTTTCCCAGCTTCGCCAAAGAATGGTGCTGCAGTTCTCTGGAGAGATCACTGAATACCAGCTGTTTTCCAGCATAAAAACACGGTCTCCGACTCCAATGCCCAGAGCACCCCCGCTGGCCCCCTCACCTATGATCACACAAATAACGGGTACCTTTAAGCGCATCATTTCATAAATATTTCTTGCGATTGCCTCCCCCTGCCCTCGTTCTTCTGCTTCCAACCCGGGAAAAGCTCCAGGAGTGTCTATGAGTGTAATGATAGGTTTATTAAACTTCTCTGCCAGTCTCATCAGTCTTAACGCCTTCCGGTATCCTTCTGGGTTTGCCATTCCAAAATTCCTTATTTGGCGCATTTTGGTATTGGTGCCCTTTTGTTGTCCTATCACCATTACCGTCTGGTCTTCCAGCTGTGCAAATCCGCCCACCATGGCTTTATCATCTTTAATATTCCGGTCGCCATGGAGTTCCAGAAAGTTGGTAAACATCTTATTGATGTATTCCAGGGTGTACGGCCTGTCCGGGTGCCGGCTCAACTGCACCTTCTGCCACGGAGTAAGGTGTTCGGTGATCTCTTTTCTTTTAACCAGTATATTCTGTTCCAGCTGCTTGCTCACTGCCTCATAATCAACCTTTAAATTCCTGCTGCCCAGTTTTTTATTTTCCTCTATCTGGTCGTACAGTTCCTTGATAGGCTGTTCAAAATCGAGGAATTGTCTTTTAAAATATTCTGTCATATTAAGTGCGCCGGAATTAGGCCGTTTACTATTTTAACGCCAAGGTAGTAATATGTAGCTAGGTGTTAAAATTAAAAGATGATTTTTGTAGTAGGAACCATGGTGTAAAATTAAAATACATTATCTTGCGCTCCCGAAAAGGGAATTGGATCGGTAGTTCAGTTGGTTAGAATGC
>JBDUCQ010000123.1:0-8350 GCA_040003385.1 Ginsengibacter sp. | reverse complement strand
TTCAATCTAAAGTGATACACATCCATATGGGAAAATTGATCAGTGCTGCATTTAAAAATACACAGAATGTGTTTTCTAAATTAAAAATGGCACATCTTTAAGTATATAAGTAAATAAAGTATGTAGAGTATATAAAGTATTTATTTTTTAGGGAGTATGTCCCACTACTTTAAATACTTTATATACCCTGGATACTTTATAACCTTTATTTACTTTATATACTTTTGCCCCTCAAAATCTATATACCATACTTCCTCTTTACTTCACGGTCTGTTTCCCGTTCTTTGATAGTTTCTCTTTTATCATAAATTTTCTTACCCTTGCCCAGCCCGATTTCCATTTTTGCAAAGCCCTTCTCACTGATGAATATTTTGAGGGGAACCAAAGTGTACCCCTTTTCTTTTATTTTATTCTCCAGCTTCTTCAGCTCTTTTTTTTGAAGCAATAATTTTCTCTCCTGCATTGGCATGTGATTGTTGATGGAACCAAAGCTGTATTCCGCAATATGCAGGCTTCTCACAAACAATTCGCCATGGGTAAAAACGCAGTAACTGTCGTTAAAGCTTGCTTTTCCGGCACGGAGCGATTTTATTTCAGTGCCGCTCAAAACCATGCCTGCAATATATTTTGCTTCGATATGGTATTCATAATATGCCTTACGGTTGCTTAACTCCATAAAAATAAAAAAGCAGCATTATGAATGACTGCTCTCAAAATTAAATATTTACACCCGGTTTACGGAATGTTCTGTGAACCTAGTTTTTGAACAATACCAGTAACTGGGACATTCTTTCTTTAAGTTCTTTCCTGTTCACAATAAAATCGAGAAAACCATGTTCCAGTAAAAATTCGCTTCGTTGAAAACCAGAGGGTAAATCTTTTTTTATTGTTTCTTTGATCACGCGGGGCCCCGCAAAACCGATGAGTGCCCCCGGCTCACCCATGATAATGTCACCGAGCATACCAAATGATGCGGTGATACCGCCAAAGGTTGGATCAGTGCATAAGGAAAAATAAGGGATCCTTGCATCAGACATCTGAGATAATTTCCCTGATGTTTTTGCGAGCTGCATGAGTGAAAATGCACTTTCCATCATCCTTGCACCCCCGCTTTTATTGATGATCAGAAACGGAATTTTTGTTTCCATGCAGTAATTACATGCACGTGAAATTTTTTCTCCCATTACGCTGCCCAGGCTTCCGCCAATAAATTCAAAATCCATACAAGCCACTACGAGATCATCTCCATTTACTTTGCCATGGGCTACCGTAATAGAATCATGAATGCTTGTTTTGGCATAGGTTTCTTCAAGCCTTGTGTGGTAAGGTTTGAGATCCACAAACCCAAGAAAATCCTTTGACCGTATGTTGCCGAATAATTCCTTAAACTGGTTCTCGTCAAATAATATTTCAAAATATTCGCCGCTGCCAATCCTGTGATGATGGTCGCATTTAGGACAGACAAATAAATTTTCCCTGAGCTCGGAAATCGTGCAGGTGTACTTACAAACAGGGCATTTGGTCCACAACCCGTCTGGGGCTTCCTTTTTGTCTTTTGTTGAAGTGGTAATTCCCTTTTTTATTCTTCTGAACCATCTCCTTTTCGTTTCTTCAGCTTCTCCGTCTTCGCCAGCCAGATTTGCATCAAAATCTTCTTCTTGTTTCATAATCTCTCTCCCAAAATTGCTTTAACCTAAACCGGTTCAACGATCCAGGGGTTAAAAATGAGATCATCCCATTATCCCGAAAATCAGCGTCTGCTATCAAAAAGATCAGGCTACTGTAATATCCTTATCCAAATATACATCCTGCGTAGCCATTAACAAATCAATGCCATCTTTCAGTGGTTTCTGAAACGCTTTTCTTCCCATGATCAATCCCATCCCACCGGCGCGTTTATTGATGATCGCCGTTGCCACTGCATCAGCCTTGTCACTGGCACCTAAACTCTCACCACCGCTATTGATAAGGCCAACCCTGCCTGAATAACAATTCAATACCTGGTACCGGCATAAATCAATGGGATGATCTGTTGTAAGAGCAGAATATACCAAAGGGGATGTTTTACCGAATTTTACAGCATTGTAACCTCCGTTATTTGTTGCCATCTTTTGTTTGATGATATCGGCCTGGATTGTTACACCCAGGTGATTTGCCTGACCCGTTAAATCAGCGCTCGTATGGTAATCAACACCGTCAACTTTAAATGCATTGTTCCTTGTATAACACCATAGAATTGTACACATGCCCAGTTCATGCGCCTGTTGAAATGCATCAGCCACTTCTTTTAATTGCCTTGCACTTTCGGCACTGCCCCAATAAATTGTAGCCCCAACACCAATTGCTCCCATGTCGTGAGCTGACTTAACTGTGCCGAACATTGTTTGGTCATACCGGTTCGGGTAACTTAAAAATTCATTGTGATTTATTTTTACAATGAAGGGGATTTTATGAGCATATTTTCTGCTCATGATGCCTAACACACCGAAAGTGGAGGCTACACCATTGCAGCCACCTTCGATGGCTAACTTGATGATATTCTCAGGATCAAAATAAATAGGATTGGATGCAAACGAAGCACCTGCACTGTGCTCAATCCCCTGGTCTACCGGGAAAATTGAACAATGCCCTGTACCACCAAGTCTTCCATGATCAAGCAAACCCTGGAGGCTGTTCAGCACCTTATTATTCCGGTTGCTGTTTACCCAGATGTCCTCCACGTGCGTAGGGGAGGGCAGGGTTAATGTTGCCTTATCAATGATACACTTATGGTTTAAAAGATAGTCAGCCTTATCTCCAATCAGGTCAAGAATTTTTTGTGATGCCATTAAATTTGATTTTGAAAGTGTGGCTGCAAACCTACATGAATTTGATAAATCTGACAACATGTGAAAAAGTGGCAACTTTTTCAGCAAGTCCTTATCCAGTTAAGGAGATCACCCCCAGGAGTTACGGGTTCAATCAATTTAGGTGCGGATCCGTTTCATAAAGTCATTAAAATATGCAGGTGCAAGCAAAAGCCTGCTTCCATACCAGCTGAACATTTCTCCATCAGCCAAAACTATTTTAATGTTTGGTAATTGTTCCTGCATTTCGATTATATGTTTTTCTGCGAAAGGATAGGGCTCAGATGACAAAATCAACAATTCGCACAGTTGTTCGTCAGCTTGTGGCATCATTAAGTCTGCTGTGGTTATTTCAGGGTAACGTTTCCTGTCAGAAAAAATATTTTTTAACCCGCAATGTGTCATCATATCTTCGATAAATGTACCACCCCCGGCCACCATGTAAGGATCTTTCCAGATAAGGTAGGCAGCCCCGATTTTTTGTGCAGGTGGCGGGGGCAATGATGAAAATTCCTTAAGAATGGAGAGGGCAAGTGATGCTGCTTCTTCAGACTTGTGACATAGCTTTCCTATATCATTCAGCATAGTAATTGCTGAATCGAGGGATGAAACATCTGTCACCCATGTGTTGGCAATATCACCCACCAGTTCAACCTGTTGTTTTTCGTTTTCTTCTTTATTAGCGATGACCAGGTCGGGATTGAGCTTTTTGATCAAAGAAATATTCAAAGTTTTTGTTCCACCCACCCTGGTTTTATGCTTAAACCACTCCGCTGGATATTTGCAGAATTTCGTGATCCCAATTATTTCCTGATCCAGGCCTAATGTAAACAGCAATTCTGTTTGAGAAGGGACAAGCGAAATAATTCTTTGAGGGAGATAAGGAACATGGGGAACACTTAGTATCATGCAATTGCCATTGACACAAAAGTATGCATAAAAAAAGGCTGCCCTTTTGAGACAGCCTTTTAATTTTTTAGAACCAACAAGCACTTTTTAAGTGAGTCAGATTCTTTGGGACCTTTACTTAAGAGGGGTTAACCTCTTGCCAGAATAGTTTTCTGGTTTCAGTGATCGGTTTTCTTAGGAATTGGTTAGTTTTCACAGGGGGTTAATCAGGTTTTTTTCAAGGATAATGTGTTTCTAATAGGTTTTTAATTCAGTTGGATTTTAAAACGGATTGATGGATTTAAAAAAAAACAAGAAGTTGACTGATACTGGATTTCTGGTTTTGTTAGGATTTGGATTTGGTTACTTAACATTTTGTCTTTAATTGGATATTTGGATATTTAACGATTAATGTTTCAGACATCAATCAACTTCTGAACACAAAGATATAAGGTGCTGAGCCCTGTGCAAGAGCGTTATTGCTCTTTTTTATTTCAAGAGTATTTACTGTTGACTGCGTAAACATTACGAAGAAAAACGGGTAAAAACGCTGACATAGGAACGTAAACATACGTGCCCTTGATTTTAATAATGATGATTAAAAAGAGAGAAATAATGTGAAACCCAGGTGAGTAATGGGTTTGCATGAATTCGTAAAACACCGTGGATTTATTTTGCCAAACCCTGGATGATATCATATTTTGTAACAATATGAAAACTTCCACTTTCGTCTTTACTTAATACTGCGCCATTTTCTTTTGTGATGAGTTTGCTCAGCCGCTCAACAGGAGTATCGAATGCCACCAAAGGATAAGATTTTTCCATGACTGAATTTACACGTTGATTTTTTATGTCCGGGTTGGAGATAATTTTATTGAACAGACCGCTTTCACTCAAGGATCCAACAATCCCATCGCCCTCTTTTTTGTTCCTGCTTGCATCCATCACCGGCACATTTTCAATATCATATTTTTTCATCAGGTCAATGGCTTCCGCCACTGTTTGATCCCGATCTATAGTAACAAGCTTTTTTGCTTCCCTTCCCCGAACGAGATCCTTGAAAGTTTTAACATCCAAAAATCCCCGTTCCATCATCCACTGATCATTGTAAATTTTCCCCACATAGCGGCTTCCGTGGTCGCAAAATATAACCACTACCACGTCGTCCTTTCTTAATTCATTTTTTAGTTGAAGTAAACCCTGTAAGGCACTGCCGGCACTATATCCTACAAAAATTCCTTCCTCGCGTGAAATTCTCCTGGCCATGATTGCCCCATCCTTGTCATTCACCAGTTCAAATTTATCGATAACGCTCATATCATAGTTTCCAGGCACAAAATCTTCACCAATACCTTCTGTGATATATGGATGTACTTCGTTCATATCCACCTCACCCGTATCATGGAATTTTTTGAGTAAAGAACCGTAAACATCTATTGCCCATATTTTTATTCCCGGATTTTTTTCCTTTAGGTATTTTGCCGTACCTGTCACTGTGCCCCCTGTTCCGGTGGCCACAACAAAATGGGTGATCTTTCCTTCCGTTTGATTCCAGATCTCGGGTCCTGTTGTTTCATAATGCGCAAGACGGTTTGCAAGATTGTCATACTGATTCATATGGAATGAATTAGGCACCTCGGTGGCCAGCCTTGCAGCCACCGAATAATAGCTGCGAGGATCGGAAGGTTCCACATTGGTAGGACAAACAATAACCTCTGCTCCAACCGCCTTTAAAATATCAGCCTTCTCTTTTGATTGCTTGTCTGTTGTTACGAAAATACATTTGTAACCTTTTACGCATGCAGCAAGTGCCAAACCCATGCCCGTGTTTCCTGAAGTACCTTCTATTATGGTACCACCGGGTTTGATTTTGCCTTCCTTTTCTGCGACTTCAAGCATTTTAAGTGCCATCCTGTCTTTGATCGAATTACCTGGATTAAAATATTCTACTTTGGCCAGTACAGTACAGGGCAACTCTTTGGTAATTTTATTCAACCGTATCAAAGGGGTATTACCGATTGTGTCTAAAATACTATCTGACCACATAAAATATTTTTTCCAAAGTTAAGAAAGGCTGATCAAGCAAATGAGAATGCCTGTTAAATGATTGTCAGAAATGGAGAAGTCAGGATCACATTAACTAAGCGATCCTTGTGTATTTTTTATGAAAGACCATAAGCAAAGATCCTATGATGGTAGCCCACAATCCAATGCCAATTTTTTTTATGAGGTTAACAGGATCATGAAAGTCAAGGCCATATTTGTTCGCATATGTCGCAGAGGACATACCCATTAAAGTTGTGATCGCAAATGCGATGAGCAATAAAAAGGGTACTAACTTAAAAAACCCGCTGAATCCCGCAGGCAGCGCTCCTGTAAAGCTTTGCAGCAAAACTATAAATGCACTCACTGGAAATAGTAACAATACCAGTTTCCAGGGTTCATAATAATTTCTTACTAATTGCAAACCGCACACCGCATTGTCTCTGAACCACGGAAGAAAAAAACCTGCTAAAACAAGGATCGAACCCCAGAATCCCGGTGAAGAAATAAAGCCTGCGGGTGTATACAATGGCCTTCCATCAATTATCCTTTCACTTCTCACTGAACTTATAGTTTCAAGTGGAACCACTTTTTCCCTTTCTACAATTCTATCATCACTCTCAACCGTTTTTGTGACCTCTACCGATGGAATGACTGCGCCGCAAAAAGTACAAAATTTACTATCGGCTGGGATTGATTTTCCGCAGGAAGGACAATATATCATGATGGCAAGATTTTAAACTAAAATTAATTATTATAACCATAGCATATTTAAAATGTTTATCGAGGCTGTAACGGCTTCCTCATTTGCTGTGCTCAATTTCTTCCAATGCCCTTTTAACCATAAGGTCATTGGCGTTGCTTACTTCGTATAAACCTTCGCTTCGCCAGATCTGCCGCGCAGTGATCACTTTTAATTGTTTAACCAGTTCAACTTTATCACGATCGGATAAATTGCTCAGATCCAGTGAATCTTTAAAGGCAAACTTTTTAAAACGATCCCATGTTACATCGTCAATTGAATAATTCTTTTCAAATTCCGAGGGAGAACGGAAAGTTGAGAATGCATTTTTATTATTGATATAATTCTGGTAGACGAAATTGTTGATGGTTCCCTTTATGTAGGCACGTGTCATTTCTTTGCTCACACTTGATGTATCAAATGCTACAAATATATCGGGTGTAATACCGCCGCCACTGTAAACAACTTTGCCGTTTTTCGTTTTATAGGGCTTGCCATTGGTATGTTTGATTGAATCTGCATAAAGCAGTTCGCCGTCGTGGAACCTTCCTGTTAATTCCTGCTGGTAAGCCTCATTTCCGTTACTGTATGATTTTTGAATGCTCCTTCCCAGTGGTGTATAGTACCTGGCTACTGTAAGTCTCAATCCTGAACCATCGCTCAGCTCATATTGTTCCTGTACGAGCCCTTTGCCAAAGGTTCTACGGCCGATTATAGTTGCTCGGTCCCAATCCTGCAAAGCTCCGATCAAGACTTCACTCGCACTGGCAGTTCCCTCATCTGCAAGGACCATCAATTTACCGGATTCAAATATGCCTTCCCGCTGCGCATGGTACTCTTTCCTGGGTGAATGTTCACCAACTGTATAAGTGATCATTTTATCATCATCCAAAAATTCATCTGCGATGTTGGTCGCTTCGGAAAGTATGCCACCTCCATTATCCCGCAGGTCAAGGACGAGGCTCTGCATACCTTCTTTTTTCAATTTTTCCATTGCAGTCATAAATTCCTTGTAGGTATTATCAGAAAATTTGTTGAGGCGGATATAGCCGGTATTTCCATGGATGATATAGGCGGCATCTAAACTGTATAATGGAATTGCTCCACGTATGATCGTGAAATTTTTTAACTCTTTACCCCTCATCACGGTTATTTCTGCTTTAGTGCCCGCATCGCCCCTGAGGAGCTGTTTAATATTGGCCGGTGTAATTTTAACTCCCGCTATTTCTGAATCGCCTGCTTTTATAAATTTGTCGCCTACCTGCAACCCTGCTTTGTCAGCAGGACCTCCTTTGAGTACATTCAGCACATAGATGGTATCATTGAAGATATTGTACTCAATGCCTATCCCGTAGAATTTGCCTTCCATATCTTCTTTCATGTCCTGCAACTCATTAGCCGGGAGAAAAATCGAATGAGGGTCAAGGCGGGACAGCATATTGCCAACTGTATTCGAAGTGAGTGAATCCATATTCACTTTGTCAACATATTTATTTTCGATCAGGTTTATGACTTCCTGGACAGGCTTCTGCCTGATGGTATAAAATAAATCCCTCCCGGGCATGTTGCCCTTTATTTTATACCCAACTAACATCCCCGCGATCATCACCATGCTAAAAAGTAAGGGTATCCATACCTGAAGTTTTTTAGTTGCCATACTACTTTATTGATCTAAATTTATTCGTATTTAATCAGCGAATTTCACTCATAAAGATGAGATAAAGATGCCTCTTATAAAATTGATCGCCGATAGCGGGTCCACCAAAACGGAATGGTGCCTTATTGAGGAAGGTAAAAAAAGAACTTTGATTACCCAGGGTATGAGCCCCTA
>JBDUCQ010000027.1:0-27199 GCA_040003385.1 Ginsengibacter sp. | reverse complement strand
GGAAAAGCATACATTATATGCAGGAATTATTGTTAGTCCTGATATCAGCACGGTTAAGATGCAACATGTGAATAAGCTGGGTATGGGTGCTGGCATTATACTTGGATACAGTTTTGATAAGATGCTTAGCGTGGAATCGGGAATTTTATTTGACAAAAAAACCTATTACAGCAAGGGCGAATATGTAAATACCAAAAGAATAGCGGTGCCGAATTATTCACACGTAAAAGATGTGAATGGAGTCTGCAATATGATTGAAATTCCATTGAACTTAAAATACAACTTTCAACATTCCGGAAGATCGTTCTTTGCAGCCGCTGCAGGTGTTTCATCTTATCTTATGCAAAAAGAAGTTTACAATTATACTTATGATTACAACACCTGGCAGGCGCACGTGCAATCTACCTACAAAAAATCATCAACCGATTTACTGGCCGTTGTGAATCTAAGTTTAGGGTACAATCGCATCCTCAGTAGAAACACATCCTTATTCGTGATGCCTTATTTTAAAGTTCCTTTAAAAGGGGTTGGAATCGGGAGTCTGCCCATCACAAGTACCGGTATAAATATCGGGATCACGCACCAGCTTGTAAAGTTTTAATTTTTAAAAAACACAATTCAATTGGCATTTTGAATGGTCACTTCCAGGCAACCCCGTATGATTTGATGCGTATATAATTACCGGTAATGATCATTCATTAAAATGTTTATTTATGAAAAGCAGGAATATCACTTTATCCATTTTTATTTTATTTATAAGTTTTGTCACCAGCTGTGGCAAGAGCTACAATCCTGGTACAGTGAACCCACCTCCTACAGGAAGTAATGTTGCGTCTGTCACTATTTCCGGGATGACATTTTCACCCGCAACCCTGACTGTGAAAACGGGTACTACCATTGTTTGGAAAAATAATGATGGAACTGCACACACCGCAACATCCAATGACGGATCAACTTTCAATACCGGGAATATACTGGCAGGTTATTCTGGTACTGCAGTAGTTAATACAGCCGGCAATTTTACTTATCACTGTCAGATACACAGCAATATGACTGGAACTATAATTGTGACCCCGCAATGAGAAATTGGTGCATTTGTTTATGCACACCCAATCCTGAATTCACTATTAACAATTACTGCGAATTTTATCTTTGCCTGATTGCATGAGGAGGGTTCCGTTATTCAGATTAAGTTTTTTATTTTTGCATACTGTATTAAAATAAGGAAGTGACTTATTTTAGTCTTCAGGCAAATTAACCTAATGGCTGACATCACTACCAATTTTATAAAACTGATCGGGGAAAGATCCTCAGTTGATAATTCTTTGCTGTCGTCTTTGTTGGATCAGAATCTATACGCGCAGGCAATCGCTATCTTAAGCCAGGATATTGATTCGCTTTTGCGCGTTGCCTATTTGCTCACCATTGGCGACAGAACGGAAAGGAATAATTTAATGGAGTCCATGGTAAAAGGTGAAGAATGGAAATCCGGCAAAAAGAATACCAGCGGGACTGATATGGCAGCCACTGTTGTGCATTATAACAAATGGATTTCAGAAGTGTTTGATTTTGGAAATCTCTTTTCAAATATTACCGATCACCATGATCTTAAAAAAGATGACCCACTGGTAAGCCTGAGTTCCATACAAAAAACTACTATGCGGTATTATCTATCTACATACCACCAGTTTTCTTATGATATGCAGATGACTTTTCTAAATGTATCAGCTTACCTGCCAAAAGTTGCAGCAAAAGTTTCCTCCAATTTAAAAAGAAATATGGTGGACCTGGAAAATAACCGGCAGCATTAGATAGCCATCTTACCCTGAGAGCTTTCATGGTCACATTATTAATTCACTGCCTTCTTGCCGTTGATAGGTCAATGATCAATTCTGTATCCGGGTTCACCTGTTGCAAAAGTATCACTATCATTAATTGTGTCCAGCAAAACCCTGGTGGCAAGCTGGCCGATTTGCATCAGCGGTTGTTATGGTTTATTGCGCAGCTTTCAAGCCTCCGGATTTGATTCGCACTTACTTCACAATTGGGTTTGAGCACGGTAGCACTTACAAAAAGCTCGATATCTCTATATTTTTAAAAAAGAAAACTATATGTAACGCTTTTATATCTCAAGATCCTTCAATCTATCCAAATAAGGGATTTGTAGCAATTCCCTCTGCCCTGGAAAGAAAAACGATCCCGGCGGTTGCGGATTTATAGCAAGGCCTTCTTAAATCGGGCAGGTACAAAAAAAACTATCGCCTTACGACGATAGTTTTCAATTTAAATTTCTATTAACTAATTTCTATCTCTCTGGCCTGGATGGATGATAGATCCATCGGCTTTTTTAATAGTTCCATCTGGATAAACTTTGTCCCTTGGCTGAACAACTTTTGGTTGAATGATGGTGCGTTCTTCAACGCGGGGTTCTACCCTGTATTGCGGTTGTTGCTGATATGTCCTGTACTGAGGACGGCGATCGTCATAACGATACTGCCTGCGGGGACGATAATTCCCATAATTATTTTCATAATAGACCCTATCTCTATAACTGTAGTCGTATGCAGGTGCGTAATAAGGATCAGAATTGTAATAACCATAAGGCTGCTGATAAACAGGTTGGTACCTGTCGTCAGGCAATTCACGGGTGGTTGTACAACCAATAAAAAACAAAACCATTGCAAAACCTATAATGTATTTCATGTTTATAATTTTTATACATATAGAAAGTCAAAAAGCATGCAAAACATTGTTAAGCGGATTAACACTAATAAATGTTGACAACTTTTTCCCTAAGAACTTTACATGTGATTGATTATCAGTAATAAAATAAAGCTATAGAAATTAAGATTTATGTTAATAATGGGATTGACTGAACCGGGGGGAATAATAATGTAAAAATGTCTTATTTTTTAGATACAAGTGTAAACCCATGGAATTTTGCGGAACTTTTCACGGTAGTGGAAAACCATTGCATAGCGATTTCTCTTCCCATCTCCTGGTCGATGGAGGAAAATCCCCTGCAAAAAGGTTTCTGGACTTGAACTTTTAATTTATTTTCCAAGCAAGGTATAAGGGGAATATTTTTTATCATATGCTTGATTTAGGCTTATAGGAAAGCTGAAATTGTGCCAAACCGGCTAAAGCTGCGAATTACTTAGGATAGGAATTTTGGGGATGATAAAATTACAAAATATTCCTTAGAATATTTATATTGTAGAAATTATTTCCTTTAACAATAAAATGCTAAAAAAGACCTGAAGTTGTTATTGTGAGAATAATTACCTGTATTGCGCGTATTATTACTATAGCAAACATTCCGTAGTTATCCTATTATTATTACCGCTGTAAAGTCAGAGTTTTACATTTCAGTTTAACACTATCCCAAAATATGAAAAACCAATAAGCAATTATGTCTATTAACACAGAGAACAGTGAAGTGATAAAGGTAATTATAGCAGATGATCACGTACTTTACCGCGCAGGGGTTAAAACTGCTTTGTCATCTAAAAAGGACATGAAAGTGATTGCCGAGGCTGATAATGGATCTCACCTCCTCATGCTATTAAAAGCAATTACACCTGATGTAATTTTACTTGACATCCAAATGCCCATCATGGATGGAATTGCCGCGCTTGCAGAAATAAAACGTCTCTATCCTACTATCAAAGTAATTATGCTCACTATGATGGACGACCATAGCATGATTACACGCCTGATGGAATTGGGTGCAAACAGCTATTTGACCAAAACTTCTGATTCGGAAATCATTTACGAGGCCATCAAAACATGTCATGAACAGGAATATTATTTTAATTCACTGACAAACAAAGCCTTACTGAATAATTTACGGCAGCGAAACCCTAGTGTCCCCCAAAAATTAATGACGGAAGATGCAAAACTTTCCGAAAAGGAGATCACAGTATTAAAACTCATGTGCGAAGAGAAAAGTACACGTGAAATAGCAGAAGCTGTAGAACTGAGCCCTCGTACCGTAGAGGCGATCAGGGATAAACTGAAGGTGAAAACCGGTTCTAAAAGTACAGCAGGTCTTATTATGTATGCTGTAAAACATAAACTGCTCGACGAAAACTTATAAAAACGCTGAACTGGCTTCAGAAAACTATTTTTGCTCATTCAAAATCGTTGAATGGGCATTTTTTTTAATCTTAATGGAAAGATATATCCCGACGAACAGTTGGTTTTTTCCAGGGACAACAGGAGCTTTCGTTTTGGAGACGGCCTTTTTGAGACGATGAAAGCCATAGAAGGTGATCTTTTACTCAAAAGCTTGCATTTCGAACGCCTGTTTGCAGGAATGAAATTGTTGAAATTTGAGATTCTCCCGTTCCTGACAGGTGCCTACCTGGAACAAGAGGTCACCGCACTGTTAAATAAAAATTTGCATACAAACATTGCAAGGATCCGGCTCACAGTGTTCCGGGGGAATGGTGGTTTGCTCAGGCCTCAGAATCACGTACCGGCTTTTATCATAGAAACTACAGACATTACAAACCGCACTTCAAACCACGAGGAAGGACTCGTAGTTACTATTTTCCCACATATAAAAAAAAGCTGTGATTCTTTTTCAAATGTGAAGAGCAATAATTTCCTGCCATACGTGATGGCACAGATACATGCTGATGAAAACACTGCAGATGACTGTTTATTGCTGAATGCACATGGGAGAATTTGTGAGTCTGCAACCGCAAACGTTTTTGTAATGAAAGACAATCTTATTTACACACCACCGCTTAGTGAAGGCTGTGTAGCAGGTGTAACAAGAAAATGGGTTTTGGACAACCGGCAGATCTTTCCATATGAAATCAGCGAAAAGACTATTTCAACAGAGGAAATAGATTCAGCGGATGAGATTTTTTTAACCAACGCAATCCACCATATGAGTGGGGTTAAACAATTCAGGTCTACTCATTACAAACAACAAGGTGTTAGTATCATGAAGCGGATCCTTGGTGAAAACATTTCCTGAGAAAATTTCGTTTATAGATTATGGATACGGTGAATATTTTTTGGTTCAGAAGGGATCTGAGGCTGGAAGACAACGCAGCGTTCTATCATGCATTATCAGCAGATCTGCCTGTGGTTCCTGTTTTTATTTTTGATAAAATAATTCTTGACGGGCTGGACAATAAATGCGACCCGCGGGTTGATTTTATTCACCGGGTGATCACAGGCATCCAGAAGCAACTGGCGGGTAAAAAATCAGCACTGGAAATTTATTACGGAAATCCCGTGGAGATCTTTCAGATCCTACTTTCTAAGTACCAGGTTGAAAAAGTTTTTACAAATCACGATTATGAGCCTTATGCTATTCAACGCGATGAGCAAGTTGGTAAGATCCTGGTATCTTCCGGTATAAATTTTCTTACGTTCAAGGATCACGTGATCCTTGAAAAGGATGAAATACTGAAAGACGATGGTAAGCCATATACTGTATTCACTCCCTATAGCAGGAAATGGAGAAGCAAACTCAACAGTTTTTATCTCAGGCCATATCCTGTTAAGAAATACATTTCCAACTTATTTATACAACCAGCTTTGAAAGTTCCTGCTTTGGAGAGCATGGGATTTGAGCCGGCTTCTATTTCATACCCATCACTACACGATACTGATGATATAATTAAAAAATATGCTGCGCAGAGGAATTTTCCGGCCGTGAACGGTACTTCAAAATTGGGTATACATCTTCGTTTTGGTACAATCAGCATCAGGGCACTTACCAAAAAGGCAATGCAGTTGGATGAGGTTTTTTTGAATGAGCTGATCTGGCGGGAATTTTACCAGTCTATCCTGCATCATTTTCCCCGCATTGGAAGACATCAGTGTTTTAAGGCAGAATATGAAAACATTCAATGGCGAAACAACGAAGATGAATTTGCAAGATGGTGTTCAGGCGAAACAGGATACCCTATTGTGGATGCCGGTATGAGAGAGTTGAACCTGACTGGCTTTATGCACAACCGGGTCCGAATGGTGGTGGCAAGTTTTCTTTCTAAACATTTGCTGATAGACTGGCGCTGGGGTGAAGCTTATTTCGCATCAAAATTATTGGACTTTGAGCTCGCCTCCAATAATGGTGGCTGGCAATGGGCTGCTGGTTCAGGATGTGATGCTGCCCCATATTTTAGAATCTTTAATCCTTACCTGCAAACCAAAAAATTTGATCCTGAATTGAAATACATCAAAAAGTGGGTGCCGGAGTTCCAGGAATTTTCTTACCCTTCTCCAATAGTGGATCACGAATTTGCGAGAAAAAGATGCCTGGAAGTATATGGCAAAGCTTTAAAAAGTCACCCCGTACTTTAAGACTGCTCTAAAAATACCGGTAACGCAAAATCGTTTCCGCCTTCCATAATTTGTTTGATCTGAAGGAATTGGTCCACTGCACTTCGTCCAGCTGTGCCAAGGTTGATCGAATAATTGTTCACATAAAGCTCGATGTGTTTTCTCATAACATCTTCTTCCATTTCCTGTGAATTTATGCGTATATAATCTGTGAGTTCAGGGTAATTGTTATAAGCATATTCAATACTCTGCCTGACCAGGCCATCGATTGTAAGCAAAAGTCCGGAGCCTATCATTCTTTTCCCAATAATACCTCCGAGGGGGATTGGGAAACCCGTTTTCTCCTGCCAGAAATCACCAAGGTCCATTATTTTTTTAAGCCCTTTTTTTTCATAAGTAAACCTGTTTTCATGGATGATCACCCCTGCTCTTTTTAAAGAGAAGTGCGCGTTATCATTGGAGTTGGTATTTTGATTTCGCAGTGTATTCTTACCTGAAACAAAATTTTCAATTTCATCATAGCGCATGAAAATTTTATTTTTTGCGCCTGGATAAGCCAGATTAAAAAGCATGTGGGCAGTTGTATATTCACCAGGTATGGCAATTATACAATTGTTCACCTCATCGTATGGGATCACATCCTGTGCAATCAAAAGTGGGCCTACACCGGTGCCCAACGCGCTGCCGCTGTTAAGAACGATGTACTCATCCAACACCAGGGGCAAAACTGCATAGCTGATCTTGGTAATTGCCAGCGTACCTTCCAGCGCAAGCCTGTTAAGGGTCTCCACGTCTTCCAGGCGGGCTGTAAAATCAATTCCCCGTGTATCTATTTTTTTGTTGACCAGGGCATCAAAAATAAAAGTATCATTGGGGCAGGGTGAAAATCCGATCTCAACTTTCATTTTTATTGATCAATTATTTTAGTTTTCTGCAACAATGCATTCAGGGTTTTATCTAAATTTTTAACTGCGTCTTTTATATTCCATTTTGATTTATCCCGAACACCCACCATATTTGAAATGCTGCGGATCTGCAGAAAAGGAACATTCCGGAGAATGCATACATAGTGCATCGCTGCACCTTCCATAGATTCGATGCTTGCTTCAAATTTTTTTTGAAGCCTCTTGTTTTTATTTTTTTTATCTGTGAGAATGTCAGTTGTCAGTGCGTTTACAACCGGAAGCTGTACCTGCTTTAAAATTTCATTACTATTTAAAAGGCCGTTTGTCAATGACTGGCCTTCCTTATCAGGAGATATCAGGATTTTATATTCATCCTTTTCTTCAATAGCAGGTCCGGCAAATGCATCCCTTGCAACCACGACAACGGTTCCTTTTTTTATTTTTTTGGTAAATGAACCTGCAATCCCTGCCTGAATTACTATGTCAAACCGGGAATGGCACAATTTATCAGTAAGGTGAAACACCGTTGATGCAATCCCGATTCCCCCAATCAGCACTTCTACGGTATGTGTACCATATTCAGCAGGAGTCCTTTTTAAAAATGGAAGTATTTCCATTTTTGTGGCGGCCAGCAATAAAATTTTCATACCCTAAATCTCGCACTTTGAGTTCAAAATAGTAATTTTCTAAGCCTACCTTTGAAAACTTTAGAGTTTCAGAATGATATATCTCACGCGAATAGAACATTTTAATGCCGCTCATAAACTTTACAATGCATCCTGGAGTTTTGAAAAAAATGAGAAGATATTTGGAAAATGTGCAAATGAAAACTGGCATGGTCATAATTATGACTTGCATGTCACTCTAAAAGGCGAGCCTGAACAGGATACCGGGTTTTTGGTGGATGCAAAGAAGCTGAGTGATCTGATCAAACAGCATGTGATTGATCAGCTTGATCATAAAAACCTAAACCTTGACGTTGAATTTTTAACGGGCCAGATATGCTCAACCGAAAATGTGGCAAAAGCAATCTGGATGCAGCTGGAGCAACACTTGCCCCGTCATGTTGCCTTGCATTGTATTAAATTATATGAAACGCCCAGAATTTATGTTGAGTATTTCGGTTAGGCATTTGCATATACTTTATCTTTATAACTCATTCCGCCTGCATGAATCAAAAAGTCTCAGTTTTCAGAAAAGAGCATTTTAATGCTGCCCACAGGCTTAACAACCCGTCATGGTCACACGGAAAAAATGTTTCTGTCTTTGGAAAATGCAACAACCCCAACTATCACGGTCACAATTACGACCTGGTAGTGAAAGTTACCGGCACACCTGATGTTGAAACGGGTTATGTGATTGATTTAAAAATGCTTAGCGACCTGATAGATGAAAATGTTCTTTCCAGGTTTGACCACAAAAACCTGAACCTCGATACCTCAGAATTTAAAGACCTGAACCCAACAGCCGAAAATATTGCGATCGTGATCTATAATATCCTGAGAGATAAAATTGATACTGAATTAGACCTGCACATCAGGTTGTACGAAACAGAACGCAACTTTGTGGAATACCCCGTTTAATTAACCGATAATTTTAAATTGTACAATGGCTTATCAAAAAATTGATCAGTATAATGATGAGGTTACAGAATCTCTGGCAAAAAATTACAGGAGCGCCATTGAATTGCTAGGTGAAGATCCACAACGGGAAGGCCTGTTGAAAACTCCGGAACGAATCGCAAAAGCTATGCAGTTTATTACACAGGGCTACGAGCTTGATGCACACGCAATACTGAACTCTGCTAAATTCCACGAGGATATGAGCCAGATGATCGTAGTCAAGGACATTGAATTGTACAGCATGTGTGAACACCATATGTTGCCTTTTTATGGTAAGGCCCACATTGCATATGTGCCAAATGGCTGGATCACCGGGCTCAGCAAATTAGCCAGGGTAGTAGATGTATACGCCCGCAGGTTGCAGGTACAGGAACGTTTGACCACGCAAATTTTAAATGCGATCCAGGAAACATTAAATCCCCTTGGCGTGGCTGTTGTGATTGAAGCTTCTCATTTGTGCATGATGATGCGGGGAGTTCAGAAGCAAAATTCTGTGACCACAACTTCCGCATTTTCCGGCGAATTTCAAACCAATGAAACGAGAAGTGAATTTCTAAAACTGATCAGTTCGAAATTGCATTAATTCAGGCTTATGCATGCATATATTTTTCCCGGCCAGGGTTCCCAGTTCAGCGGCATGGGCAAAAATTTGTACGACGCCAGTCCAATTGCAAAAACCTTATTTGAGCAGGCCAATGATATTCTTGGTTTCAGGATATCTGACACCATGTTTGCCGGAACGGACGAAGCACTGAAACAAACGAACGTTACACAGCCAGCCATTTTTTTGCACTCCGTTATTTTATATAAAACATTACCATCTCCCCAACCGGATATGGTGGCGGGTCATTCTTTGGGTGAGTTTTCGGCCCTGGTATGCAATGGTTGTATGAGCTTTGAAGATGGATTGAAACTGGTATCAGTGAGGGCAGCTGCCATGCAGGTGGCTTGTGAAATTAACCCTTCCACCATGGCCGCGATCCTGGGTTTGGAGGATGCAAAAGTGGAAGAGATTTGCAGGCTGGTCACAGGCGAAGTAGTTGTACCGGCCAATTATAACTGTCCTGGCCAGGTTGTGATCTCAGGAAGTAATGCCGGAGTTGCAAAAGCTTGTGAAATGATGAAAGCTGCAGGTGCAAAGCGGGCCCTGGTTTTACCGGTAGGAGGGGCTTTTCATTCCCCGTTGATGGAGCCGGCAAAGGAAAAGTTCAGCCAGGCCATTGACACTGTAAATTTCAATCCCCCCATTTGTCCCGTATATCAAAATGTAGTGGCGAAGGCAATGACCGCTCCGGAAGAAATAAAAAGAAATTTAATTCTGCAACTAACCGGTCCCGTTATGTTTACCCAAAGCATTCGTGCCATGATCGCCGATGGGGCTTCCCGGTTTACCGAGGTGGGGCCGGGTAAGGTGCTACAGGGCCTTGTAATGAAAATCAACAAGGATGTTGTAACCGATGGTATACATTGATCTGGCCCGGTAATGATTTAATCATAACGACTGTAAAAAGGTATAGAAATGAAATATCATGGACTCACTCTGGTCATCCTTTTTATTTCTGTTTCCCCCAACTGCGGAAATTGCCAGGTAAATATCCCGGTTTTTGGCAGGCAGGAAGTTTTGAATGGCTTTGCCAAAGCCAAACAAGGAGAAACGATCCCTTATTTTTCAATCTATCCTGAATATGCAAAAGAAGCATTGCTGACAAGGGTTACAGACGGGAAAAAAAATATTGAATGGGAAACTTCTGCAATCCCTTCATCCATTCAAGGTCGGTACGCGTATTTCAGCTGGATTGCTGCCCATTCTACAGGAACAAATTCGGGAGTACGCAATTTTGATTTGTTCATTAATGATCTCTATGTGCTCACGTTCACGACCTATCCCAAAAACTATCCACCTTATTGGATCTTCTCAGGAAATGATAGTACGCAACTGCTGTTTGAATTAAAAAAGAGAGATGGGGCAGGTGATGCACATGGGATCGCTTATTTGCGTGTGCCGGTTTCGAAATATCCCAAAGGGAAGTCCCTGCAATTAAAGATTGTTGGCCAAAACCAGCAAAGTGCAGATTGGTACATGACTTTCATGTATAAGTTTGAAGAGAAAATAGACATTGAACCATTGCCCTTTATTCTCCGGGGGAAACAAAAAAATCAAAGCCTTTTGTTTACAGTTTTACATTTTGGAAGCCCACAACAAATCAATGTCCGCATCAATGGCGGTCTCCTTCGGCAAAAATTAGTCGTCAATGGAATAAATTCATTTGAAATGGCTGTAGCCGCACCTGCAAAAAATACATTGTGCCATATTGAAGCATCATTGGGCAACCTGGTTAGGATAGACACCCAGGTCACCATAAAACCCGTAACCCCGAAAATAATCTACCTGGTGCATCATTCACATAACGATATAGGGTACTCGAACATCCAGGAGGATGTTGAAGATATTCAGAATAAAAATATACGGGACGCGCTCCGCCTGGTACACCTTACCAAAAATTACCCGCAGGGAAGCAGGTTTGTTTGGAATGTTGAATCCATGTGGGCTGTCGAAAATTTTCTCAGCAAAGCCACTGCGAAGGAAAGGAATGAATTCATCGGGGCGGTCCACGATCAGGGTATAGGATTGTCTGCAACGTATGCTAATATACTCACAGGACTTTGCACACCCGAAGAGATGGAATGGATCACCGATTATGCGATGGATTTAAGAGGCAAATATAAATTGCCGATCCGGTCAGCAATGATGACGGACATTCCCGGCATGAGCTGGAGCATGGTGCATGCACTCGCATCTCATGGCATTCGCTATTTTTCCAACGGACCCAACTATGTTCCCGGATTGCCGGATAATGGAGACCGTATCGGGTCAACTTTGAGGGCATGGGCTGATAAGCCGTTTTGGTGGAAATCATCATCCGGCAAGGACAGTATATTATTCTGGACAGCCGGTAAAGGTTATTCTTCGTGGCATGGATTTACCACCGGAACCATCAATGACCGGGGAACAAAGAAAATCGCCGGCTACCTTGAGGAGCTGGAAGAAAACGGCTACCCGTACTCTATCATTCAATGGCGGTATAATATTGTTTCAGATAACGGCCCTGTTGATACAGGCATCAGTGATTTTGTAAGGGCATGGAACCAAAAATATGTTTCGCCAAAACTGGTACTCTCAAATGTGACTGATATGTTTGCCGCTTTTGAAAAAAAATACGGCCATTCTATCCCCACTTATTCGGGTGATTTCACACCTTATTGGGAAGATGGTGCTTATTCTACTGCGCGGGAAGAAGGAATCAACAGGGAACTATCCGAAAGGATCACATTACTGAGAAATGCAGCAACGCTTTTACACAAGTCCATCGATAAAGAGTGGCTATACAAAGCACAAAGGAACATCGTCATGTTTCATGAACATACCTGGGGATCATGGAACAGCATTTCTGATCCGGACAATGCATTCACTTTGCATCAGTGGGCTTATAAAAAACGTTTTATCGATTCGGCTGTATATTTTATTGATAAAATAGAATCAGGTCTTTTCCCCGTTATGGCAAATCCTTCATCGTTCATTGTGATCAATACTTTGCCATGGGCAAGAACAGGTTGCGTAGAAACCATTTGGCCAGCAACTTTCCAGGGCAATTTTCTCACGGATGAATCTGGCAATAAAATACCTGTTCAAAAGCTGGCTGATGGAAAGCTTGCATTCATAGTGAAGGATTTTCCAGCCCATGGAAAAAAGGTCTACCATTTTACTTCATCTGCTGGTGAAACCGCTCCTTTTGTTTCAAGCGTTTCATACAGCATTGATAGCGGTACAACTTCTATTATGCACCTGAATACAATTGGGAGGGACTGGATACAAACAGGTGTTTTTAAAGGAGCTTGTCAACCAATCTATGTAAAGGGACTGAACCCCGATAGTTTTTTTGTTGCGGGCGTAACCAGTTCCTCCTGGATAGATGATGGACCTTTGGTCAAAACCCAGTCCATTGCCGGGGAATTGAAGGGTACCAATGGTGTGCGGTTGAATATCACGCAATTCAAAGGCCTGGATTGCATACGCGTATCTGTAATCATCGATAAAAAAGGGATTCGTGAAAAGGAGTCATTGCACATAGCATTTCCATTTTCTATCAATAACCCTGTTGTTCGGATCGGAGTAGATGATACTTTTATCAGCCCGGAAGCCGGCCAGATTCCAGGAGCGAACAAAGATTTTTTTTCAGTACAGCGTTGGCTGGATGTATCCGGCAATGGGTATGGAGTAACAGTTTCAAGTGTTCAAGGGGCTTTGTTTGAAGTAGGTAAAATGGTAAATGAACAAAAAAACAGCTTCGGTGTAAAGCAATGGGAAAATTTTAATAGTTCCTCTGCAACTGTTTTTTTGTATGCTATGAACAATTACTGGCATACAAATTATAAAGCAGACCAGGAGGGACAGGTAAAATTTGATTTTATTTTACAATTTCATAAAGCATTCAATTTAAAAGATGCGCAAAAGACAGGCATGGAGAATACCCAGCCATTGCTGGTTAAGCTGCAATGATCTTTTTTGTCAATACAAGTCTGAATACTAAGATTCAGGCATCATAGAAGACGAATGTTTAATAATTTTATTTTTTTTATGGGTATGCATTTCCGCTTTAAAAAAATCACAAGTGCCGACAGGTGATCTGAAATTATTTTATGCCAGGAACCGCAAGGCCTGGAGACAGTGGCTTCAAAAAAATCACGCTAAGGAAACCGGGGTTTGGCTTGTCTATTATAAGAAGAACAGTGGAAAAAGCCGGGTGCCATATGATGATGCAGTGGAAGAGGCCCTGTGTTTTGGATGGATCGACAGCATCATGCATCCCATTGATGAAGTAAAATACAAGCAAAAATTTACCCCGCGAAAATTAAAAAGTGTGTGGAGTGCATTGAACAAAAAGCGAATTCTAAAATTGATGGAACTGGATTTGATGGCACCAGCGGGACTCGAAATAATTGATAAAGGAAAGCTCAACGGATCATGGACGCAAATTGACCATGTCGAGAATTTAGAGATACCGCCCGATCTTGCAAAAATATTTTTAAAAAATAAAAAGCTTGCCGGTTATTATAAAAGCCTCGCCAGGTCGAGACAGAAGCAGTGGCTATACAGGTTGGGAAATGCAAAGCTCTCCGAAACCAGGGCCAAACGGATTGCAGAGTTTGTTACCGAATTAAATTTGTCGAAAAAAAATAAAATCTAATTGTAATAAAGTGGATGCTTTGCAAAAAATAATAGTTCAGTTAGAACTACATTCTGTGGAAGGTATCCTGGAATGCTTTTCGGAAGGAGTGGATCCCAATACAATCTTTCGTGGTAAACCGCTCATTTATGAACTGGTGGGTGAATACACAAGAACGTCCAGGTTTAGCGAATGTGTGAAAGCTTTCGTTGACTATGGGTTGGAACTGGAGGATAAAATATTACTGGCAGTTCTGCTGGATGATGCGGGCATGCTTAATGATGCATTAACCCGGGAACCTGCCCTGGTTGAAAAAAAGTATGACCTTGAGAGTGCTTATACACCGATTTTCAATGCTTCGCTTCTGCATATTTGTGCTGAATTCAATCACCTGTCATGCGCGAAAATCCTGGTTGAGCATGGTGCCGATATTAACTCGAAGGCAGGAGTTGACGTATATGGCTTTGGCGGTCAGACGGCTATTTTTCATACGGTAAACCAAAATAGTAACAATTCAATCGAGATGTTGGAGTACCTGGTTGCAAAATCAGCCGACCTGCAAATCACAGTGAAGGGTTTTATCTGGGGTAATGGCTACCCTTGGGAAACCCTGATCCCCGCAGTGAACCCGATCAGTTATGCAATGATGGGTTTATTGCCACAAATGCACAGAAATGAAAATACCATTTCAAATGTAGTGGCTGCACTTTTAAAAAGCGCATTCGGAATTGAGTATCATTCAACAAATGTACCCTGTGAATATTTAAAAAAATAAAATTCCTCTTCAAACACACATCGCGAAAAGATTCACGTACAACTTATTTTGAGCTTTATTTTTTTGCGTAGTATTCCGTTAGAAGTTTAAAATTTTCTTCGTCAAAACACACAAACAAAACTGACTCCATGATATTTCCCGTGTTAATAAAATTGATGACTGAATCAATGCATATGCGGGCCGCTTCTTTTTTCGGAAAACCATACACACCGGTGCTTATATTTGGAAACGAGATGCTTTTCACCTTGTTTTCAACTGCAATTGCAAGGCAATTTGTATAACAGTTTTTTAATTTTTCAAATTCATTGTCCTTTCCCTTGTGGCATACAGGACCAACTGTATGGATTACGTATGTAGCAGGCAAATTTCCCGCTGATGTGATCACTGCCTGTCCAGTCTTGCATGGTCCCTGATTTTCAATAATTTTTTTACATTCCTTCAGTATTTGGTTTCCACCTGCCCGGTGAATGGCGCCATCTACACCTCCACCTCCCATCAGTGAGCTGTTAGCCGCATTCACAATAGCATCAACAGGAATTTTGGTGATGTCACCCATTACAATTTCAATTTGAAACAACTGGCTCATGACATACGGATATCTTTAAGTTCTATATCGCGGGAAATTAAGAGGGCCTTTATTAATACCAGTGGAGAGTTATGGGGAGATTTTTTTTACAACGTGCTCAAAACAATATTCATGTTCCTTACCGCATCGGCACTTTTATTAAAAGAAGCTTTTTCATCCTCATTTAATTTAAAATCAATAATTTTCTCCCAGCCATTCTTGCCAATTACAACGGGTACGCCCATGCAGATGTCTGTTTGTCCATACTCGCCATCCAGGCTAACACAGCATGGCATCAGCTTCTTTTCATCACGAACAATACTTTCTACCAATGCAGCACCTGCAGCCCCAGGGGCGTACCAGGCAGAGGTTCCCAGTAAACCCGTTAAAGTAGCTCCGCCGACCATTGTATCAGCAGCTATTTTTTTCAAAGTTGCTTCATCAAGTAAATTTGAAACAGGGATGCTGTTATAAGTAGCCAGCCTTGTGAGGGGGATCATGGTTGTGTCCCCATGTCCACCTACTACAACACCCTGGATGTCTGCAGGTGAACAGTTCAATGCCACCGACAGGTAATATTTAAACCTGCTGCTGTCGAGTATTCCACCCATGCCGATAATTTTATTTTTTGAAATCTTGCTTGATTGGAATGCCAGGTACGTCATTGTATCCATAGGATTGCTGATCACCACTATGATCGCATCAGGTGAATGCTGCAAAATATTTTCTGTAACCCCTTTTACAATACCGGCATTGATACCGATCAGTTCTTCCCGGGTCATGCCCGGTTTACGCGGTATCCCCGAAGTGATCACCACTACATGGCTTCCAGCAGTTTTTGCATAATCATTGGTGCTGCCCGTCACCTTCGTATCAAAGCCAAGTAAGGCGCAGGTTTGCATCATGTCGATTGCTTTCCCTTCTGACAAACCCTGCTTTATATCCAGCAAAACCAACTCTTCGCACAATTCTTTTCTCGCAATATTATCAGCAGTGGTGGCACCCACAGCCCCAGCTCCAACAACGGTAATTTTCATTTGAAAAATTTTACAATGATAAATGATATGTTACGCGTAAAGATAAATGTTTCAACGAATGCCTGCCTTTGCAATCGACGTTTATTTTATATCTTTTTTAACTACGGTAGTAAAATCTTTATGATTTTTTCTTCGTCTGTATTCGTGCGTAAAGCATTCCCGTACATGATCAGATTTTTGTTACCAGCTTTTATCTTCACCACCCTCAGTGGTTCGATTTGCGCACAGGGATCTGAACTTCATGCCGAGAGGGGCACCAGAACCTCAATTGTAAAGTTAGACTGGAATATGGTAAACAGTCCTGGGAAAACAACTTATGTCCTGTTGAGAAGCAGGGATGGAAAAAATTGGTCGGAGGCAGTCACAGACAGGATATTCAGGAAATACTCCGCGGATGATATATTTGATTACGAAGACAAGCCTTCTGCAAACGGCATTCTATTTTATATTTTGAGAATCGTAGATGTTGCTTACAATACAGTTTCTTTTTCAAATATGGTAACCATCATCACCGCTGCAGAAAAAGGCAGCTGGGTGCTTTACCCAAATCCGGTCAATGATATACTTATGATAAGTTTTAAAGGCAGCGGATCGATCAGGGGAGTGATCAATGTTTTTGTACAAAACTCTGACGGCAAAACTGTGATCAAATTCAGGTCAGCCTCAGTTAACAGGGTTTTACAAATACCGGTAGGGAACCTTCCACCCGGGTTTTATGTAGCGCAAATATCTGTAGAGAATGTGATGATGATGAACCAGAAATTCATTAAAGAATAAAAACCTCCATCTTTTGTTTACAGCCAGTTAGAGTTCATCTGCAATTTTATCAATTCCCACAGATCCTTCGAATGCTTTTTTGAACTTGCCTTTCTTATCATACACAAAAATAGATGGCATATTCCTGACCCGGTAAAAAATGGGGAAAAAGAATTTTGTATCCCTGCCCATGGTGATCTGCGGGTAATTGACGATATTGTATTCCTGGTAAAACTTCACCATCGCTTCGTAAGGCTGATAAGTGATCATCACGATCTGTGCCCTTTTGAATTTTTGAATATTTGCTAGCAATTCAGTGGTTTCATGCTGGCAATGTTCACAATCAGGGCTGAATAGAATTAGAACAACCGGTTTATTCTTATGCAAACTTTCTCTCGAAAAAGCGGTGTCGCCGGTAGCCGTTTTGATTGTGAACTGGGGGATCGCTGGAAAACGCAGGTACAGTGGTTGTGAAGTGTCTGACTGGGCAAACCCATTATGTGCAAGGAAGACAATGATGCTAAAAAACAAAAATTTTTTCACAAAACAGTTTTTATAAAGATAGAAGGATAACTGTTATTGATTTGTCAATATCTGTTTTGACTGATTCACCAATATCCCTTCTACTATCATTTGGGTTTTGAAATTTCATATGCTACCTTTGCGCCTCTAAATTTTTCTTATGGCAACAACCTCCGATATGCGTACAGGCCTGATTCTAAAAGTAGACGGTAGCTTATACACCGTGATAGAATTTGGTCAGAATAAAACCGCCCGGGCAGCTGCTAAAGTCTGGGCAAAATTAAAGGGAGTGGATAATAACCGTACCATAGAACTTACATGGAACAGCGGGGAGACTATTTTCCCGGTGAGAGTAGAAAAAAAGGCTTATCAATATCTTTATAAGGATGATACAGGTTTTAGTTTTATGGATACTGAGACCTATGAGCAAATCACAGTGCCGGCCAATATGGTGGATGCACCCCAGTTTTTAAAGGATGGCCAGGAAGTTTCTGTATTGATAAATGGAGAGACCGACCAACCAATGGGTGTAGAATTGCCCGATAAAATTGTAGTGCTTGTTACTTACAGCGAACCAGGTATGAGAGGCGACACGGCCACCCGCACATTGAAGCCCGCTACTGTTGAAACAGGAGCTACTGTAAATGTTCCATTATTTGTGAATGAAGGAGAACTCATCAGGGTGAATACTAAAACGGGAGAATACGTGGAAAGGGTAAAAGAGTAAACCTAAAAACCCGTTAGGATCCTCGTTTTGCTTTCTGTGGGTTTTTATTAATTTTAGGGTGTTTTTGATGAAATTTCCTTGATTTTAGCCGAAAACCATATCTTTTGAAGACTTTTTTTATTTTTTGACTTTCTGGTTTTGTTAAATCATTTGCTATCTTTAAGTCCCTTTTATCCCTAACGAATCTTAATTGTCACTATGGACATTAAAAAAATCCAGGAGCTTGTCAAGCTTCTTAATAAAACAAATATTGGAGAAATAACAATTGAAGAAAAGGATTTTAAAATAACGATAAAGCAAAAAAAAGAAGCCGCTCAGCATTTCAATTCGCCACCAATTCAACCCCAGCTTCAACTACCAGTATCCGCTTCACCACCAAAAACAGAACCCTTAAAAGAGGAAATCTTAAAAGAAGACACTCTTATTACGATCAAAAGTCCGATGATCGGTACTTTTTACCGTCAGCCTGGTCCGGGCAAGCCAATATTTGTGAATGTTGGAGATGACATAGCTGTTGGTTCTGTAGTTTGTATCATTGAAGCAATGAAACTTTTCAATGAAATTGAAAGCGAAGTAAGCGGAAAAATTGTAAAAGTATTGGTAGAAGATGCTTCGCCCGTGGAATTTGATCAGCCATTGTTCCTCGTTGAACCCTCTTAATCATCAACTGAAATTTTATAAATATTTCTGTTACCGGTGATCTTTAAAGATTGCTGAAAAAAGCCTACCGGACAGTTCAACATGCGAAATTTTTTAAGCAATTATCAAATGTGTAAGAATGTTTAAAAAAATATTAATTGCTAACAGGGGCGAAATAGCATTACGGATCATTCGTACCTGCAGGGAAATGGGGATCAGAACGGTTGCAGTGTACTCAACTGCCGATAAAGACAGCCTTCATGTACGTTTTTCTGATGAGGCAGTCTGCATTGGCAAGCCAGCCAGCGCAGACAGTTATTTGAACATCCCGCATATAATGGCAGCTGCAGAAATTACAAATGCTGATGCAATACACCCTGGTTATGGCTTTTTGGCGGAGAATGCAAAGTTCGCCCAGATATGCACTGATCACCAGATCAAATTCATCGGGCCCACACCTGATATGATCAACAGCATGGGAGATAAGATCACCGCAAAAGAAACTATGATCAAAGCGGGGGTGCCCGTGGTTCCTGGTGGGGGAGGATTGTTGGAAAGTGTGATTGAAGCGAAAGCACTGGCGGTTGAAATAGGTTATCCTGTCATGCTGAAGGCAACGGCGGGTGGAGGGGGAAAGGGGATGAGATTGGTTTGGCAGGAAAATGAAATGGAAAAGTCTTTTGACAATGCGAAAAGCGAAGCCGCCGCTTCATTTAAGAATGATGGAATTTACATGGAGAAATTTGTGGAGGAACCTCGGCATATCGAAATTCAGATTGCAGGCGACCAATTTGGAAATATTTGCCACCTGAGTGAAAGAGACTGTTCTATTCAACGGCGTCACCAGAAGCTTGTAGAAGAATCCCCATCTCCATTCATGACAAAAGACCTGAGAGAAAAAATGGGGCAGGCTGCAATCAAGGCTGCGAGTGCCATAAATTATGAAAGCGTTGGAACCGTTGAATTCCTCGTGGATAAAAGCAGGAATTTTTATTTCATGGAGATGAATACCCGGATACAGGTAGAACATTGTGTTACGGAAGAGGTAGTGAATTTTGATCTTATCAAGGAACAGATAAAAATAGCGGCTGGTGAAAAGATATCCGGCAAAAATTATTTTCCGCAGATGCATGCAATTGAATGCAGGATAAATGCCGAAGATCCTTACCACGATTTTCGCCCCTCACCCGGAAAAATAACTGTGCTGCATCAGCCTGGCGGCCATGGTGTGCGGGTAGACAGTCATGCATACGCTGGCTATGTGATACCGCCATATTACGACAGCATGATCGGCAAGCTGATTTCAATTGCTCAAACCCGCGAGGAAGCCATCAATACAATGAGCAGGGCTTTGAGTGAATATGTAATCGAGGGTGTAAAAACAACAATTCCTTTCCATCAGCAGCTAATGCGAAATCCTGACTTCAGGAGCGGAAATTTTACCACCAAATTTCTTGATGGGTTTACAATGAAGTAGGTTCAGGTAGGAGGTTTTCAATAATTATTATAGCCTAAAACATACTCCACTCATCAAATTCCAATTGCTCTTCCCTGTTTTATTTTATACATTCAGCTTCTAAACTAATTTTTATGAAATGTAAGCTCTGTCTTTTTATTATTTACGTGGTTTTCTCAATAGGCGCATCCGCACAAACTTTAACCATGCCACCGGATGGCGGCAATAAAAAAGCTGTTGTTGGTGAAAGGATCGGGATTACAGATGTAACCATACATTATGACAGGCCTGCGGTGAAAGGCCGTGAAGGAAAAATATGGAACGGTCTGGTACATACAGGGTACAAGGACCTCGGTTTTGGTACCAGCAAAGCAGCGCCATGGCGTGCAGGAGCGAATGAAAATACCACCATTACATTCAGCACGGATGTGATGGTTGAAGGGAAACCTCTCAAGGCGGGTACATACGGGTTTTTTATTGCAATGGGCGAAAGCAATGATGCAACTTTGATCTTCAGCAATGCCAATGCTTCATGGGGTTCATTTTTCTACGATCCAAAAGAAGATGCACTCAGGATTAACGTAAAAACTGTAGCACTGAATGAAACAGTGGAAAGGTTGAAGTATGAATTCATGGATGAAACGGAAAATTCAGCTGTATTGGCTTTACTATGGGAAAAACTAAAAATACCTTTTAAGGTGGAAGTTGATTATGTGAAAACTCAAATGGAGTCATTCAGGAATGAATTGAGAAGTGACAAGGGATTCAATGTAGACAATTGGGTTGCGGCTACTCAATTTGCTGTGGAACATAATACAGGTTTGGATGAAGCTATGCTGTGGAGTGATTATTCGATCAATGGCCAGTTTTTCGGGCAAAAAAACTTTAAAACTCTTAGCAGCAGGGCATCTCTATTGAGCAAAATGGGTAAGACGAATGAAGCAGATGCTCTCATGAAACAAGCTTTGCCAATGGGGGCGATGCTTGATCTGCATCAATACGGACGCATGTTGCTTGCGGAGAAAAAACCAAAAGAAGCCCTTGAAGTATTTAAACTGAATGCACAAAAGAATCCCAATAATTTCACAACTTATATGGGACTCGTGCGTGGCTATTCTGCTAATGGTGATTATAAGAATGCGTTGAAAACTGCAAAATTGGCATTGCCCCTTGCACCCAATGCACAAAATAAGGATGCTGTATCCGAGATGATCAAAAAGCTGGAGAACGGTAAGGATGTAAATCAATAAAAACGGTCAGCAACTATTTCGCATGAAACCGCAGCCCTTAAGCTGTGGTTTTATTTTATGACCGCATCTATAAATGCTTCCAGTTTTCTTTCATCAAGGGCACCATTTGATCGTACCCCACTGCAAACATCTACACCAAATGGTTGTACCTTATTAATGGCTTCCCTCACATTTGTGGCTGTTAATCCACCCGCAAGGAATACGGGCACTTTTACCTGGTCTGTAATTTTACGGCTGATGTTCCAGTTGTGAACCCTTCCGGTGCCACCGAGCTCTTTAATTTTTAATCGTGGATTGCCACTGTCTAATAATAATGCATCAACGAAAGCTGACTTTTGTAAAGCTTCTTCCAGGGACGACTCATCAATCACATGTATTACCTGCACCAGTTTTATTGCAGGCAATTCTTCTCTTAGCAGTTGGTAGCTGAAGTCCTGCAGCTCATCTACCAGCTGTATCGTGCTTGTAAATGTTCTTAAATGATGGCTTATTATTTCTTTTGAAGAAGTTTCACTGGTTAAGAGGAAAGTGGCCACAGCCGGAGGGATTGTCTTTGCAATCGTTGCGATGAGCTCATCTTCAATAGGTCCCGGGCCACTGGGCATTTTACCTACCAGTCCTATAGCGGATGCCCCGCCGGCTATGGCTGCCTGTGCTTCTTTTTCAGTCCTGATGCAACATATCTTAATCCTGGTATGCATCATTTCTGCTGTGCATTATAAATTTTATGAACATTATTCAGAGAAGCAATGTATATACTCCTTCCATGGGTTCCTACCACAATATCATTAGCAATTTTTTGAATTGCGATATCATGCACCGGAACTCTCGGAAGGTTATTGCCAAGGGTCATGAATGATTTCCCGCCATTAAAGGAAGCATAAACTCCGTTATCACTCCCTACGTACAGAATGTCTTCTTTTTTTGGATCTTCCCGTACAACATTCAGGGGTTCCGGCGGAAGGTTTTCGCCCAATTGAGACCAGGATTTCCCGTAGTCTTCACTCACGTACAACCAGGGAGTAAAATTATCAGAACGATAGCCATTGAGAGTTGCATACACCCTTCCTTCATGATATTGTGAAGCTACCACCCGGCTTACATACAAATGCTGAGGCAACCTGGAGCTGACTAACGTCCAGGTATAACCGCCATCTTTACTGACCTGAATGTTTCCATCATCAGTGCCACAATATAATAATCCGAATTTTAATGGGGATTCGGAGATGGTGGTGAGTGTTCCAAAGGGTACATTCCCTGTTTTCTTTCCAGCCGTAAGGTCTCCGCTCAATGCACTGAAATTATTTCCTTTATTCATGGTTCTGTAAAACCGTTCGGTGCCAAAATAAAGAATGTCCTCATTATGCCTGCTCAGTAAAATTGGTGTTTGCCAGTTATAGCGGAGCTGCTGCTCACCAAGGTCTGGCATCGGGTGAATACTTGTGGTTGCTTTTTGTGTGGTTGATTTCCGCTCGTAGAATCCAAACTGTGATCCGATAAAAACGGTAGTGTTGTCCCTTCTGTCTACCTGCACCTGCATCCCGTCTCCTCCACCTAAATTTTTCCATGCGTCAGGATATTCATAATCACGATCATCACCAGCGCTGTAATTTGATGGCCCATACCAAACACCATTGTCCTGCAAGCCTCCATACACATTGTAAGGATCCAGGTAATCCACATCGATCGCATAAAATTGACCCACAGCAGGGGCATTGGCTTTAAACCAATGCTGACCATTGTCATAAGTGATATTGACTCCACCATCGTTTCCTCCTATCCAGTTGCTGTCCCTTGCAGGATTTATCCAGCACCCGTGCCAGTCGCCATGCGTGGAGGTCCTGTCTGTTGAATTAAAAGTTTTTCCACCATCCTCGCTTAACATCAGGTTGAACCCGCTGATCAGCAATTTATTTTGATTCACGGGAGATACAGATATTTTCCCAAAATAATAGCCATATGTATTATAAAGGTCAAGTCCTTTAGTATTCACTTTTTTCCAGGTGCTTCCTCCATTTTCACTTTTGTACACCTCGCACCCGATCAGTGGGGTAGGAAAGTCGCTTGTTTCATCGACCAAATATTCATAAATGGCGGTTGGCTTTAATTTGTTGTTGCGAACCATTTCTTTGACAGTTGAGTCATTGTATTTTAGATTAAAATTATGTTTGATAAAAAAGCTGTCCAGCCGCTTTTTATCCAATCTCAAAAAATCCTCTTTTGAAATTTTTTTAAAATCCGCAAGTGCATAGGTTGTGGTATCTTGTTTTTTAGTAGCTGTATCAGGTCGCAGATCCTGGTTGTCAAGGCATGCATATATAATTTGTGGATTTGATTGAAATATGGCGATACCTGACCTTCCAACGTTTTTTCCTGCTGGAAATCCTGAAAGAGAACCGGTGATCAGCTTCCATGTATTGCCCCCATCTCCGCTTTTATAAATGCCTGATGAATGGCCACTGGCTGTAAAATTCCAGGCTCGTCGTTCCTTATACCACATGCAGGCATATAATTCAGACGGGTTTTTTTGATTGATGTCCATATCTATTGCACCCGTATTTTCATCTACAAATAATACCTGCTTCCACGTTTTGCCACCATCAGATGTTTTATATACGCCTCTTTCTTTGTTAGGGGAATATAGGTGGCCGGTAACCGCCACCCATACTGTATTCGGATCCTGCGGATGCAACACAATCTTACCAATATGATGGCTTTCCGGTAAACCGAGGTACTGCCAGGTTTTTCCGGTATCGGTACTTTTATAAACACCAATTCCCGCATACGAAGAGCGGCTGCTATTGGCTTCCCCTGTGCCCACCCATATTTCATGTGATTTCCAGTTCACAGCAATATCACCGATGCATGAAACGTTCTCGTTGTCAAAGAGCGGTACAAAACTTTGGCCGTTATTTTTGGTATGCCACAATCCTCCTGTAGCATATGCTATGTAAAATTCAGTGGGGTCGCCTGGATTGACATCAACGTCAACTACCCGGCCGCTCATTACAGAGGGCCCGATATTCCTGAACCGGATGGTATCGAGCGGAGATGTTTTTATCAGCAATGGTCTTTTTTTTAAGCCTTGTAGCCTGGCTGCAGCACTAGTCTGTAAAACCTGCGCAGCAAGCCGGGAAAAGGTTAAAATTGTGAAAAAGGTAAGAATGCCTAACTGGAAAAACCTTATTAAAATGGTAAATTTGAAATGAACCTTCATCATAATTTTTTTATTATGCAATGCAAAAGTTTAAAAATACTAAAGTTGACTTTGATATCAGGAATACTCCAGCTTTTTTTGTTTAATGGTTTTGGACAATATAAAGAATATAAAATATCTGTGAAGGGCGATACAATCAATGCCACCGATAAAAAAGGATTTAAACAGGGGAAATGGATAGTTAAGGTGGCGGAGGTGCGGGGCGAACCAGGTTACGAGGAAGAAGGGATCTTTAAGAATGATAAAAAGGAAGGTACCTGGAGGAAATATAACCTGAATAGTGATCTCCTGGCTATTGAAAATTACCGGTTCGGAGGCAAGGATGGATTGCAGCAATATTACACTCCATTTGGTGATATAACCCGGGAAGAGAACTGGCGGGGATACAATCCTGATGCGCCTTATGATACGATACCAATCTATGGAACTGGGAGCAACGAAATTGTTGATTACAAAATAGTAAAAGCCGAGCAATACAGCGTTCGTCACGGTGACTGGAAATATTATGACGCATCAACCGGCAGGATTATTAAGACCGAAACCTATGACCGTGGAAACCTTGCAAAAACCCCTGATTCAAAAGATGTAGCAGTTGGGGATAAGCCAAAATCCAAAGTAAAGCCGAAGGAAGTTCTTGAGTTTGAGAAAAAGAACAGCCGTAAAAAAAAGGTTCTGCTTAGACAGGGCCAGACAACTTACTGACCACTGGTTTTTGAGCCCGGATCAGTTACTTAATAAACTTCCGGGTACTGTACTGTCAATTTCGACGTATCCGGAACTAAATAAAAAAGGCTGTTGTCCCTGGGGAAACAGCCTTTTCAAGTAAGGAAAAATATTTATTTGATAACTGTTAGTTTTCTTACTACAGTCTCTCCACTATTTTTACCGGTGATCTGTACTATATAGCCACCTTGTTGAAGATTGCTAATTTCTACTGAATTGGTATTTGTTAGTGTGATTGATTTAATAAGGCGTCCTGCATTATCGATCACCCTTACATCAGTTGGTTCGCTAAGGTCTGTGATTGTGATCTTTGCATGTCCAAAGCTTGGGTTAGGGAAAACAATAAAGCTTGCCAAAACGCCACTGCCTTTTACTGATTTAATGGACGTGTATGATACTTTGCCGTCAATGTCAACAATTTTCAGGCGGTAAAAGCTTACGGCTTTTGAAGTATTCGCATTATCAGTGAATGTATAATTCTGCAGGTTGCTGGTGGTACCATGTCCCGCCACTTTACCAACAGTTACGTAAGAAGTGCTTCCGGTAGCCCTTTGTATTTCGAAGCTTTTTAAATTGATTTCCTGCTGAGTTTGCCAGCTAAGAGTAACATTGCTTGATTTACGCTGAACTAAAAAGTTGCCAAGTACAACAGGTAGGGGGCCACCTTCTGGAGATCTGACAGTATCACCACAAGTTGTACCGTTGATACAAGTTCCTGTTCCGGGAACTAAAACCCATCCCAGTACACCTGAACATGAAACAGGAGGTGAAACCTGGGTTCCATCACCTTTTGTGTCAAAACAACCACGGGCTGCTTCAATCCCATCGCAATAGATGAAGTATTCAATGTGCTTGGCTCCATTCCCTGTATAGGTTACGGAAAGCGAACTGCCAGCACCAGAAGCAGTGAAAGACGCATCTACTACAATAGGGCAGGCTTGAGGTAAAGCGACAGCTGAAATGCAAAGCATTCCAATAAATAGTGTAAATTTTTTCATTTTTTTCTTTTTAATTATGAATTTATTGTGTTACAGAGAAACCTAAAAAAGGAATTCAAGAGGAGCAGAATGATGATAAATCTGGAGGATATTAGAAAAAAAATTTGAGACTCGAGGGGTGCAAAATGATAAATCTGGAGGATATTAGATAACAAAACAATGGATCCCGAAATAGCAGAATGTTGCTAATAGGGCATGTGGTTCAACATGTAAATGGGATAAGTCGAAATTCAGAGGATTGGAACAGGTTGGGGGTTAATAGTCTACAAACTTAAGCTTATTTTTAAGAAAATGAAACTTTTCTAGTCAAAATTTCAAAATTCGTTATTCACCAGGAACCCGTTTTTGAAAAAAAAAACCTTAATTATATCTTAGATGCTAAAACAATATAAAAAAGGAACTGCCTTAGGTAGACAGCTCCTTATTTTATTTAGTGATTGTTTGGCATTTTTTATTCATTATTTGGCGATCACAAT
>JBDUCQ010000227.1:0-2506 GCA_040003385.1 Ginsengibacter sp. | reverse complement strand
GCAATTTTAAAACCGTCATTGGTGTCGCACATTATTTTTAAACGTGCCAGCGCTTCTTTGGTTGCCCTTGGGCCTGTTAATAATATACAATAACTCTTTTCACTTCCCCTTCCCACCCTGCCCCGAAGCTGGTGCAATTGAGGCAGGCCAAATTTTTCCGCACTCTCTATCACCATTACGGAAGCGTTGGGAACGTCTACACCCACCTCGATGACCGTTGTAGAAACCATGATCTGTGTATCACCCTTTACAAATCTTTGCATGTTGGTTTGCTTCACGTCTGATTTCTGCCGGCCATGTACCATGCTTATCCAATATGCAGGCTCCGGGAAAAAAGCCTTCACTTCATCAAATCCCTTCATGAGATTTTCGAAATCAAGTTTTACAGATTCTTCAATCAGGGGATAAATAATGTAAGCCTGTCTTCCTTTCCGGATCTCTCCTTTTATAAAATCCATCACCCGTGGCCGTGCCTGTTCATACCTGTGGATCGTGGTAATATATTTTCTTCCAGGGGGCATTTCATCCATGATGCTGTAATCCAGGTCTCCATAGGCTGTTAACGCCAGCGTCCTGGGAATCGGGGTTGCCGTCATCACAAGGATATGCGGGGGCAGATCATTTTTTTTCCAAAGCCTTGAACGCTGTTCTACTCCAAAGCGGTGTTGCTCATCAACGATTGCGAGCCCAAGGTTTTTAAATTGAACTGTATCTTCAATCACAGCATGGGTACCGATCAAAATATGCACATCCCCATTTTCACTCAACCCGAGTATTTGTTTTTTTTGCTTCGCTGTAGAAGAGCCTGTCAGCAATTGTATATTTACCGGCATGTCTTTCAACAAGGCTGTGAGTGTATTAAAATGTTGCCTTGCCAGTATTTCAGTGGGTGCCATAAAGCAGCTTTGAAATCCATTATCGGCGGCAATCAACATTGACAAAAGGGCTACCATGGTTTTACCGCTTCCCACGTCACCCTGCAAAAGGCGGTTCATCTGCTTGCCACTGCCGCTATCTTTTCTTATTTCCTTCAGCACTCTTTTCTGGGCACCCGTTAACTCGAAAGGCAAGTATTTCCGGTAAAAAATATTGAACAGTTCACCCACATTTGCAAAAACTGCTCCATGAGAGAAATGATGTCTTTTTGAACGAAGCATTCCCATCCTGAGCTGTGATATAAATAATTCTTCGAATTTCAATCTCCTCACTGCAGACAAGTGCTCGTCATTATTTTTTGGAAAATGAATTTGACGGAAAGCGTCATATCTTTTTACCAGCTTGAATTGTTTAAGAATATCTTCGGGTAAAATTTCAGGTATGTCCTTTTCAGACAACATCGAGAACAGGTTGAATGTGATCTTACCCAATTGCCTTCCACTCAGGTTTCTTGCCTTTAATTTTTCGGTGCTTGGATAGATGGGCTCCAGAAAATTTTTTACAGCAGTTTGATCATTCCCCATCACTTCCAGCTCAGGATGGGTGATCTGGGGCCTGTTCATGAAAAAACCTGCCTTCCCGAATATCAAATACTTTGTTCCGGCTGTTAAAGTTTTTTCAACCCAGTTGATTCCCTGGAACCAGACCAATTCCAATTCTCCGGTACCATCTTCAACATAGGCCACGAGTCTTTTGCCCCTCTTTTCGCCGGCAATTTCAAAATGGGAAAGCCTTCCAACGATTTGCACATAATCGGTGGAGGAGTTGATAGATGCAATTTTGCTGACCTGGGTTTTATCGATGTGCCGGAATGGAAAATTCTCCAGCATGTCCTTAAAAGTAAAGATGCGAAGTTCCTTTTTCAAGAGATCAGCTCTTTGCGGTCCAACACCTTTCAGGTATTCAATGGGGTTGGTCAATATGGAAATAGAGTTGCTGATTGATTTTCTTTTTACAAATATAGATTTGATCATCGCTAAAAGAATCAGCAGGAAACTCTGTAATAGTATGGGCAGTTTCCAGGGTTTGAAATCACTGCTTCAGAAAAAATTTGTGGCTATCTTTAAATATGCTGGCACATGTACGAAGCGGGATGAAAAAAGTGCTTGCGTGGATTGCATTGCTCTCTGCCGAAATCATTACATTACTGGGAGTATTTACACTCGCCTTAACTGCCTTTATCCTGATTGCCAAGAGCGTATTTGGAAATGGGAAAACCGGCTTTGATAACAGGGCATTTATTTTTTTGTCACTTCATGTTAACAGTATCAATACCAGTGTCATGGAACTATTTTCGTTCCTCGGCACGCATTTATTTTTAATCCCGGCCAATCTTTTACTCATCACGTATTTCCTTTTGATCAAAAAACATAAATGGTACTCGATAAAAATACCGGTAATTGCAGTCAGTAGCTTATTGCTTATGTTCATCCTAAAATACATTTTTCATCGCGACAGGCCAATGACCCCGCTGCTGAGTGAGGCCAAAGGATTTAGTTTCCCGAGTGGTCATGCCCTGATGAGCTTTACATTTTACGGACTTCTGATCATGATCGCGTGGCAAAATATT
>JBDUCQ010000026.1:0-27510 GCA_040003385.1 Ginsengibacter sp. | reverse complement strand
GCTTGGTTTAGAAGGTTTAGGCGGTGATGTGCATTTGCATTGTTTATTCATCTGGGTTTAGAGAGTTTAGGGTTAAGTTGTAAATTAGTTTTCATGATTAGAATGTTTCTCCACTAAACCTTCTAAACCCTAAACCCTAAACTCCTAAAATTCTAAACTACTTCCCTCCACTATCTTTGCAAATTAAAATTTTGAATTGGATAAGCAACAGGTCATATTCAAAGATCTTGGAATCATAGGCTATAAACCCGCCTGGGACCTGCAGGAAGAATTGGTGAAAGAAAATTCAGCAATCAAATCTGGTGCAGGAAAATTTTCTATGGCCGGGGAGTATCCCTCTATCCAGGGGTTAGCAGATCGTTTTGCTATCCCGACTAAAAATTATTTACTTTTTTGCGAGCATCCGCCTGTTTATACACTTGGCAAAAGCGGTAGCATGGAAAATGTTTTGCTCACGGAAGCCGAGATGAATAAAAAAGACATCCAATTTTTCAACACCAACAGGGGAGGAGACATTACATTTCATGGACTGGAGCAAATTGTGGGATATCCCATACTTGACCTGGAAAAATTTTACACAGACGTTGGAAAATACCTCAGGAACCTGGAAGAGGTGATCATTCAAACTATTGGAGAATATGGAATCATTGCCGGCAGAAGCCCGGGAGAGACCGGTGTTTGGATCGATCCTGATATAAAAGGCAGGGAAAGAAAGATCTGTGCCATGGGAATTCGATGCAGCCGGTGGATCACGATGCACGGTTTTGCATTGAATGTAAATACAGACCTGGGCTTTTTTGAGAACATTATACCTTGTGGTATTCAGAATAAGAAGGTGACTTCCATGGAAAAAGAATTACAGCAGAAAGTTAGCCTTGACGAAGTGAAATGGTCCCTGAAAAATAATTTTTCTAAAATATTCAATGTAACTATTATTTAGGAGCGTTCTTTTCCTGGTCATTGAATATTTGAACGGGTTTTCCTTCTTTCGAAATATAAAATTTGTGTTTTTCAATCATCAGGCCATCTTCGTACACTTCAAAGTTGTAAGTACCCGCGCGCAGAAAATTTACTTTTTCAATGGTTAAGTAAGTGTCAGTGATTTTATTCACTTCAAAAAGCGGGGTTCCGTTTTCATCAAAAAATTTCACAACGCACTTTTTAGTGGCTGCTTCCGGAAGGTTGATAATTACATTGTTCTCAGTGTTGGAATACACTCTTTTAGACGGGACAAACCAGGTGGCTACTGTTGATTGCTGCAGGTTTTTAAAAACAGGCAAAACTTTGGAAGTGTCTAACACTGGCCGGGATGATGAGCAAAAAAGGTAAGTACCTCCTTCAAAGGATAGGAATATCCTGTAAAACATAGTAAAGGTTGGCGGCTTCGGATCGACAAATCCATTTTTTTTATTTTTTACATCCAGGACAGTTCCAATGGTTTTAAAATTTTTGGTGCTATCGTAAGACCTTTGAATATTGATCGTGGTGAGCGAAGTAAATGGGTTGGTCCAGCTTACAAGTACATTGCTGGTAATATGATTTACTGTAAAGTTTGGCAATGTATCCTGTGCAATAGTATGAACATAGCACACAATCAGGATCAGTAGTAGGATCAGGTTCCGCATAAGATGATAACGGGATGGTGTCGCCCGTTGTTTGGGTTGTAAATATAAAGGTCTGTTAAAAAAAATCAAAAATCCAATGTACCGGGATTGAGCGATAAATTTCCCAGCAATCCACCGGTGTGAATACAAAGTATTCGCGAATGCCCCGGAAAATAATTTTTTTGAAGCATGTCTAAAATACCATACATCATTTTTGCAGTATAAACGAAATCAAGTGGAATGCGTTGATCATTATAAAACCCGTTCATGAATTCTATGAGCGCCCTTGTTTTTTTTGCAAAGCCACCAAAATGATAACCTGCTATGATCTCATAACTGCCAGGCCCGGGTGGATAAACCAGGCACTTCATTTTTGCATCAAGATCATCCAGGTTTTTAACTGCACTGAATCCCAACACTTTTTGTTGCCCTGGGCTTTTTTTTGCCAGGCCCGCTAAGGTTGTACCCGAACCGGTTGCGCAACATATGTGCGAATAATTGTATTGCTCATAATGGCAGGCGATCAATGCAGCGCCTTCAACTCCCTGGTCACTAAAACCCCCTTCCGGAATGATTGTGTGACCGGGATCATGGCTGTGTTTATTCGATAGAATGTCTGCCATTTGTTTTTGATAAGAATCCCGGCTGGCAAATTCGAGGTGCATTCCAAGGTTCTGGCAAAACATCAGGATATCTGAAAGGATTTTTGGTTTGGTGCCATTTACGATCCCAATGCATTCAATATTATTTTCTTTACAGGCTGCTGCTGTAGCCGCCAGGTGATTTGAATATGCGCCACCAAAAGTGATTATTTTTTTACCGGGTGAACCCATCGCATCGATGATGAAATAATAAAGCTTAAACAATTTATTACCGGAAATAAACGGGTGGACCTTATCAAGCCTGAGCATATCAATGATAATATTTTGCTCCACTGCAGATTTAATTTGCAGGTGATCAATCTGTACAGGTTTTTTCAGTAATATTTCCAGGGTATTCATTCATTAAAATTATGGCATGATATTTCTTACCTATTTTCGCACAAAAGTAACTTCGATTTTAAGATTACCACTATAATTTGGCATCGAGGAAAAGAGTTGCTTTCTACCAAAAAACATTCAATGAAACCTACACTTTTGATACTTGCAGCGGGAATGGCAAGCCGGTATGGCAGTATGAAACAAATTGAAGCATTCGGCCCATCCGGCGAAACAATTATGGACTATTCGATTTATGATGCAATCAGGGCTGGTTTTGGTAAAGTGGTATTTGTAATTCGCCGGAATTTCGCTGATGAATTTAAGAACATCTTTGAGCAAAAGCTGAAAGATAAAATTGCAACTGGTTATGTCTACCAGGACCTTGATGATTATACAGAAGGTTTTACAATACCTGTTGAAAGAAAGAAGCCCTGGGGAACAGCACACGCAGTGTTGTGTGCGAAAGAAGTGATCAAAGAGCCTTTTGCCGTGATCAATGCAGATGATTTTTATGGAAAGGATGCATTTGAGAAAGCTGTCGCTTTTCTTTCACATGAAGTATCGCCATCTAAATATTGCATCATCGGATACCAGCTTTCAAAAACATTATCAGAACATGGCACCGTAAGCAGGGGGGTATGCGAAGTAGATGGTGAAGGTAACCTGGTAAGCATCAAAGAAAGAACTAAGATCTACATGGAAAAAGAACCAGCCGGGGATGAAGCAAAGATTGTTTTTGAAGACGAAGAGGGCAGGCACGAGGTTCCATTCAACTCCCAGGTGAGCATGAACTTCTGGGGATTTGATTCTACTGTGTTTCCTTTCCTGGAAAAATTGTTCCAGCTGTTTCTCACTGATCATATCACTGATCCAAAATCAGAGTTCTTCATTCCGCTGATGGGCGATGCTTTCATCAGGGAAAATGGGACGATTAAAGTAATTCCTACTTCTTCTCAATGGTTTGGAGTTACTTATAAAGAGGATGCACCGATCGTGAAAAAAGACATCAGCCAGCTTGTAAAAAATGGGGAATATCCTGAAGATTTATGGAACACGTAAAGTAAAAGATTATGATCAGTTTCCCTTCACCATAAATACACAATCCTCGATCTTCTTGATCTGTTGAACTCTTTCCAATCCTTTTACACTCCCGGACAAAGGAAGCCTGATCGTGTCTGTTTTTTTTATCTCTTCGAGGGCATTGTAGATATTTTTGGATTTTATGGCAAACACCACTCCATCTGCATTTGTTTCTTTGCTGCTGATAATGCCTATCACTTCTCCGTTCCTGTTGATCACAGGTCCGCCGCTATTCCCGGGGTTCACTGATATACTGATCTGGTATGCACTTGTATCACCGGAATAGCCGGATTTAGCACTTAAATAACCTTCACCATATACTACCTCATCACGGGGATACCCGAGAGTGAATATTTGCTCACCCAGCTCAGCCGATGATTTGCGGATTGAATAAGGAAGTGCCAGGAATTTTTTAAACGATGTATCATTTATCTTTAAAATCGCAAGGTCAGTAATCTTATTGACGTACACAGGATTTGCAAAAAATTGCTCACCTTTTTTGTTCTCAACAATAAGATTTTTAGCATTGTTGATCACATGGGCATTGGTAACGATAAATCCGCTTACATCAATTAAAAAACCGGTGGCCCTGAAATTGGCTTCGAATTTAGGTTTAACCGGCGTTGGCACTTTGCTTACAACTGCCGCTTCATTGAGCTGGGTTTCAAATTGCTTTAATTTTGCATCCACCTGCCTGAACTTATAGTCAACGAGCGGGGTGATCAATTTTTCTTTCTTATTTTCATTATAAATTGAAAAGACGGTAGCTGTAAGAATTGAAACAATACCTGCAATGGATGCAGCAACCGAAATGGTGCGGCGGTACCTGTTCCACAGGTGAACAACCTTTGCCCTTCCGCGAAGGTTCTTTTTTGAGATCACACCCTCATTCACCAGCTTGTTTTCCACTTCGTGTAAAGCATGCTGATATTTTTTACGTTGTGCCGTATTTTCAAGCTGTTGCAGAAAAAAAAGGTGTTCCACGGCCAGTTGGTCAATCGCCGGATTGTTTTTACGCAACTCCTCAAAAAATACTCTTTCCTGTGCAGTCATTTCATTCTTCATGTACCGTTCAACCGCATCAAGCAATAAAATATCGTCCATCTTATCCTCCATTTTTGTATTGTGCAAAAAATAGCTTCTTCAGCCTTATCAGGCATTTATATTTTTGTGTTTTTGCATTGTCCGCATTGGTGTAGCCAAAGGATTTTGCTATTTCCGGCATACTTTTTTTTTCTAAGTAATAAGATTCAAGCAATCTTTTGCAGGGTTCACCGATTTTGACCAGTGCAGACTCCATCAGTAAAAAATCCGCATCTTTTTTTTCATGGGCCGTCATGTCATCATCAACCGTTATCGTCTCCCCAATATTTTCTATTGTTGCAGTGTAGCGTTGGCTTTGTTGTAATCTTTTTAACCATAACCTTCGGCACACTGAGTACAGATATGTCTTTATCTGGCAGGTTAATTCAAATGTGCCGGATGATGCCTTTTCATAAAGAACGATCATCGCCTCCTGGAATACATCCCTGGCGTCTTCAGGGTAACCGTTGTTCTTTAATATAAACGATTGAATAATACCATAATTGTCCCTGTAAATCGTTTCAACTGCCTTCTGTTCATTTTTTGCCAATCCCTCAAGCAGGAGTTGTTCATGGTTGTTTATACTCACGAGGCGATAATTAATACTAAATTGATGGAAAAGTAACCCAAAAAAATGAAAAAAGCGGGCAGTGCTGTGGTTACATTCCTCTGCTTTCAGTATAATATACTGGCAGGAAACAGATGAACAGCAAATGATCATGCCCGCATCAAAATCCTGCTGATCTGAAAGGAAATGCTTTTTGAGGTAAGAAGCAGAATTTGAATATTGGTATTTCCTTTATTCCTCATAAAAAAAATTCCATTGGTAATTTCGCATCACTTTCTTACATTTGAATTCAATAATGACAACAAACGCAAATACCAGGTTTTATTTTAGCTACTATTTTAGAGCAGCCCGGGAAACGTTTGTGTAAACTGAAAAAACAGACCTACATAAAGAATCCCGGCAAAAAGGCCGGGATTTTTGTTTTTAAATATGGTTAAAAAAATTGCGATACAAGGCTTTGAAGGCAGCTTTCACCAGCTGGCTGCCAGGCATTTCTTTGGAAAATCGGTCCACGTGATCTGCTGTACTACATTCAGCGAAGTGATCAATATTGCATCCAGGCCGGCTGAAAGTGAGGGGGGAGTAATGGCGATAGAAAATTCTATCGCCGGAAGTATACTCCCCAATTATAATTTGCTTCAGAAAAGCCACCTGAAGATCGTGGGAGAAATTTACCTGCAGATCAAACAAAACCTGCTTGTAAATCCCGGTGTAAAGCTTACTGAGATCAGGGAAGTACATTCTCATCCTATGGCGATACAACAGTGTTTTGGTTTTCTAGACAAGTACGACTGGAAACTTGTTGAAACTGAAGATACGGCGTTGAGTGCTAAGCATATTCATCAGCATAAAAACAAGCACGCTGCTGCAATAGCCAGTACTCTCGCAGCTGATCTTTTTCAGCTTACCATCATTGCACCTAATATTCATACTCTTAAAAATAATTATACGAGGTTCCTGGTTTTGCAGCCAGCCGACTCTGCAGAGGAAGTACCTGGCGCTGATAAGGCATCTGTGAATTTCCAGACCGACCATTCAAAAGGAAGCCTGGCAAAAGTACTTACCAGGATTGCTGAAGATGGAATCAACCTGAGCAAGCTCCAGTCATTTCCAATACCCGGAAGCGACTGGAAATATTCGTTCCATGCTGACCTTGAATTTGAAAATTTAGAACAGTTCAGCAGGGTTCTGAAAAATATCAAACCATTGACGAACCTGCTTACCGTATATGGAGTTTATAAAAATGGAAAACAAAAATAATGCAGACAGCTAAGCGACTTGAAGGAGTTGGCGAATATTATTTCTCCCAGAAATTAAGAGAGATTGATGAGCTGAATAAACAGGGCAGGCAGGTCATCAACCTCGGCATTGGCAGTCCCGACATGCCCCCGCACCCGGATGTGATCAAATGCTTACAAACGGAAAGTGAAAAGCCCAACCAGCATGCTTATCAGAATTATAAGGGTAGCCCTTTGCTCCGCAATGCAATTTCTGAATGGTATAAAAAATGGTATGATGTGGACCTGGATCCCGACAACGAAATTTTACCACTCATCGGAAGTAAAGAAGGAATCATGCACGTCTGCATGACGTACCTGAATAATGGGGATATAGCACTGGTGCCCAACCCTGGATATCCAACCTACAGGAGCGCGGTAAAATTAGCCGGAGGTGAGGTGATAGAATATGAGTTGAAAAAAGAAAATACATGGTTCCCGGATTTTCGAAAATTGGAAAATATCGTACAGGCAAACAGGCAGGCTGGTAAAATCATACGGCTCATGTTTGTCAATTATCCACACATGCCTTCAGGGCAACTTCCTTCGCAGGAACTTTTTACAAACCTGGTTGCCTTCGCTTCAAAATTCGATATCCTGGTTTGTCATGATAATCCCTACAGCTTTATTTTGAACTCCAACCCAATGAGCTTGTTGAGCGTTGCAGGTGCAAAAAGTGTAGCAATTGAGTTGAATTCTTTGAGCAAGAGCCACAATATGGCAGGTTGGAGAGTTGGGATGCTGACAGGTGCCCGGGAAAGGATCAATGAAGTACTACTTTTCAAAACCAACATGGACAGCGGGATGTTCCTGCCCATTCAACTGGCCGCAGCGAAGGCCCTTAGCTTGGGCGATGACTGGTTCCAACAGTTGAACCAGGCTTATGACAGCAGGAGAAAAATGGTGTTTCAGCTCTTGCATTTGTTGCAATGTTCGTTTGAAGAAAACCAGGCGGGAATGTTTGTTTGGGCAGCCATTCCACCTAAATATGCCGGATCATTTGAATTGTGCGACCTGGTATTGCAGGAGGCAGGTGTATTCATTACACCGGGCGGAATTTTTGGTAGTGCCGGCAACAAATATGTTAGGATTAGTTTATGCAGCCCTGTAGAAAAAATTGAAGAGGGAACAATAAGAATTCAAAAGATGGTTGAAAAATTTGTGGATGTATGATCACAACAGGCAAAAAATAAATATGAACACAGCGATAATCGGGACGGGGTTAATCGGAGGATCCATGGGACTTGCATTGAAAGCCAAAGCTTTTGCTTCAAAAGTTATCGGGGTTGAAGAGAATGCAGAGCACAGGACAAAAGCACTTCAGTTGCACCTTGTGGATGAATTTATGCAGCTCAATGAAGCGATTGAAGCATCTGATCTTATTATTGTTGCTGTTCCCGTAAACGCGGCTGAAAAAATGATCCATGCGATTCTTGACCAGGTTGTTGACCAGGTGGTCATTGATGTTGGTTCTACCAAGGCACCCATCTGCGCTGAGGCTGCAAAAAGCAGAAACCGTGGACGTTTTGTTGCCACACATCCAATGTGGGGAACGGAATTCAGCGGACCACAGGCCGCAGTGACGGATGCCTTTACTGACAAGGCGGTGGTGATATGCAACAGAGAAGACAGTGACCGGGATTCTCTTTTGCTGACTGAAAAATTGTATCATTTATTGGGAATGCATTTACTTTATATGGAAGCCTCATCACACGACCTGCATGCAGCATACGTGAGCCATATCGCTCACATCACTTCATTTGCTCTTGCCAATACCGTACTTGAAAAGGAAAGAGAAGACGATGCCATTTTTGAAATGGCGAGTGCGGGCTTTGAAAGTACAGTCCGGCTGGCCAAAAGTAATCCTGCTATGTGGGTCCCTATTTTTATGCAGAACAGGGAAAATGTATTGGATGTGCTGAATGAGCATATATCGCAGTTAAGAAAATTTAAAAGCTGCCTGGAAAAAGAAAACTATGCATACCTGACGGAACTGATAGAAAATGCGAATAAGATAAAAAGAATCTTAAAGTAATATTCATGATTTTCAGGGAAGCGCTCATAAGCGACATTCAGCAAATGCAGGTAGTGAGAAATTCAGTCAGGGAAAATGTTTTGTCCGATCCCTCGGTTGTAAAGGACAGTGATTGCGAAGAATATTTATTGGTCCGTGGAAAAGGATGGGTGTGTGAAGTTGAAAAAACAATTGTTGGTTTTTCAATCGCAGATCTCACAGGAAATAACATATGGGCTTTGTTCGTTCTCCCGGAATATGAAGGGAAAGGAATCGGTAAAATTCTGCACAGCCTGATGCTTAACTGGTACTTTGAACAAACCAGGGATACAGTTTGGCTGGGTACAAGTCCGGGTACCCGTGCAGAAGATTTTTACCGGAAGTACGGATGGAACGAAACAGGTACGCATGGAAAAGGGGAAATAAAATTTGAACTGACTTATAATGATTGGGTGGACGCGGAAAAAATACTAAAACAATAAAAATAAATTATTATGCATACAGAAACTAAAAGCATGCAGGATTTGATGCAGGAAAAGTGGAACAAGCGCCCCCTGATCATCAGCGGGCCATGTAGTGCTGAGACCGAAGAACAGGTGCTCGAAACCGCCACACGTCTTGCAAAAACAGGTAAGGTAGACATATTGCGCGCGGGTATATGGAAACCCAGAACAAAACCCGGCATGTTTGAAGGAGTTGGCATGAAAGGATTGCCCTGGTTATTACAGGCAAAAAAAATAACGGGCTTGCCGATCACCGTTGAAGTGGCTACTGCCAAACACGTAGAAGATGCATTGCATTTTGATGTTGACATGCTATGGATTGGTGCACGGACCACAGTAAATCCTTTCAGTGTGCAGGAAGTTTGTGATGCCCTCCGCGGAACAAATGTACCGGTCCTGATAAAAAATCCCATCCACCCCGAGATAGACCTGTGGAGCGGGGGTATTGAACGTCTGCAAAAAGTTGGCGTTCGTCAGATAGGAATGATACATCGTGGCTTTTCAAATTATGGTAATACAGAATACCGGAATGCCCCGATGTGGCACTTGCCGATTGAAATGAAACGTCGTTTTCCTGATATGTTACTGATCTGCGATCCCTCACATATCTGTGGAAACAGGACCTTACTTCAATCCATTGCTCAAAAAAGTATTGACCTGGATTTTGGAGGATTGATGGTTGAAACGCACATTGATCCTGACAATGCCTGGAGCGATGCCAAACAACAGATCACACCCGAAAAATTCAACGAGATGCTGGGTGAACTTATTTGGCGTTCTGAATATACCGACAAAAAAGAATTTCTGACGGCTCTTGCTACGTTTAGGGAACAAATCAACCACCTGGATGATGAACTCATCACGCTCATTGGCCAAAGGATGAAAATCGCGGATAAAATTGGTGAATATAAAAAGAACAACAACATAACTATCTTACAAACCAACCGGTGGAATGAAATACTGGAAAGGGCTTATAAAAAAGGAGAACATTTGGGTCTGAGCAAAGAATTCATCACGAAATACTTTGATGCTGTTCACCTGGAAAGCATCAATCACCAGAATAAAATCATGAACGAATAGCAGGTATGCAGCAGGAACATTTCAGTTTTTCAACAAAAAATTACACCGGATATTTTAATGCGGACTTTTCTTTTATTGAAAAGCTTGTACCCAAAGAAAATGCGGTTATCCTTACTGATAAAAATATTGCAGTTCATTATTCCCACAAGTTCATCAGTTGGCGCACAATTGTGATCGAACCTGGTGAAAGCAATAAGCAGCAGGCTACAGCCGATTTCATTATTGGAGAACTTATCCGGCTAAAAGCAGATCGCGACACAATCATCCTCGGCGTTGGAGGAGGTGTCATCACTGATATTACAGGCTATGTAGCTTCTATTTTCATGCGCGGAATTAAATTCGCACTTGTACCCACTACCATCCTGGCTATGGTTGATGCGGCTGTTGGTGGTAAAAACGGTGTAGATGTCGGAATTTATAAAAACCTTGTAGGCACCATCAAACACCCTGAATTTTTATTTTATGATTATTCGTTTTTACGTACACTGCCGGACACAGAATGGGTAAATGGATTTGCAGAGATCATCAAGCATGCGTGCATACAGGATAATAAATTATTCGGGTGGCTGGAGCGCCAGACGTTGCATGCTCTCCAATCATCTGTTGATATCATTGATGAGCTGATCAGGAGAAATGTAGAAATAAAATACAACATCGTATCGGGTGATGAGTTTGAAAAGGGAGACAGGCGGCTGCTGAATTTTGGCCATACTTTGGGACATGCCATTGAAAATATATACAAATTATCGCATGGAAATGCAGTGTCCATAGGCATGGTAGCTGCATGCGCCATTTCGGAAGAAATGAACAATTTCCCCGCAGCAGATAAATTACGCGTGATCAGTCTGTTACAGAAATATCAGCTTCCAGCCACTATTGATTTCGATAAAGAAAAAATATGGGAAGTTTTGCTGATGGATAAAAAAAAGGCAGGCAACAAAATAAATTTTGTACTTCTCACCGATATCGGGCACGGTGTTGTTCTCCCGATTGCGCTGAACCAGTTAAAGGAATTGTTCAGTATTTGTTTGTAGATCCGAAGAACCTTCAAAAATCATATGAACGTAAAAATAGATCCTTCTCGCATTTCGGGTACTATTCAGGCTCCCGCTTCAAAAAGCTCCATGCAAAGGGCCTGTGCAGCAGCATTTCTCTACAATGGAACAACGGTGATCCGTAACCCCGGATCCAGCAATGATGACCTTGCAGCTTTGGGTATCATTCAAAAATTAGGGGCGTTTGTTTCTATGGACGAGCACGGAGATTATATTGTTAAACAAAAAGGTGGTGCGGTATCCTATGATTATTCAGGCATTATTGACTGCGCCGAAAGCGGCTTGTCCTTAAGGATGTTTACCCCAATTGCCGCACTTAGCCATGGTGAAATTATAGTTACGGGCCATGGAAGTTTGTTAAAAAGGCCCGTTGATTTTTTTGATGAGATCTTTCCCATCTTACAAATTGCCATTGATTCAAATCTCGGGTTGCTTCCACTTAAAATTAAGGGTCCCTTGCAACCTGTGGATATTACCATCAATGGCAGTTTAAGTTCGCAGTTTTTAACCGGCCTTTTGTTCGCCTATGCAGTTGCGTGTAAAAAACCGGTCACTATCAAAGTGGAAAACCTGAAGAGTAAGCCTTACATCGACCTGACGCTGGAAGTGATGCATCATTTCGGATGGAAAATTGATCACATGGATTATAAAGAATTTTATTTTACTCCTTTCACCGGGCAGGCATTGCCTGCCATAACTTATAGCGTGGAAGGCGATCACAGCAATGCCGCATTCTTATTTGTGGCCGCTGCAATTTCAGGCAGTATTAAAGTAGAAGGGTTAACGCTAAATTCGAGCCAGGGTGATAAAGCAATAATAGGCGTTTTACAGAATGCAGGAGCTAAAGTATTGGCTGATGCGAATTCAATTTCAGTTTCATCCGGGTTGCTTCAGCCATTTACATTTGACGCCACACATAGTCCCGATTTGTTTCCACCCCTGGTTGCCCTTGCAGCATATTGCAAAGGGATAAGCAGGATCAGTGGTGTAAGTCGCCTGGCTCACAAGGAAAGCAACAGGGCGCTGACACTTCAGCATGAATTTGAAAAGATGGGAGTGAAAATATCTTTGCAAAATGATGAGATGATCATTGAAGGAGGTGAAATCGTTATTGGAACTATGGTTCACTCGAACAACGATCATCGCATTGCTATGGCAACTGCTGTAGCTGGGCTGGGAGCCAATGGTCCTGTGATTATACAGCAGGCCGAAGCGGTTGAAAAATCGTATCCCGGTTTTTTCAATGACCTGGTCCATTTGAATGTCAGCCTTCAAAAAAACATAAACGATACCTTTGCCGCCGCCGGTTCATAGTTGCTATTAATTTCAGAACCGGGTACACCATCATAAAAGAGGTACAATGAGTTATACTGTTGCCATAGTTGGCAGGCCAAATGTTGGCAAAAGCACTTTTTTCAACCGGATGCTTGAACAAAGAAAAGCGATCGTGGATGACATAAGCGGCGTTACGCGCGACAGGCAATATGGTGTTGCAGAGTGGACCGGCAAACAATTCAACATCATTGACACGGGTGGGTTTGTACCACAGAGCGATGATATTTTTGAGCGCGAGATCCGCAAGCAGGTAATGATTGCGCTGGAGGAATCCAATGCCATTATTTTTATGTGTGATGTTACAACTGGGATCACCAACCTTGATGAGGCAATGGCAGATATACTTCGCAGGGGCACAAAACCGGTTTACTTACTCATCAATAAAGTTGACAACCATGACCGTTTGATGGAAGCTGCAGAATTTTACAGCCTGGGTTTTGAAAAGATCTTTTTTATATCATCCATCAGTGGGACCGGAACCGGTGAATTGCTGGATGAACTTTGTTCATTGATCCCGGTGGAGAAAAATGAAGAGGAATCGCTGTTGCCCAAGTTCGCGATCGTTGGACAGCCCAATGTTGGCAAATCCTCTTTGCTCAACGCACTCACGGGGCAGGAAAGAACGATAGTAAGCGAGATCGCCGGCACTACGAGGGATACCATTCATACCAATTATAATCTTTTTGGTAAAGAATTCACTTTAATTGACACGGCAGGGATCAGGAGAAAAACAAAGGTAAACGAGGACCTTGAATTTTATTCTGTGATCCGTGCCATTAAGGCCATGGATGAGGCAGACGTATGCCTGCTTGTGCTGGATGCTGATAAAGGAGTCACCGCGCAGGACCTTAATATCTTTTCATTGGCTATTAAAAAAGGAAAAGGAATCGTGGTGCTGGTAAATAAATGGGACATGGTAGAAAAGGAGACAAACACTGCACGCGACTATGAGAAAGAATTAAAGCAACGCCTTGCCCCATTCACTGATGTGCCAATCCTGTTTATCTCTGCCACTGAGAAAACAAGAATTTTTAAAGCGATTGAAACCGGGCTTGAAGTATACGAAAACAGGCAACATAAAATATCAACTTCGAAGTTGAACGAGGTCATGCTGAAAGCGGTTGAATCTTACCATGCCCCAGTAGTTCGGGGGAATGCTGTAAAAATAAAATACGTTACCCAGCTCCCCACGCCAGTGCCATCTTTTGCATTTTTTTGCAATTATCCTGATGACATCAAAACTCCCTATAAAAATTACCTGGAAAATAAATTGCGTGAACATTTTAAGCTAAGCGGGGTGCCCATAAGAATATTTTTCAGAAAAAAATAGGAGGCAGCTCCACCCGGAGGAAAAAAGTTGCTAAATTCATTTATTCGGTTACCTTTGCGGCTATTAAAAAAACTGACAAAAAAATTAAAACAATTAAAATGAAAAAACTATTTGCGATTTTGGCCCTTGCTTCATTTATGTCTGCTTGCAGCGATGATACCACTAAAACACAGAGCACTACAACTGACACTACAGCTACACCACCGATGGTTGCACCTGATACTTCAATGGCGCCTACAACGAGCACCACCACCACTTCAGCAATGATGAAAGATGGTATGATGACGATGCAGGACGGAAAAATGATGATGATGCAGGATGGTAAGATGATGGTAATGGACAAAGAAATGACTTGTACAGATGGCTGCAAAGTAAAACCAACAGGAGAAGTGATGATGAAAGATGGCAGCAAAATGATGATGACCAATGGCGAGATGATTGACAAGGATGGTCATATGATGGACAAGGATGGTAAAATGATGGATATGAAGATGGATAGTAAAATGAAGAAATAGGTTATTTATCTTTATAAGAAATTACTCTAAAATCCTCCAGGAATGGGGGATTTTTCGTTTACTCCATTGCAGTATTTTCTTATCTGAGCTCAGCCACTTTTAAAGAATCTGAAGTTTCATTTACTATTTTGGCAAAAGATGGTATCAGATTTATTCCGGAGGCTTCAACTTTTTTGCCTGCCCGAGTCATGTCAGTCAGGCGGTTTACTTTTTTGGTTCAAGCAAAAAGTAAATAGGATCCTCTAAAATAATTTATACAGTGGCACCAGCTGACCACACTACAAAAGCAGATTTAAGAACTTTCATCTGTTCATTGTCTAAATGTTTTTTAATCACAATAAAACAAATGATGATGATTGACAGAATCACAATAATTGCAAGATAAACCCAAGGTTGATTTTTAATGGCGCGATTTTTTTTGTGGAGATTTTTTTTCTCAATCTGTGCCCGGAGATTCGCATTCAGCTGGCCAACAACAGCTCCGATATCAACGGAGTTTTTAAAATGTTCCAAACCTTCTACTGCATCATTCAGCAATTCAGAATCTGCGATCTGGCTCTCCAGCTCATGTTTTTCATCCTCGGTCAAATTACCGTTGAGATAATCAATGAGCTTCTGGTTGTCAAGATCCTTATTGCTGCCTGAAAATATTTTTGATAGGTCATTCATTATAAAAAAAATTCTCTTATATAGTTTTTTGCCTGTTCATTTATTGATAAGCATTAACCGTAAATTCCTTTTGCCATTTTGAATATGGCTTTTTACCTGCATTAAGCTGAATCCTGTTGCTTCTGCAATTTCACTGTACGATTTTTTTTGCAAGTAAAATAAAGTTACACAATGTTGCTGTTCAGTGCTGAGCTTCAGCAGTGCTGCCTCTATTTCGTTTAAAGTTTTATTTTTTTCCAGGTGCAAGTGTATATCTTCCGAGTCTTCGGCCGGTATCTGCTCCTGGTCAAGGTTAACAAATATTGTGTTTTTATCCCTGAGCTTCATCAGGCAATGATTTTTAGCAACCATATAGATCCAGCTCTTAAAGTAGTCAACTTTATATTTATGCATCTCGCCGATCACCTTTAAAAATACCTGCTGAACAGAGTCTTTCGCATCCTCCTCATTTCTTAAATATTTCATACAAACGCCAAGGAGTAATAAAGTATACCGAGGCAGCAGGATACCAAGCCATTTATTGTCATGATCGGCGAAGAAATTACGAAGCAAATCTGCATCCTCAAGATCCTCTGGTTTTTGACTGTTCACGAAAGGTTGCGGGTATTTATGGAATAAGATGTAAACATAAATAAATTCCATAATTTAGGATCAAACCAATCAATTCAATGCTATGCAACATGCATTTACCTGTGTTCCGGTAAGCCCACTAAGAAAAGATCCTTCACACACGAGTGAAATGGTGAGCCAGCTGTTATTTGGCGACCCTTGTTCCATCCTGCAAACGGAAGCAGGCAACTGGGTAAAAGTTTGTGATGAATCCGACGGGTACACAGGGTGGTGCCAGCAAAGCCACCTGGTTGAGACTGATCGTGTGATTCCCGGATCAGGCGGACTTACAAAAGGATGGGTGAATAAGATAAAATTTGATCACCAGGAAATGCACATCCCTTTCGGATGCACCCTGCCTGTAAATAATAAAGGCAGGGGAACTCTTGGATCGAAAATCATTTCATATGACGGCAAACTTTTTCACCCTGCAAACGGTAAGATCACTGGCGGAAGGATTAAAAAAATTGCATTCACTTTTATAAATACTCCTTATTTATGGGGAGGTAAAAGTGTATTTGGGACTGACTGCAGTGGCTTTAGCCAGGCCGTCTATAAGTTTTTAAATATTGCATTGCCACGTGATTCGGCACAACAATTTGAAATGGGAGAGTCGATTCCATTATTGGGCAAAGCCAAAAGGGGTGATCTTGTATTTTTTGACAATGATGAAGGAAAGATCGTCCATGTTGGTATTTTACTTGAACAAGGGCAGGTAATTCATGCATCTGGCAAAGTCCGGATTGATCATATCGACCAGCAGGGTATACTCAATTCATCAACAAATCTACGAACGCATAAATTGAGGGGTATAAGAAGGTATTTTTAAATCTCATCACTTTGCTGAAAAGGCGAACATTAGCAGAAGGACAAAATTTAAATTATGTTGGATCCGGATCTTTTGATTGATTGGATATTGAATGTTTGGCAGTATTCGCTCCTGCCTTTTCCTCTATTTTCTTATCAATGAACAACATTTTAAAGCCGATGACCAGCAGTAATATTGCAAAAATCTTTTTTACGGTTTCCTGGGGCAGGCTCAACGCTATCCTGCTTCCAAAATAACTGCCGGCTAAAAAGCCAAGCGCCAGGATGCCCACTATTTTAATATCCACAAATCCCTGCTTATAATATTGTAGAACAGCAAGAATGCCTACAGGCAATAAAAGCAGGCCGAGTGAAGTTCCCTGCGCAGATTTCTGTGAAAAACTTAAAAAGTAAACCAATGAAGGAACAATGATGATTCCGCCACCAACTCCTACAAGTCCACCCATAATACCTGCCGCAATTCCCACCAGTACAAGAATTAATATAGTTTGAACATTCATAAAAATATTTTAATTGGTTTTTGAAGGAAATGTTTCCCTGTAAAATTCGATTGACTCTTCAATGATCGCAAAGGCTGCTTCTTTATCCTGGAAATCATTTATTTCTACTTTCCGGTTTTCTAATACTTTGTATTGCTCAAAATAATTTTTGAGTACAGTAAAAAAATGTGCCGGCACTTCATCAATGCTCTGGATATAATTTACACCGGGGTCCCTGGCAGCAACGGCTATAATCTTATCATCTACAAGTCCAGTGTCGATCATTTGCATATTACCGATCACGAATGCTTCTACCAGGCACAAGGGCTGGATGGATTCAGAACACATCACTAAAATGTCCAGCGGGTCACCATCTTTTCCAAGGGTTCTTGGAATAAAACCATAATTGACAGGGTAGTGGAAAGAGGAGTAGATCACCCGATCCAGTTTAAGGAGGCCTGTTACCTTATCGATCTCGTACTTTGTTTTTGAACCTTGTGGTATTTCAATGAGAGCATTTACGATGACAGGTGATTTGTCCCCATAATCAGCACCGTGCCATGGGTGTAATACGTGCATAATTTATTTTTAATAATTTAAATTGAATTCAACTTTGCAATATATATACGGAGCAAAATGTAAGGATACATATTGAATCATCAAATAATTTTTATGATTGACATCCCTGTAAAGGTTGCCAGCAAACCAATAAAAACGCTAATGGCAACATAGGCAAATGCAGATAAAAACTCGCCGCCCCTCATCAGGGCGACAGATTCGTAGGAAAAAGCAGAAAATGTGGTAAATCCCCCCAGGATGCCTGTAGCCAGGAACAAACGCCACTCAAAATTGATGTTTCCTCTTTCACAGATCCCAAAAACTATTCCGATCAGGAAGCAGCCGGCTATATTCACGCAAAGTGTTCCATAAGGGAAGGCTGAATTGGTCTTCCCCTGGATGAACTGTGACAGCGAATACCGCAGTATACCACCGATAAAGCTACCGGTTCCTATTGTCAATATTTCTTTCATTCCTTCACTTTTTTCAACAGGATCATCTTATGTATTTGAAAATGTATATTTAAAATCTACCATCCACTCATGGTTTATTTTCACAAGCTTGATCTTTGCAGGCTCATTCTTGAATGTATTTGAATAATTGATGATTGTTACTGAATCGGATATATTTTCTGCAGAATTGATGATGATGTTTGCATTTTTATATCCTTCTTTTTCATGTTCATTCAATCTTTCATTGAATTTTACAAGGCCATTAAAATATTCAAGATTTACACTATCAGGAAGTATATATTTTTTAGCTTCTTCATAATTGCCCTTGAGTGAAGCATCAATGAATTGCCTCCCGCTTTCAAGAGGATCATTCGATCTTTCCCGGAGTTTTTGCTCACAGGCAAAAAAAAACATCAGAATGACCAGTGAGGCAGCCCAAAATTTAAGCATAGAGGTTATTTGTACTAAGGTAATTATCTTTTATTAGTAATTAAAAAAGCACTCCTTGCCGGAATGCTTCCCATAACTGTATTTTAAACCTTAAAGACCGGATCATCAATAGCTTGATACTATCAAACTGATCCGGTTCAAAAATGAGGTAGGGGTTTATTTCATTGAATCTGTTTTTAAAAGCTTAGTTAAACTGTCTGTCATCTTGTTCATCTCCCTGAGCATTTTTTTTGAACTGTCAGCCAACCCATCCAAGTGTTTATTTTTCATTCCCTTCATCTTTTCCTTGCCCATTTCAGTCATGGTTTCTTTGTCAAACGCAACTTTCCAGCTATTATCTTGTTTTTTTAAAACAAAATTGGTTGTCTCGCCGGATCTTTTATCCCGCATGGGAACAGTTGCCCTGTCTCCATCAATGACAGCATCTCCGAATTCCATATTCTTTTTATCGTAATCTTTTTGTTTGGCACTGTCTGGTGCCATCTTCATAGCAGTTTCGATCATATTCAGCATCTGGTCACTTTCTTTGGTTGCATATTTCCTGGCAGTGGCGATGTCTTTATTCTGAAGGGCATCAAAGAAATCAGATAGAACAGCTTTGGGGTCTTGTGATCCAATGCCGGTTTTACAGCCCATCATACTGATGGACAATAGGGCGGTGACGCAGAAAATAAAATTCTTCATATTAGATCGATTGAGGAGTTTGCGACAAAAGTAATTGTAATTTTCAATTCAAAATAAAACTCCGTGATGTCTAATACCGAAACCTCTTTTTTTCAGAACAATGTGAATTTAAAAACAGGTCATCAGGCGCTATATAGATAAATTGATGTATTGACGACGTTGAAAATTTGATTTTCTTTTTTGTAGCCAGTTCAACGGCTTTTGAAATAAATTCCGCACAATACATCCGGTCATCAGTTGCCAAATCAAAATCCATATCAAATTCCACGCCTTTATGATACCACGCTTTCATAATGCTGTCCAGCCGATTTTTTTCAAATGGCTCAAGATGAAAGGTGTAGATCCCAATCCCCCTGTTTTCAAAAGGGTTGCAGAAAAGATCAAACGGGTCCCTGCATAATTTTTTATCAGGGTTCCATTCGCCACCCATTGCATGGTAAACAAATATGGAATCATTTTCGATGCTTACGAGGCCACAATGCGAATAAGTTTGGTCTTTGGCACACATTTGCTCCAGCATTTCACTGGTAAAATCGTTTCCTGTTCTCATTACAAGATCCCCGGTACATACCAGCGAACCGGCTATCGCGACCGTTCCGAATGCATGATCAATTCTTATATGGTCAGCAATGCTGTCAGCCCCGGATAATTTTAACTGGCTATATTGACTGGCATCACTGCAGCCTACGCAAACAAAAAGGCAGCCTGTCAGCCACCTTTGTAATTCATTCTTCATTTGAAAAATCATTTATGATCTTCCAGTTCCTTTGTTTTTTCTTTTTCATACGCCCTGATAATGGCCTTTACAAGCTTATGGCGCACCACATCTTCTTCATCCAGCTCCACGTGGCCGATTCCTTCAATATTCTGCAGTATTCTCACCGATTTTTCAAGGCCACTTTTAATTTTTGGCGGAAGGTCTATCTGGGTTACATCTCCTGTTATAATTGCTTTTGCATTTGCGCCAATACGGGTGAGAAACATTTTCAGCTGTAAATCTGTTGAGTTTTGTGCTTCATCCAGGATGATGAAGGCATTGTCGAGCGTACGGCCACGCATATACGCAAGTGGGGCAATTTCAATTGTACGCGTGGTCATATAATAGCCCAATTTATCAGCTGGTATCATGTCATCAAGTGCATCGTAGAGCGGGCGTAAATAAGGATCAATTTTTTCTTTGAGATCACCAGGCAGGAATCCCAGGTTTTCTCCGGCTTCCACTGCAGGGCGGGTTAGAATTATTTTTTTTACCTGCTTATTTTTTAATGCCCTTACCGCTAAAGCTACAGCCGTATACGTTTTCCCTGTTCCGGCAGGTCCTATTGCAAATAAAATGTCATTTTTTTCGATGGATGTTACCATCAGTTTTTGATTGGCAGTGCGCGCACGAACTGTTTTGCCATTGGGACCAAAAACTAAAATATCATTGGGATTTCTTTCTTTGAAATTATCAATTACCTTTTCATCATCCCCTCCCAGGATCTGCTCCAGGTAGTTTTCGCTCATGTGTCCGTTTCGTTCAAGATATTGCACTGCCAATGAAATTTTATCCCTGGCATCTTCAATTTGCTCAGGAGCGCCGCTTAATTTGATCTGGGTTCCGCGGCTGAGAATTTTGAGGCGTGGGAATTTCTTTTTTAAGATGTCTAATTTTCCATTATTAACTCCAAAAAATTCAATAGGATTTACTGTTTCAAGGTTAATTATCGTTTCTGTCAATGCATTTTTTTTAGGTTTCAAAAAAGTGCCCGTTAGCAAACAGACGTTATGGTAATACTCAAATATAATTTTTTGAAAATTACATATGCTAAATTAATTATACACATGCAGTTGAAAAAGTTAAAAAGGGCGATGGGGAAGGTTTAGAAGATATGATGAAGGCAAAAGCCTAAGTTTCTCTGGAAGCAATTATGGCTGTCTTTCTTAACAAAATTTCCATGGTTTACCTGGCATATGTTTTACAAAAACATTACCCGGTATCTTTTGAATTGTTAAGTAATGGATTAATTTTGTAAAAGCTTAAATGATCCAATAGTGAAAGTGCAGGAATTTTCGGATTGATTAAACCTGTTTGTCATGGAATTTGAATCTGCGATCGAAAAAAATTCTTCCTTCAGACAGCCTAAATGGCTTATCATTTTTAGAATAGCGCTGGGTTTGATTTTATTTTGGAGAGGCATCTCGTTCATACATGACTCATCAAAACTGGAGGCCATGCTGCAAAGCAGCGGGATCACCATGTTCGATCAAAATGCCCAACTTATCGCTTTTGTTGTTCCATATTTAAATCTCCTTTGTGGCTTATTTATTGCCGTGGGCCTTTTTACCAGGTGGGCATCTATCATTCAACTTCCCATTCTTGCTGTGGCGGTGACCTTTGTAAATGTCAAATCAGGCATGAGCTTTACTAATTACGAGCTCGTACTTTCAATTGTTGTATTGTTACTGCTGATTGTATTTGTTATAAAAGGGAGCGGGGTTTTGTCGGCGGATGAATATTTCCACAGCTACTATAAAGCAGGATCGGAACCGGGAAACACAAAAAAGTTTTTTGAATAATTTTTGAAAGAACGTGTAACCTCGAATGCAAAATTGCATCTCACCAAAAACATGGTGCAGGCCTTCAATCAGGACCTGAGTGTTCATTGAAGGAAAAATCACATACCTTGGATTTTTCATGTCAGGCACGGGTAAGTGTTCACTAAGAGGTCGGGAGTAAAATAAGAACATAAAAGAATATTCCTTAACGCATCCTTTTTCCCGGGGCAACCCTTTTCCCAATTTCTGCATTTATATTTATACAAGTATGGAAATAATCGAACTGATCAGGGAAGCCAGGCAGGGAAGCACCGCATCACAAAAATACCTTTTTGATCTATTGAGCGATAAAATGATGCTGGTATGTGTGCGTTATTTGAAGAGCAGGGAAGATGCCGAAGAGGCAATGCTAAATGGATTTTATAAATTTTTCAATAAACTTCCATTATTTCAATACCAGGGAGATGCAGCATTAAATGCCTGGTTAAAAAAAATTATGGTGAACGAATGCCTGATGATACTCAGGAGAAAAAATGTATTCACGATAGTTACCGAAGCCGCAGCAGCAGAAATCCCATTCATGGAAGATGCATTGAATAATTTATCTGCAAAAGAAATTTTCAATCTTATTTTGGAGCTGCCAGTAGGTTACAGGACGGTCTTCAACCTGCATGTTATTGAAGGGTTGGATCATAAAGAGATCAGTTCCTTATTAAGTATCAATGAAGGAACTTCAAAATCTCAGTTAAGTAAAGCAAAGTCATTATTACAAAAAAAATTACTACTAAATGGCACCACATATGTTAAACGAAAATCCCAATGAAATGAATTGGCGAAACAAGCTCGAAGATGTGGACGGGTTATCTTCAGAAGTGGTTAGCGACAAAAATATTGCGTGGGAAAAATTGTATTCACGTATCCAGCAAAAGACGGTAAGGATGAACAGCAGGGTATGGTATCAGCTGGCCGTTGCCTGTATAATTGCCGCTATCATCATCCCGTTTCTGATGATCGACAAAAATCCTGCAAAACAAATAAGAAATAACCCAATTGGTCAATCACAAAAAACAGCGCCTCCGGATTTCTCACTTACAACTGTTAATGAAAATACTTCACAGTTCCCGCTCAATAATAAAAAACAGGCACACCAGCTGCCGTTAAAAAATAATGTTGTTAATAAAAAACATCGTTCGCCAAGAATAGAAAAAACAGCAATCGCCACATCTGTCCCGGTGCTAGAGGAAAATACTATCCCGGTAACAAGTTTTAGCTCTCCCATTCTTAGCACGTCAACTGTTGCACAGGTAAAAAAGAAATTGCCCGTTGTACATATCAATGAACTCGGAATTTCCGGAGATGACCCGTCAAATATGGCACGTTATTATGAACACCGTGCATTTCAATTAAAATTTATCAATCAACAGGTATATACCACTTCTTCTCCTGGTAGAGGTTTTAATATTTTAAAATCTAAAATCAATCCATCAAACTAAAATAAAATGAGGAAAACAATTTCTTTACTGATGCTTCTAACAAGCATCGCGGCAGAGCTTTGTGCACAATCGACCAAAGACAAGTTTTTTGAAGTGCCTGAAAATATTGTCTTCAACAGGCATTTCAAAGTTGATCTTGAAAATAAGAATATGGTACAGATCAATTTGAGCGACATCTCGGATCTTGAGAGTTTACCAATCGATTCATTGCTGCAAATGTTTGCACGGGATATTACCCCTTTGAAAGATTCTATAGCTGACCCGCTGACGGCAAAGCGTATCGATTACATAGTTGATGTTCAAGGCAGAAAAAAGATACGGCTACAACAGTTCCCGCCCAGGGGTGCAAGCTACCTGATCAATAAAGGCGAACTGGCCTCACTGAGAACAGAACAGGATACCATCAATATCATTGGCATAATTTTAAATCCACTAAAAGCTAAACAAAAGATCAGTACTACAAATCCACGTTATTATCGTTTATCATTCCTGTTGAATGACATTAATGAACTTCCAGGTTTAACAGATATGCTGAAAAGGAAGATCGAAACGATCAGAAATAATGTGAATGGTAAATGGCCAACGCTTTTGGGCGGTGGTGATCATTACCTTCAAAAAGACAAGACTATCACTGCCGGCAGGCCCAGGGGGTACACCGCAGCCGGGACAGGGGATTTTATTACCGGAATTGTTTTTATCAATGTGCAGAATTATAAACAATATTTTGTCCCTTCTTTCAGCCTGGGCTTGCGGCTGACATTGACAAACCGCGACAGGAATTTTAAATGGGAACCAGGATTATTATGGGAACCGCATTATCTTTTTGCAAAAGACAGCCTGAACAATTTGAATACATACAGAAACGACTTTCTTACCATCATTTATGCGCAGGGTGGCACCCGCGATCACGATCCAAGAAAGGATTTTTCTTTTAGTGCGCAATTTTCATTGGGTTATCTCATTGAGCGCAGGGGAGAATTCTTCGATAAAAATACATTCCGGTTAGGGCTTGGTAAAATTCAGGTCGCAAAAACAGTTATTGAGCCATCCATGTACTTCAGCAATTTTTTCAGGAGAATTACTCCGGGTATCCGGATCAGCCAAACATTCTGAGTTTTCAATAATGATTCAAAGGAAAAAATAAGGGGCTTGAAAAACGATTTGGCATCCTGTTCTTTTTATCGGCCCCTTCTGTTGCTGAGTTTTTAAAGGAAGCCACTTATATATTCATCAATGTCTATTGCGAGATGGATCTTTCCACCGAAACGATTTTTTGTCTATAGCCCGCATGGTGCACAATATACCATCAAGGTGATCAAACTCGTGCTGGATAAGCTCCGATAAAGCCCCTTCCATGTTCCTTTCCCGTGGCTGCCATGTTTCATCCAGGTAATTTACAGTTAACGAATAATGCCTGTTTACATGTACCAGTAAACCCGGAAAGCACATGCAATCGTCCCATACATCAAATATGCGCTCACTCAGGTTACTCAACTCAGGATTGATAAATACTACAGGATGGTCAATATTCATGTAGACCAGGCGCTTCATAATACCAAGCTGTGGAGCTGCTATCGCACGTCCAAACTTGTACCGTGCACGGATCTCCTGCATCACGTTATCCAAATCAGAAATCCACCCGGATACAAGGGGTAACTCCTCTTTGGAAACAGGAGTTGAAATTTCATGCAGCAGTGGGTTACCTAATAAAAGAAGATCTTGTATATTTTTCATCGGTGCATAATAAAAACATTTCTCACCTTGTTATCAATAGATTTCCTGCTGTCACAATTGTTATCATGAACTATTTTTAACCTCTGGCAATAGAATTCCGACAGATCTATAAACTTGTCCCTTCCACTAAAATCATTTGTGTGTGTGCAACGCGCTGGCGTATGAGTTTGGCAGCTGAATATTCTGATGAATTCCACCATTCTTTTGCCCTTTGTGTATCCGGAAATTCTAAAACCACAATCCTTCCAGGGTTCCATGAACCTTCAAGGGTTTCACATTTGCCTCCCCTCACCACAAATTTTCCGTCGTAAGCAGAAATTGCCGCTGGTGTCAGCTTTTTATATTCCTCGTATTCTTGTTGGTCATTTATCGTGACATCTACAATCACATATGCAGCCATATTTTACTTTTTTTTGAAATCGGGAAATTGATGAAAACTACGGATTAAAAATCATTCTGAAGTTAGGTAATAAATGGTCGCCCTGAAGGGTCAGTCCATGAAATGACAACTTGCTTTATCAGTTTGGATTATTTTTTTGCAGCTGGTGATTTAGTATTGCGATACCGCAATTACTGGTTTGGTTGGCCACATTTTAATATGGCCTGGTCAATTTGAAGTTCTCAGCATATTTTGTTATACCGCGGATTGTTGAGGCTGCAATTCCTGATCTTTTTTAACGGATGATGTGTCCATCCACATGATTTCCCACAAGTGCCCATCCAGGTCTCGATAGCCATGACCGTACATAAAACCCTGGTCCTGCGCTTCTTTGTAAATGGTAGCTCCTCCTGATACTGCTTTCTGCACCATCTCGTCCACATTTTCACGGCTGTCTGCAGATAAACAAATGATTGATTCAGTGGTTTGTGTAGTATCGGCGATCTGGTTTGGTATGAACGTTTTAAAGAATGGTTCTACCAGCAGCATTACAAATATATCATCACTGATCACCATGCAAGCCCCTTTATCATCTGTAAATTGCTGGTTGAAATTATAACCCAATGATGTAAAAAATTCTATTGACTTTTTAAGGTCCCTGACTGGTAAATTCACAAAGATTTTTGTTGCCATAATACATTTTTTATGAGTGGAATATTATTTTTCAAGAACATTCTTTAGATTGTTAAGGCTGGCCTGGAGGTTGCAGCATGGAACAGTGACAAACCGGCAATCACCAGTACAATCCTTTTTACTATTCTCATTTTAGGTTGGTTAAATGAACAAAAATAAAATTTCCGGATACTTAAGCAATTTCATTGCTACCATCATTCTGGGTTTTATCATAATTCAACATCCACCTAATGCCGAATTTATCTATAAGCACCCCAAATGTTGCACCCCAGAATTGTTCGGTCAGTGCATGAGTAATTTTGCCCCCCCTTGAAAGATTTAAGAAGAACGTATTGATCTCTTCTTCACTGGAACAATTTAAAGACAGGGCTATATTATTCCCTTTGATAAAACCTTCCGGGCCTTGCATATCCGATCCCATCAGCAGCAAATCGTCTTTTGTTAAGGTTGCATGCAATATCTGGTTTTTCATAGACGTCGTGCATTGATCTTCAATGGGGGAACCTTCCACTGCCTGCATATGGAGTTCTCCTCCAAGTGATTCTTTATAGAAATTCATCACCTCGCTGCAATTGCCTTCAAAAGTTAAGTATGCATTGATCTGTGACATTTATCTCTTGTTTTGTAAATGGTTTTATTTTCTGTCCACTGTCCACTGTCCAGGGTCCACAGCACAGATTTTTATATCGGAGAGTAATCTATTTTTTGATCACTCTCCTGTGGTTTATCAACAATGGATCTTTGACAGTCTTCCTTCAAAAAATACATCACCTTTTATCAGGGTTGGCTGTGGACCGTAGACCGTGGACCGTGGTCTGACTTCATAAAAAAAATACCTCACCTATTATCAGGCTTGGCTGTGGACCGTCGACAGTGGACCGTGGTCTGTCTTCTTTACCTACATATATTTCATCGGTTCGTACCCTAATAGCCTCCGCCATAATCCAATCTGGCCTATGCAATACGATTCGCGGTCAGTGCATGCGACAATGGTGTCAAAGAAAGTGTAATCACCACCCGGCATGTTAAAAGGGTCGGGGGAATTTAGCCGATCTTCCTTTGCATTGATCAATGCCTCTTTTACGGTCTGGCTGATCCGGTCCCAGTCTTTCCTGTATTCATCGAGTGAAGGGTAGGGAGTATTGTCCTGGATCCCTTTGTTGTCTTTGAAAAGTTGATCTGAAGTTTGTGTGGCATCAATGTCGAGGAATTTGGCCAAAACAAATCTTCCCTGCACAAGGCTTCCGGCAAGCCATGCGATATGATTTGCCTTTGTGCCCAGCCTGTTCTCTGTATCCTTGTCGGCAATGCCATCAAGCACATTCATGAAAAGCTTTGTATGCCAGTCATATTGATCTGCTATTGTGCTAACTGCTGAACGGTTTTTGATTTCCATATGTATAAAATTTAAAAATGACAATGTTCGTTGTTTTACAAACCTAGTGTCAATATTTTGATTTCTTCGGTGTAAATACGGCAATTCAAGGGGTTGATTGCGACAAAATTTAGAATTACTTTTA
>JBDUCQ010000122.1:0-8460 GCA_040003385.1 Ginsengibacter sp. | reverse complement strand
CCGATCTTTATCCTTAGCCTGGCTTCAGCAGTTGTATCAGGAGGTGTCCAATAAAAATAATCATTTGATAATTGGGCATTCCCTACCTGCTTCCAGTCAACCGAAAAGCTATACTCAATATTGCCTGTTCCGGGAAAGGAATTTTGCCACCTCAATATTGCTGGTTTTCCTCCTTCTGCAAAATCAGAATCTGTTAACCGTTGCCATTTGAAATAATTGGCGGTGTCAAAACTGTAAACGATGTAAAAATCCTGGTTTCCGGAAGGAATATTAAATCCATGAACATCAATTTTATAGTTACCAGGCAAAGGGTTTTTCAACGTTACCTGCTCAATGTTGTTAAGGCTGTCTCTTTTTCTTTGCGGCAACGCATTCAATGAATCAATATCCGGAGATGCATTTAAAACCCAGGGCTTCCAAATTTCTCCCGTAGCAGCCAATCCTAATTCCAGGTCAAGGTCGTTCACCAGTGCGGCAGGAGCCTGGGGCAATGCTGTTGTATCATTCCACGCGAGCGTTATTTTTACCAATTGAATATTTGGAGGTACTGATACCTGGAAGGTGCGCACATTTCCCCCGTTAAGGGTACCGCTGAGAATGTGCCTGGCACTTATGATGTTCATCGCTTTATCAGCGTTCATGTTCCCATATCCAGTGGTAAAGTCGGGCCCTTCCTTGTTTACATCATCTGCCGAATTTACCAGCATGGCCCTGGCTAACGCTGAGGGTAAAACGCTGTTGTTCACCTGGCGGTAATATTGCTGTAACAATAAGGCTGTGCCTGAAACGATGGCTGCTGCCTCAGAAGTGCCATTTTTTTGAAACGCCACTATCTCAGGTTTTATCCTGCCGTCATAAGCAGGGCCGCGGGAACTCAATGGTGCTACATTTCCAAAAGAATCAACCGCCCCCACCACGAGGACATTCTTTGCCATTTTAAAATTCCCGGTAAGATTTGCAAAACCGGGTATGCCTGAATACCGCCCATCCATGCTGGAAGCAGTGCCTACGTTGCCTGAGGAGAAAACATGCAACAAGGCAGGGTTGTCATTCGTGCTTTTGTCGAATGCCACAGCTGCAAGGCCGTAATTGTTTTCAATGGTGGTGCCATAAGAATGATTTTGTACTGAAATATTTTTCTCTGAATAATAATTAGCGGGGTCGGGCAAAACCGGGTCGAATGATGATGATGAAATTTGTGCTCCCCAGGCAGCGCCTTTTGCATAATAAACGGAATTACCGGCGCCTGCAATAATAGTTGCAATGTAATTTGCATGATTGGTCACGACCTGGGAAGCCAGCGGCGAATATTCATACCGGCCCCTGATGTCTATATCCGTTGTATCATAATTTTGTTCTTTGATCGATACGCGTTGGCCCGTGCCATTGATAGAAGCATAATTGCTGTGAACAAGATTTACCTTATTTGCAGAAAGATCATATCCGGAAGTTGCCAATTCTTCTTTGGGAACACCTGCAGCTTCGATACCCGTTACTTCATCATCTCCCAATAAATACTTTTGGATCACTCCATAATCACAATACAGGGAGATTATATTTTCACCAGGACGTACGGTTAACGATCCTTTCAATGCCGGGTTCAATTGAAGGAGACGTGCAATAACTTCCGGTTTATTGACCTGTACCAAAACCCTGTATTTTTTTTTGACATCCATCGCCAGCTCATGCGTAAAGTTTGACAACTTCCACAAATTATTTACGGGAGAAAGGAGTTTACTCAATTTTCCATCTAAATGGATCCCTGCAAATTTTTCTCCGTCAACTATGAATGAAGTGCCTGATAATTTTCTAACTGCGGTAATACTGACCTGGTTGAGAATTTTTTGCGAGACGCCATTGTTCAGTTCAAGAAAAAAATATTTGTGAGAAGCGTGAGGGGTTATTGTATCTGAAAACAGTTTACGGTAGATGCTTTCGTTTTGCGTAAATCCACTATTTGCAAACAATATTAAAAATGGAATGCACAGGAATTTTTTACAGGACATTGTTTAAATCTATCAATTAACAAACATAAGCAGGCAAAAATAGTTTTCCACAGATTGTACGAATACTTACAAAAGTTATATATTTAAGATTGCTCCTTTTTTAACATATTAAAAACAAAAAAATCTATGAAGCTAATCTCAAAAACACTCTGTGCAATTCTATGCCTGAGCATGATCATCACCTCTTGTAAACGCGAAGCCTTAACCACACCTTCCAATCAAATTTCTCCCGCAATACTTTCACAAATCGCAGCCCAGGGCTTTGATGCAGAAGGCGTAAGGAAGGTAGACAACGGGTATCTTGTAGAAGGAGATATCGTTCTTACCGATGAGAATCTTTCAAGGCCAAGCACTTCTCCCAATCTTGTAATTGCAAGTGTTGAACAGTACCGAACCAATTATTTGGTGAAAAGTCTTCCAAGAGTCATTACAGTTTCAGTTTCAGGAACATTGGTAGGGCTTAAAGTATGGTCTGATGCAGCGAATGCTATGATCTCCAGGTATAATGCCCAGAATTTACAAGTAACCTTTTCTCGCATTACCACTGGCGTTGGAAATGTAGATATTGTCGGATTCGATCAGGGTCCATCAGGTGGATATATTACTTTAGGATCTTCTGGTTTTCCGGATGCATCTGGAAACCCATATAACCAGATCAAAATGAATACAAATGTTCAGGCATATGGCTCCAATCCAAATTTAACTTATGTAACCAATGTTCTTCAGCATGAAATGGGCCATTGCATTGGCTTCCGTCATACTGATTATTTTGACCGTTCTTTAAGTTGCGGTGGGCATAAATCTAATGAGCGTGCAGGAACAATTGGTGCTGTATTAATTCCCGGCACTCCATCTGGGTTTGATTCAGAATCATTTATGCTGGCGTGTTCAAATGGCGGAAAAACCGACCGGACATTCAATGCAAATGATATTATTGCATTGAATTATTTGTATTAAAATATTTTAGACAAATAACAAAAAACCCAATCGTTAGGAGCCGATTGGGATTTTTTATTTTCAATAAGTCAAAGAAATTTGTATCAGGAAAAATATTATTTAACTGATCGTCCAGGTTTCTCTTCCCTTCAGTAATTTATCAAGGTCACCTTTTCCTTTTAATGCAATGGCCTCTTCGATCTGCATCGTCATCTGATCTTCATAGCAGGCCCTCTCTGTTTTATAAAAAACTCCGAATGGCCGCGGAAAATGTCCTTCCACCCTCGGGTCGTCAAACATCCGCACTAGTATTTGCGCTTTATAAATGTCCCGCTCATCATGTATCCAGAGATCATTGGTAGAAATGCTTTCGCCCAGCGTAACAACAACCGGCTTCATTCCATCAAGCCTGATCCCCTTATTTTTTTGAGTGCCAAAAATAAGTGGCTGCCCCTGTTCCAGGAACAATGCCTCCTCCGGCTTTGAACTTTTTTCAGTAAAGATTTCAAAAGCGCCGTCATTAAAAATATTACAGTTCTGGTAGATCTCTAAAAATGAAGATCCCTTGTGTTCCTGCGAACGCAGTATCATTGCCTGCAAGTGTTTTGGGTCGCGGTCCATGCTTCTTGCAATGAAAGTGGCATCTGCGCCCATTGCCAATGCCAGCGGGTTAAAAGGGTGATCAAGGCTTCCGTAGGGAGTACTCTTGGTAATTTTATTTTCTTCCGATGTGGGAGAATATTGACCTTTGGTTAAGCCATATATCTGGTTATTAAAAAGGAGCACGTTCAGATCAAAGTTGCGGCGCAGGAGGTGGATAGTGTGATTGCCGCCAATGCTCAAACTGTCACCGTCCCCGGTCACGATCCAGACACTTAACTCGGGCCTGGCCGCTTTTAATCCGCTTGCGATGGCAGTGGCCCTTCCATGAATGCTGTGCATGCCGTATGTATTCATATAATACGGAAACCTGCTGCTGCAACCAATGCCTGAAATGATCACAATATTTTCTTTGGGAATCCCAAGGCCCGGCATTATTTTTTGAACCTGGGCCAGGATCGAATAGTCACCACAACCGGGACACCATCTCACTTCCTGGTCAGTTGCAAAATCCTTTGCAGTGAGGGAGGGCGGAGTGGAAACAGGTGTTTCATGCATAATGATACAAATATACCCAATGATATAATTTTTCCCGCTATTCTTTACGGTTGAGTGTCAATTTTATGATTGCTTTACACACCCAGGATTTAGAATAAATACAAAAATGGACGCGAAGAAAGCCGGTAAACCGTCTCAATAAAACAATTACCAGCTTATTTTTTTTATAAGGGGTCTTATCTTACAAAACCTTTCAAATGTAAGATCGGATCACGAATAATTATTATACCGTAACCGAATGATTAGTAGTTCCAATCAGTTCCTCCCAGTATTCTGCAGCTCTCCTGGTATGTGGAATTACAATGGTACCTCCAACAATATTGGCAATAGCGAAAACCTCGTAGACCTCTTCGGTGGTAACACCCATTTCGAACGATTTGCCTAAATGATACTTGATACAGTCATCGCACCGCAATACCATGCTGGCTACAAGGCCGAGCATTTCCTTTGTTTTTTTAGTGAGTGCACCTTCTTCATAAGTATTTGTGTCAAGGTTCCACAACCTTTTCATCACAAGGTTATTCTTGCTTAAGATCACCTGGTTCATTCTTTCCCGGTATTCATTGAAGTCATTAATTGAGGCTGTCATATGTGTAAAATTAAATTGGAGATCAAAGTTACTGCCATTGAGAAGAAGCAAACCCAATTTCAGTATTTTTACCGAATGGAAAACGGTTTAAATGATTTCGGGATGATCGGTCTTGGCGTGATGGGGAGCAATCTCCTGTTCAATATGGCAGATCATGGCTTTCATGTGATCGGGTATGATACCAACCCGGTAAAAACAAGCGCACTTGAATCAACTGCACCAAAAGGCACCCGAGTAAAGGGTGTCAACTCTTTGCAGGAGATGGTGAATGCTTTACAAAAACCCAGGAAGATCATGATGCTGGTCCCCGCAGGGGCGCCGGTAGACAGCGTGATCAGCAATCTTATTCCATTGCTGGAAGCTGGTGATATCATCATTGATGGTGGCAACTCCCATTATACCGATACACTGAAAAGGATCACTTTTCTTAAAGACCAGAAGCTTCATTTCATGGGGATTGGCATTTCCGGCGGCGAGCAGGGCGCAAGGCTCGGCCCAAGCATCATGCCCGGAGGCGATGTGGAAGCATATAAAAAGGTTGCTCCCATATTAACTGCAGTGGCTGCAAAGGTAAATGATGAGGCTTGCGTGGGATACCTTGGAAAGGATGCCGCAGGTCATTATGTGAAGATGGTTCATAACGGTATCGAATACGCGATCATGCAGCTGATCAGTGAATGTTACGACCTTATGCACAATGGACTCGGTTTGAACAATGATGAATTGCATGAAGTATTTGCAACGTGGAACAGTGGTGACCAGCAATCCTTTTTGCTGGAAATCACACAGGAGATCTTTATCAGGAAAGATGAAAAAGGTGATGCACGCCTCGTGGATATGATCCTTGACAAGGCTGGCGCAAAGGGTACAGGAAAATGGACTTCACAGGAAGGACTTGATCTTCCCATGCCGATCCCAACCATTGATATGGCGGTGATGATGCGCAATCTTTCGGCTTTGCCGGAAGAACGCAAAATGGCCAGTGACCTGTATAAGTCTCAATTAAAAAAAATACTGATTCCCCGGCAGGATTTTATTACAAAGCTGCATGACGCCCTTTACTTTTCTACCATCATCAGCTATGCCCAGGGCCTTGCATTATTGAGCACGGCATCTCTTCAGTTAAAAATGGACATCCCATTGCCTGAGGTGGTAAGGGTCTGGAAGGGAGGTTGCATTATCCGTTCTGGCTTGTTGAACTATTTTACGGATGCTTATTCAGAAGATGCTTTGCAACCCAATCTTTTGCTGGATGCCAACATCAGCAAGCTATTGTTGCAAAAAGAGCAGAATACTGCTGAGGTAATCTCCCAGGCTGCCCTGAATGGCTACCCTGCCGCAGGTATGATGGCCTCGCTGAATTATTTCAATGCATACCGCCGTAAGCTTCTGCCCACGAACCTGGTGCAGGCTCAAAGGGATTTTTTTGGATCCCACACCTATGAAAGAATTGATAAAACAGGAATATTTCATACAGAATGGGAAAAAGCCATTTAGAATTTGCGGGATCCTGGATGATTCTGTGCTTCGGGGTCGCGTAACACTAAAAAACAACTACATTCATGGTCCATAAAAAGCGTTTGTCCAACACCGTTCTCTTTATATTTGGCGGCAGCGGCGACTTAAACTACAGGAAGCTCACACCAGCTCTCTATAACCTGTTCCTTGACGGATCCATGCCCGATCAATTCAATATCACGGGAATTGCAAGAACTGAATATACAGGTGACGCCTATAAACAACACCTCAAGGAAGGAATTGATAATTTTTCACGCCGGAAAGATGACAATGGTAAATGGAATGAATTCTCATCCCATGTCAATTATATTCAAATGGACATTGCAGATGCCAATGCCTATCACCAGCTTGTAGACACCGTAAAACAAAAGGAACAGGAATTTGGCGATCCCCCGGTAGTTATTTTTTACATGGCAGTTGCGCCGCAACTGGTACCTGCTATTGTGAAAAATTTAGGTGCCGTAAAACTTTGCACAGATCCTAAATGCAGCCGGATCGTTGTTGAAAAACCTTTTGGCCACGACCTGGAAAGTGCAACAGAGATGAATCATTTGCTCGGCAGTATTTTTGAAGAAGAGCAGATCTACAGGATCGATCATTACCTTGGTAAAGAAACAGTTCAGAACATCCTGGCATTGCGCTTTGCAAATGCTTTGTTTGAGCCGGTATGGAATAAAAATTATATTGAACACGTTCAGATCACTGTTTCAGAAACCGTAGGCGTTGAAGGACGTGGCGGCTATTATGAAAATTCTGGTGCCCTGAGGGATATGGTGCAGAACCATATTTTACAATTACTGTGCATGATCGGCATGGAGGCCCCGGTTTCATTCGATGCGAATGAGATCAGGAATAAAAAAGTGGATGTGTTGAATGCAATTCGTAAAATTTCAAAGGAACAGGTACATGATTATGCTGCCAGGGGACAATACGGAAACGGATGGATGCAGGGTGAAAAAGTTCCTGCATACACGGAAGAAAAGGATGTAGATCCGAATTCGGGGGTTGAGACATTTGCAGCCGTAAAATTTTATATAGACAACTGGAGATGGCAGGGGGTGCCCTTTTATGTGCGAACCGGAAAGCACCTTCATGAAAAACAAACTGCGCTTACCATCCAATTTAACCCCGCACCCTTTTACTCATTTCCTCCCGAAGCTGCCGAAACATGGCGCACCAACCGGCTTACCATCAGTATCCAGCCTGAGATGGACATTTGTTTGCGTATTCAGGCTAAACAACCAGGGCAACGCATGGTGCTGAACCCTGTTGACATGGTCTTCAATTATAAGGATGAATACGACGGGCAGGAGCCGGAAGCCTATGAAACGCTGTTGTATGACGTGATGGAAGGTGATGCCACCCTGTTCATGCGCGCCGACCAGGTGGAAGCGGCATGGCGGGTTGTGATGCCCATCCTGGATGTTTGGCAGGAAAGAAAACCAGTTGATTTTCCCAACTATGCGCCGGACTCCTGGGGACCCGAAGACGCCGAAGCCCTGATCGCCCGTGATGGCCATACCTGGATCACCCATTCCATTAAAAGCAAAGAAAAATAATGCAGCTTCATGTTTATAAAGATCCGGAAGAACTCAGTGAAGAAGTAGCGAAGTGGATGTGTAAATGCATAAACGAATCTTCAAAAGAAAAAGTTACCATTGCATTATCAGGAGGGAGCACCCCCGACCTGCTGTACAGAAAACTCGCGTCTACCCCATACCGTGATATGATACGCTGGAACAGGCTCCATATTTTCTGGGGGGATGAAAGAGCGGTTCCGTTCAATGATGAAAGAAACAATGCGAAGATGGCCTTTGATTCACTCCTCAGCCATGTTGATATTCCCGCTGCAAACATTCATGTTATGCAAACTAATGTTCCTTTAGAAGAGGCTGTTGCAGATTATGAAAGAGTCCTTCATACTTATTTTAATGAGGAAGGATTTGACCTTGTTCTGTTGGGCATGGGCGAAGATGGGCATACCCTTTCGTTGTTTCCCGGTTCCACATTGCCGGCTGATCAAATGAAATGGGTAAACGCAGTTCCTGCCGTTGCCCCCGCTGTTCCAAGGATTACTTTAATGCCGGAGCTCGTCAACCGTTCTTCAGAGATCGCTTTCCTTGTTACAGGCAGCAAGAAAGCCAAAACATTATACGAAGTGATCAAAGGAAAATACCAGCCTGAAAAATATCCGGCACAATTGATACAGCCGGTAAATCACCATCTGCACTGGTTTATTGATGAAGACGCTGC
>JBDUCQ010000121.1:0-8475 GCA_040003385.1 Ginsengibacter sp. | reverse complement strand
CTTTCACCGCTCACGGTAGGTCCGCACACATACATGCCAACATGACCCGGGGTGATCGGTGTGAACTCTTCCTTTTTCCTGGTTAAAGAATTATATACTTTGAGCGGCATTGTATGAAATTAAAATTAAAAATTCAGAAGGTGGTTGGCGCAATGGATTATTAATAACTGCAGCAGCAATAGAATTTGCTAACGAAGGGAACTAAAAAAGTATTGTTCATCATTTCAAAGATAGCATAAAAATTATATTTTCAGGGACGGAGGTTTACATCCGCGATCAGTGGAAAATGGTCGCTCAATTTTTGCTTTACACGTGTAAACTGTTGTATCACGAATTCTTTCCCCGCAAATATATTGTCGATGCGCAGGGTGGGAGAGATCCCTGAAAACGTTCTTCCCAAACCGCTGCCTTTAGCTACAAATGCATTTTGGAGGCCCTTGCCAATTGTTTCGTAAGCATAAGAATTGGGGACGTCGTTAAAATCGCCGCATACAATAGCAGGGTAAGGGCTGTTGTCGATCTCTTCCCTTACAAAATCAGCCTGGATCCCCCTTCTGATAAAAGCTGCCTTCATCTTGGATAATATATTCTTTGATTCTACGATCGTAGTGTCAGTATTCGCAGCGGGCTTGTCAAGGTATTGCCTGTTTGCCCTGCTGAATTTCAAAGACTGGAGATGAATGTTGAACACCCTGATCGTATCCGTGTTCAATAAAATATCCACATACTGGAAAGTTGTATTGTAATCATGTGGCGGATGAAAGATCGTTTTGCTGTTGATGATCTTGTTTTTGGAGAATACCATGATGCCGAAATGGTGGCTGGCATCAAAATCGAGCCTTTCATCGAATGAATAATAATAACTGGAAAATTTTAATTTCTGCTTAAAGTCAGGGATGTTGTTGATGGCTTTTTTTTCTGCACCTGCCACCATTTCCTGGAAGCACATGATGTCGGGCTGAAACTGATTGATCAGGTCTATCATCTCCTGCTTGAGTTCAGGATGTTCCTTGTGCTGAAGGATCTCAAATTGCTCCACATTCCATGTCATGATCCTGAGCGTATTCGCTTTTTTAGCAAATCCGAAGGTGGATGGAAAATGCAGGGGAATGATATTCTGGACAGTTCTCCACGTTAGCGTAATGCTAAGTATTGAAACCAGCGCCCATGATGATTTTACAAAAAGCAGGTAAAAGAAAAACAGGAGAAGGATAAACAATATATACGGCAGGCTGATGGTGATGAGTCCCATAAACCACCATCGCGCAGGGCTGAAATAACGTGCGTTTGCCCCTGCTAAAAATATAAGGGCGACAACAAGGTTGGAAAAGATAAAAAATTTTCTGAAAGCACTTTTAAAAATTGGTCTCGACATATGCCTGCACCGGTTTAAGTTTTGGTAGTACGGAAGGTATGATCAAGATCTATAAATCGGCCTCACCGGCTCTCTTTAAAATATTTTTTTCTTCGTCTGTCAATAAATGATACCCCTGCTGGTTTATTTTATCCAGGATCTCATCTATCCGCTGCTGAGTAATATTCGATTTTTTTACAAATGGTTTTTGATTCCCTGCTTTGTAAAATATTTTGGCTTTTTTTCTTTTGACTGCCAGGGTTTTGTCGGGGTTGAATATGTTGATGAACCAGTCGTAAAGTGTGTTCATCCATATGCTCCAGTCGTTCCCCTTCCTTAGATTGAACACAAACATAAAGCCGATGAAGGCACCTGCAAGGTGAGCGATGCTATACGCAGACCCGGCCCCGGCTATACCTGTAAAATCAATAATTACATACAACAAAGTAATCACCCATAGTGGGATGCCGCCATTCAGCATTTTAAAAAAACGGTAGTCAGGAGCCAGTGTCGTGGTGGCTACAGCTACGGCCATGATGGAAGCATTTGCACCCTGCAAAGCGGAAACGTCTAGAGCAGGCCTTAATGAGGGGATCAGGTAATTGCAGGCAATAAATACCAGTGCACCGGTAAACCCTCCATACAAATAAACAGGGATGAGCTTACGGTTACCTGCGATGCCCTGTAAAATAGACCCGAATGCCCATAACCATAGCAGGTTTGTGAGCATGGTGATCAGGCCATTGTGGGTAAACATATAAGTAAAAAAAGTCCACGGCCGAAAGGCAAGGGTAGAAAGCCTTGCGGGCATTGTAAACCATGGTAAAACATTACTTTCAAAGGACCCGGGTGCCCGCTGCAGAATGTAATAAAGGATCCTTATAAAGGTAAGCAGGATAAAAAATACCGCGTTGATGCTGATCAGCATGGTGAGCGCATTTCCATCCTCGCCCAAAGAGATCTTTCTTCTCTTGAATTCCAGGTATCTTTCTGATTCGCCCATTCTAATGTTTTCTTCTTAAAGTTACAATATTCAGAAGTGCATAAAGCCTGAAAAAGTTAATATTAGTAAAATGTTTTTGTATTGGTTTTATTCCAGATGATCACCAGGATAAAACCCATGATCATCCCTCCGAGGTGCGCAAAATGGGCCACATTATCTGCGTTGCCCGGGTGAAAACCTCCGAACAGGTCGATGGCTGCTAATATTGCCACCATGTATTTTGCTTTGATAGGAAATGGAAAAGGAAGGATAAAGAATTTAGTGTTGGGAAACAGGTAGGCAAATGCAGCCAGCAATCCCATGATGGCACCCGAAGCACCTACAGCGGCCCCATCTTTTACAAGCATCATCTGGGCCACTCCTGCAGCAAGTCCGCATACAATGTAGAAGATCAGGAACCTTTTTGGTCCCCATGCTCTTTCAAGCACACTTCCAAACATCCACAGCGCATACATATTGAACAGGATATGAAAAAACGTGGAGGGTGAATGTGCAAACATGTGCGTTACGAGCTGGTACGGCCTAAAATATTCACTGTCGTAAGAATACAAAGCAAGGATGTTGGTAAGCCCGATCGATCTGTCCAATATCAGCTGGGCTACGTATACCAGTGCATTGATGATGATCAGGTTGAGCACTACAGGTGTGGTCCGTTGCATTGAATTGCCAAATTGAGACATGAAATTTTATTTAGGATGCAATTTACTCTTTCAATTTTAATAGCACCACACATTCAATATGGTGGGTATGCGGAAACATGTCTACAGGCTGCACTTTTACAACCGTGTATTTTTCTGCCAGTAAATTAATGTCCCTGGCCTGGGTGGCTGTGTTACAACTGATATAAACGATCCTGGCGGCGGCGATCCCCAACAATTTTTTTATAAGCTTTTCGTGCATTCCTGCCCTGGGAGGATCCGTAATAATGACATCGGGCATTCCATGTTCAATAAAAAAATCGTCATTACAAACATCCGTCACGTCGCCTGCAAAGAAACTTGCTTTATCCACGGAATTCAATGTTGCATTTTCACGGGCGTCTTCGATGGATCGAAGCGTCACATCCACCCCAATTATCTTTTTTGCACCCTTGCTTAAAAAAAGGCCAATCGTTCCTGTGCCGCAATACAAATCATACACGGTTTCATTTCCGGAAAGGCCTGCAAATTCCCTTGCCACTGTATATAAATTTTCTGCCTGTTTGGTATTTGTCTGGAAAAAGGAGGATGAAGATATTTTAAACCGGAACCCATCCATTTCTTCCACTACATATCCTTTTCCAAAATAAGTGATTGAGGAAAGATCACCGGTGCTGTCATTCCATTTAGTATTCACCGTATACAACAGGGTAGTGATGGAAGGAACAACTTGTAAAAGATGATCTGCCAGGGTTTTTATTGCGCTGCTGTCTTCATAACCAACCACCAGGTTAACCATCAGATCACCCGTAGTACAATAACGGATCACGATATTGCGGAGAAAGCCCGAGTGATTTTTGATATCATAGTATGTTAGTTTATTTTCAACAGCATATCGGCGGATGGTATTCCTTATCACATTGTTTACATCATCCATTAAATAACATTCTTTGATATCAATGATCTTATCAAAAACACGGGGTGCATGATATCCCAATGCATTTTCCTGCGGGATCTCCTTCGATTTATCTATTTCCTGGTTGGTGAGATATCGTTTGTTGCTAAAAGTAAATTCTAATTTATTGCGGTAACAGGTCGTCTTCGCCGAACCTATAATAGGAAGCAATTCGGGTACCGGCACTTTAGCGATCCGCCTGAAATTCTGTTCTACTTCCTGTTGCTTATATACAAGCTGCTGCGGGTATGGAAGCATTTGCCACTTGCAGCCACCACAAGTTCCAAAATGTATACAGAAAGGCTCTATCCTGTTGCCTGCAAGCGTGGTAAACTTCACGGCCCTTCCTTCGGCCCAATCCTTTTTATTTTTTGTGAGCAGCACATCTGCTACATCACCGGGCACAGCACCTTCAACGAAAAGTACTTTTCCTCCCAGACGTCCCAGCGACCTGCCTTCTGCGGCATAACCGGTTATCTCCAGGTTTTCAACAACAATTTTTTTTGTTCTCACCGGCATAAAAATACTCTATAGCCGCTAATTACGTTTAAAGCTGAAATGTTAAGGATTTAAAACCGCTTCGTTTCATTGCGGTCATTTTAATATTTTTGCGATCATTTTTACTCTATGCCGAAACTATTTGGAACTATTGCCTTTTTCCTGTTGTTTACCAGCATTGGTGCGCAGGGGTATAAGGTTACCCTTCACACACCAAATTATACATCGGGGCTTTGCTATTTAACCTACTATTATGGGAATAAGATCAATATTGCGGATTCTGCTATTGTAAACGGCAAAGGAGTTGCTCTATTTAGAGGTGATAAAAAATTACTGCCAGGTATATATGCCATAGTTTTTCCCGGGAAATATAAACTGGTAGATTTCCTAATCGATTCCAACCAGGCCATTACGGTTGAAGCTGACACAGCAGACCTACTTAAAACAAAAATTACGGGCGGCGGAGAAAACCAGGTATTCCGTGAATATCAAAAATTTATAGCGTCTAAAAGTGGTCAGCTGGAGAAGGAAAGAATTGCCTATTCAACCTCAAAAAATAAAAAAGATTCAGTTCTTCATGAAAATAACTACAAGGCGTTGAACCATGACCTGACCATATACCGCCAAAACATCATTCAAAAATATCCTGAGTCGATGCTGGCTTCTTTATTCAATGCCATGCACGAGCCTGCAGCCCTCATCAATAAACCTGTTACCCGGGCTGATTCTGTCGACAATTATAATTATTATAAAAAGCATTATTGGGACGGGATCACATTCATGGATGACCGTATTATACGTACCCCTTTCTTTTTACCAAAGCTTGAAAAATATTTCAGGGACGTGCTTGTGCCCGCACCTGATTCTATCATCAGGGAAGCCGATTATTTATTGCTGCTGGCAAGGAGCAGCCAGGAGATGTATAAATTTTTACTCAACTGGTTCACCGATGAATACATCTATCCAAAATACATGGGACAGGATGCGGTATTCGTTCACCTGTTTGAAAAATATCATTCAACGGGCATATCCACCTGGTTGAATGAAAAGCAAATGACGACGATCTCGAACAGGGCGTATATGATCATGTCTAACCTGATTGGTGAAAAGGCTGCCAACCTGGAAATGACAGACACAATGGGCAAAACAAAATTTCTCTTTGATGTTGATGCACCTTATACTATTGTCGCTTTTTGGGATCCTACCTGTGGACATTGCAGGGAAGAGATACCCAGGCTGGATTCCATGTTTCAAAACAAATGGAAGAAACAGGGTGTAAAGATCTATGGGGTGCTTACAGAAAATGAAAAAGAAAAGTGGGTAGAGTTCATTCATCAGAAACATTTAAAAGATTGGGTACATGTATACCAAACAGATGCTCAAAAAAAGGCGGAATCAGATTTACAAAAACCAGCTTACCGTCAATTGTATGACGTTACTCAAACTCCCACCTTATATTTGCTGGACAAGGATAAGAGGATCATTGCTAAAAAACTAAACTGGCAGCAACTGGATGATATGCTGCAGATGAAAATAAAGAATAAACAACCCGACTAACTACCCCCATCAATCATGAAAAAAATCCTGGTGTTTCTTTTTGCAGTCAGCTGTTTTTCCGGTGTGTATGCACAAACTCTTTTTACATATGGGAACAACACCGTCACGAAAGATGAATTTCTGAGAGCATACAATAAAAACAAGACCACTGTTACGGATAAGTCAAAAGCACTGAAAGAATATCTTGACCTTTATATTAAATTCAAGCTGAAAGTAAAGGCTGCCAGAGAGATGCACCTGGATACCCTGGCTTCGTTAACTGCTGACCTGCAAAACTTCCGTACCCAAATTGAAGAAGGATACCTGAGTGATGATAAAGAAGTTGACAAACTTGTACAGGAAGCATTTAACCACAGCCAGAAAGATATTCATATCAATCATTTGTTCATTCCTGTTGCCCGGGAGTCCGACAGCTTAAAAATACGTGATGTGGCCCAGTCGGCATACATGTCTGCAATGAATCAAAAGTCTTTTTCACAAATAACCGATGAGCTCAATAAATCTCCCATCCAGGCGGAATGGGCAGATGCCGGATTTATCACAGCCTTTACCCTTCCGTATGCATACGAGAATATCATTTATCAACTGCAGCCCGGACAGGTAAGCAAACCACTCCGTACAAAGAACGGATATCAACTTTTCAAAAATGTTGAAGAAAGAAAAGCGGCCGGTAAATTGAAAGTTGCACAGATACTGATCTCTGTTCCTCCTGCTTCATCGGATAGCGATAGGATGAGGGCCTGCAAAATGAGTGATTCAATTTACAAGGCCCTGCAGAACGGTGCAGACTTCAGTGAAATGGCAAGGAATTACAGCAATGATAAAATGACCTTTATCACTGGCGGGGAACTGCCAGAATTCGGTGTAGGAAAATTCACTCCATTTTTCGAGAGCAAAGCATTTGCACTGAAGAAGGATGGAGACATAACACCGCCATTTGAAACCGAATTCGGATTTCACATACTCAGGAGATTGTCTCACTCCCCCATCCCTGCTGATAAAAATGAGGCATATATATACAGCCTTAAACAGGCGGTACAGCAGGATCCACGGATGTCGATCGCAAAAGACAAGTTCCTTAAAGACGTTCTTATTAAGACCCACTATAAAAAGAACAGTAATCTTAATCTAAATGATTTGTGGAGAATGACAGATTCTTTTTTAGTGTCTGGTAAAAAGAATGCAATGGGGTCAGTGAATGAAAATACGTTTGTTCATTCATTTGATAACGGTGCAGTAAAAGTTTCTGACTGGCTTGATTTTGTAAATGATTATAAGACCAGCTCCGGTTTATACAAAGGAGAATCCGATCAGCAATTGATGGATAAATACATTTCAGTTTCCGCCTTCGGTAATTACCGCAAAAGACTGGAAAAGTTCAACCCCGATTTCAGATACCAGCTTGAAGAATTCAAGGAAGGCAACATGCTTTTTGAAGTGATGGAACGCAATGTCTGGAGCAGGGCCGCCAATGATTCAAATGAATTGAAAAGCTATTTCGAACGTGCAAAAAATAAATATTTATGGGGTGAAAGTGCTGATGCCATCTTAGTTTCAGCTGCCACAGCAAAACTGGCTGCAGATGCGGTGCAACAGATCCGGAACGGGAAAAACTGGAGGCAGGTTCTGGAAGATGGTAACACCCAACTTCAGGCGGATTCAGGACGGTATGAATTGAAGCAACTCCCCGTGAGTGATAAGATAAAAGTTTCAGAAGGAATGATCACAGACCCTCTTCTTAATACTGCAGATGGAACAGCGTCGTTTGTTAAAATTATAAGGATCTATCCCCCCAACCAGCCCAGGAACTTTGAAGAAGCGCGAGGATTGGTGATCAACGACTACCAGAATCTGGTGGAAGAAAGATGGATCGCTGAATTGAAAAAGAAATACCCGGTAAAGATCAATCAGCCGGTTTTTCAATCATTGCTTCACTGATCATTTTGTTAAGAACACAGGGTGACTCTCTAATTTTTCCTTAAACTATTAACTGGTTACCAGCCATTTGCCCGGTTGGCAAACTTTTTGCCTGTGTGGGCATAAGCCAAAGGCTTGTATCAAAATAAATTGCAAACCAAAAAAACATCAAGATGAAAAAATTACTCATTGCCGCTGTATGCGTAGCGGCCTTTACCACAGGAAGATCGCAGGTATATGTCCAGGGCGGATTGAACCTTGCAAATATTACCTCTACTGCTTCAGGTCAAACAGAAGACAACAACATGCTTACCACTTTCAATGCAGGTATCTTAGGTCGGTTTGGCTTGTCATCCACGATTGACCTTGAATCAGGGGTGCTGTTATCAGGAAAAGGTTCTAAAGCTGAAACTTTTTTTACAGCCACAAAAGATGACAATTACATAAAAACAAAATTCAATCCATTGTATGTGGAAGTACCTTTAAACCTGGTAGTAAGGGTGCCTCTCGAAAAAAAGACCAACCTGTTTTTTCATGCAGGTCCATATGCAGC
>JBDUCQ010000025.1:0-27963 GCA_040003385.1 Ginsengibacter sp. | reverse complement strand
GGAAATAAGATCGTAAAAAACAGCCCTGGACTTGGTTTTATATTAGGCGATGAAGGCAGTGGCGCATACCTGGGTAAAAAAGTGATCCAGTACTATTTATATCAAACCTTCGATAAAGAACTAATGCAAAAGTTCAGGTTAAAATTTGGGGTTGGCAGTGGAGAGATCCTGACTGCCATCTATAAAAAACCATTGCCAAACCGTTACCTCGCTTCCTTTGCACTCTTTCTTGCCGAAAACCGGGGGCACTACATGATAGAAAACATCATCGAGGATGGCTTGAATGATTTTTTTTACAATCACCTCGATAAATATCAACAAAGCCGAACTGTACCTTTGCACTTTGTTGGGAGCATCGCATACGGATTTAAGGATGTATTATCGGGCTTATGCGATCAATATAAAATGAACATCGGGAAAGTGATAAAGAATCCTATGCTGGGACTCGTAAAATATTATGGGGGCATCTGATCAGAATAAAATTTACATGAAAACATTCCAAAAAGTCACTGAAGAGCCTTCACATTATAACAACCTGGAAAGAATGCCGGTTCATGAAATCCTTGCCGGCATTAATAAGGAAGACTCAAAGGTGCCAGCTGCAATAAAAAAAGTTATACCTCAAATTGAGTCCCTCATCAATGCAGTCGTCGACAAAATGCTCACGGGAGGCCGTCTTTTTTATATCGGGGCTGGCACAAGCGGGCGACTTGGTATCCTCGATGCCAGTGAATGTCCACCAAGTTTTGGGGTACCCTCAAGCCTTGTAAACGGCATCATCGCAGGTGGCAGCAAGGCGATTACTGCAGCTATTGAATTTGCAGAAGATGATATTGAACAGGGTTGGAAAGATTTGCAGGAATTTAATATAACCGGCCGGGACGTGGTAGTTGGCATCGCAGCGAGTGGAACTACTCCATACGTTATTGGCGTGCTTCAGAAATGCAGGGATCATGGAATACTCTGTGGAAGCATTTCCTGTAACCCGGGGTCGCCTGTAAGCATGATTGCAGATTTCCCTGTTGAAGTTGTAGTAGGCCCTGAATTCATCACAGGCAGCACGAGGATGAAAAGCGGAACTGCCCAGAAACTGGTATTGAATATGATCTCCACTGCGGTTATGATTCAGCTTGGAAGGGTAGAAGGTAATAAAATGGTAAATATGCAGCTCACAAATGAAAAACTGATTGACAGGGGAGTACAGATCGTTATGGAAGAATTAGGAATTGCGGACTATTCGCTGGCTAAAGAATTATTGCTCAGAAACGGGAGCGTTAAAAAAACTGTGTCCGGTGGTCAATAATTATTGTGAAACTATTTAATTTTATCCTAAATTTATAGTGAACAATCCGTTTAACTCTAATTCATACAATCATGAAACGTACACCTTTACTTTTACTTCTTACTTTAATTACTTCGTTCTCATTTGCGCAAAAAGGCGGTAAAGCCTATGCAATTACGGGGCAGGCCAACGGAAATTTTTCCTGGACTGATATACGTGAAATAGACCTTTCAAGCGGTAAAGTGATCAATACCATTTTTGAAAATGGCAAATCAAAATTTACTTTCTTCGGGGCACAAGGCAAGGATCAGTCGGCTTCAAAAACTACGGTGGTATCGCCTACCAGCACCATGGTGGCCGCCGCAGCGTACGATGCAAGGCATCAAAAATTATTTTTTATCCCGATGCGCAATGGGGAATTGCGCTGGCTCGATATGAATTCGAGAAACGGTGAACTCAAATTTACGTCTGTGCAGTCAGCAATACTTTCTTCAGTGAATCAGCTTGATGAAGCAAATAATTTTACCCGTATGACAATGGGATCGGACGGGAATGGTTATGCGATCACAAATGATGGCAATCACTTGATCCGTTTTACTACTGGAAAGAAAACAGTGGTTACTGACCTTGGAAATCTTGTAGATGCTGCCGCTTCCGCCAATGGAGTATCGGTTCACAATAAGTGCAGCAGCTGGGGTGGAGACATAGTTGCTGACCAGGCAGGAAAGTTATACCTGTTCACAGCGGGCAATCATCTTTTTAAAATAGACATCAACAGCAGGGTGGCAAATTATATGGGAAGGATCAAAAACCTGGCACCTTCTTTTACCATCAATGGTGCCGCGGTTGACAATGATGATAATGTAATTGTTAGCAGCGCCAATACTTTCGACGGGTTTTATAAAGTAAATATAAAAGATCTGAATGCGGAAAAATTAACTACCTCCGGACAGGTTTTTAATGCGTCAGATCTTGCAAATTCCAACCTGCTTTACGCTCACAATAATTTAGGTGCGGCTGAGCTGATTCAAAGAGACTACATCGGGAATGAAGCCGTTTCAATTTATCCGAACCCGGTAAGCGGATCACAATTCAAAATTACATTTGACAATACAAGGCGGGGTGAATATAATGTTGCCTTAACTGATCTCCAGGGCAGGCTGATACAAACCAAGCAGGTTTTTGTGAAATCTGGCAGCCAGGTAGAGACCATGCAGTTGAAAACAAAACCAGCTGGGGGAATGTACATGATCAAAATCACAGATTCCAATAAGAAATCATTATTCAGCGACAAAATCGTCATTGATTAAAATTTACCGGGTTAATAAATACAAGGGCCGTTTCTTACCAAGGAACGGCCCTTTTTCATGCAGGTTGCAAGATAGGCACCGCAAAATATGTTCAATAATTATTATTATTTCGCTGGCATATATAATAAGTTTGTAAATGCATTAAAAGACCAATTGATCAAAAAATAAAACCGCTTGCAATACATTGAACCATATGATAACTGGCGTTATTTGTACACATCGGAAGAAGACGAGCGATCTCCTTTTTTCGGGAGAGTATACAGTGAATTCGAATTCTCACTTACAGTGTACAATTATTATATTCATCCGCAATGGGATGAGTTTGGCAGTTCAACATTATATATAAAAGTCCTGATGGCAGATTACAATGCCGGCTATGCGATCATTGAAATGATCGGCGAATGGAACGACGCGATTGAAAATGACATCATGAGCTTAAAGCGTGACGTGATAGACATCCTCTTGAAAGAAGGTATTATAAAATTTATACTAATTGCCGAAAACGTACTAAATTTTCACAGCAGTGATGACAGTTATTATGAAGAGTGGTTTGACCAGGTAACAGACGAAGGAGGATGGATCATCTGTGTCAACATGCCCGAACAAACGCAGTATGATTTTAAAAGGGCGCGCTTGCAGCATTACATCGAGCTAATGGATATACCCCAATGGCGGACCATAAAACCCGACCTTCTCTTTACCCAGCTAGACAACATCCTCATGCGAAGGCTGGATATTTAAACAATCTTGTATTTCCTTGTCATGGTTCATAATAATTACAAAATGTTTTTGCTTCCCGTGTAGTATTTTTGCAATTCAGGAACAACTCCAACGATAGTATATGACATGGAAACAATTTTTTACATCCTCGATAGGCAAGAAGTTTGTAATGGGCTTCACCGGGTTTTTCCTGATTCTTTACCTGGTGATACACGCCGGTGTGAATGCACTCATATTTTACAATGACGGTGGGAGGATTTTCAATACTGCCGCCCATTTCCTCAGTCACAATATCATCATGCGGATCCTCGAAGTCGGTTTATTTGCCGGATTTGCACTTCACATTGCGCAGGGATTTTTGTTATGGAAACAAAATTCAGCCTCACGTCCCATACGGTATAAGATGAACCGCTCGGATTCCAAAAGCCGTTGGTACAGCCGCTCTATGGGTTTGCTGGGTACTTTGCTTTTACTTTTCCTGGTGATGCACCTCTACCATTTCTGGTGGGGTACAAAAACAGCACTCTACTTTCAAAACGACGCACCCATCAATTTGTACGGAGAAATGAAGGAGGTGTTTTCAAACCCGGTAGTCATATTCTTATATATGCTGGGACTTGTTTCGCTTTTGTTTCACCTTTTGCATGGATTCCAGAGCGCCTTCCAGACCTTCGGCATTCATCATAAAAGGTATACCCCTTTGCTCAGGGCAATGGGGGTTATTTATTCAGTGGGCATATGCATTTTATTTGCGTTTATGCCCATGTCTGTTTATTTAAAATGGTTGCAATAAAGGTTTTGAATTTTATATTGATCAATACATAATGTATGGGGCTAGACGCAAAAATTCCTGAAGGACAGCTGGAAAGCAAATGGCGGGATTACAAAAGCCATGTGAAGCTCGTAAATCCTGCCAACAAGAGGAAGCTGGAAGTGATCGTAGTAGGCACCGGGCTTGCAGGTGCATCAGCGGCTGCGTCGTTGGGAGAGATGGGATATAAAGTAAAGGCATTCTGTTTCCAGGACAGCCCGAGACGTGCGCACAGCATTGCTGCACAGGGTGGGATCAATGCAGCCAAAAATTACCAGAATGACGGGGACTCTGTTTTTAGGTTATTTTATGACACTGTGAAAGGCGGCGACTACCGTTCGCGCGAAGCCAATGTTTACAGGCTCGCCGAAGTTAGCACCGCGATCATTGACCAGTGTGTTGCCCAGGGTGTTCCCTTTGCCAGGGAATATGGTGGTTTACTGAGTAACCGGTCGTTCGGTGGTACACAGGTGCAAAGAACTTTTTATGCCGCAGGGCAAACCGGGCAGCAGTTATTGCTGGGGGCTTACAGTGCATTAGAAAGGCAGGTAGCACTTGGAAATGTAAAAATGTATTCAAGGCACGAAATGCTCGACGTGGTAATGATTGAAGGCAAAGCGCGGGGAATTATTGCAAGAGATCTTGTTAATGGCAACCTGGAACGTCATTTCGGCCACGCTGTGTTATTGTGCAGCGGAGGCTATGGGAATGTATTTTACTTAAGTACGAACGCCATGCACAGCAATGTAACAGCTGCATGGAAGGCACATAAAAGGGGGGCATATTTTGGCAACCCCTGTTTCACACAAATACATCCAACCTGTATCCCCGTGAGCGGTGACCACCAGAGCAAGCTTACGCTTATGAGTGAGAGCCTTCGTAACGATGGCAGGATTTGGGTTCCAAAAACAAAAGGTGACAACCGTAAACCCACCGACATCCCGGAAACAGAACGTGATTATTACCTGGAAAGGAGGTATCCGGCCTTTGGCAACCTTGTGCCCAGGGATGTTGCTTCACGGGCAGCCAAAGAAAGATGTGATGAAGGATATGGCGTAGGGACAACAAAAATGGCCGTGTACCTGGATTTTGCAGATGCGATAAAAAGATATGGCCTCATTGAAGTGGGCAAGCATGCCCTTGAACATACAGACGACCAAACGATCATTAATTTAGGAAAGGAAGTGGTTAAAGAAAAATATGGCAACCTCTTCGAAATGTATGAAAAGATCACAGCGGAAAATCCATATGATTTACCCATGAGGATATATCCAGCTGTTCACTATACCATGGGAGGTTTGTGGGTAGATTATGACCTTATGACAACCATCCCCGGACTGTATGCCTTGGGTGAAGCAAATTTCAGTGATCATGGTGCAAACCGGCTGGGAGCCTCGGCACTGATGCAGGGTCTTGCAGATGGATATTTTGTAATACCCTATACACTTGGAAATTACCTTGCAGATGAAATCCGGACGGCAGCTATCCCAGTAACGGCTCACGAATTCGAAGAAACCGAAAATGAAGTGAGAATCAGAATTGAGAAATTAAAAAATATCCGGGGAACGCAATCGGTGGAAAGCTTTCATAAAAAACTCGGTAAAATAATGTGGGACAAATGTGGTATGGCCAGGAATGAGGATGGCTTAAAATCTGCAATTGAAGAAATAAGAATATTGAAAGATGAATTCTGGAAGAATGTGCGTATACCCGGTGAGATCAATGAATTCAATGCCGAACTGGATAAAGCAGGAAGAGTTGCTGATTTTATTGAACTTGGAGAATTGATGTGCATTGATGCCTTGAACCGGAAAGAAAGTTGTGGTGGTCATTTCAGAACAGAAATGCAGACAGACGAAGGCGAAGCAAAGCGGGACGATTCGAATTTTACATATGTAGCCGCCTGGGAATATAAAGAAGGGCAGGAAGAGTTGCATAAAGAGAAATTACATTTTGACGTAGTACATCCTTCCCAACGCTCCTATAAATAATTTTGAATGGAACATTATAACATGGATCTAACATTAAAAGTGTGGCGCCAGAAAAACACCACAACCAAGGGACGTTTTGAAACATTTCCGGTTTCAAATATTTCTTCGGAGATGTCCTTCCTGGAAATGTTTGATGTTCTGAACGAACGGCTGATCACTGAAGGCAAAGACCCCATTGCATTTGATCATGATTGCAGGGAAGGAATCTGCGGATCCTGCAGCATGTATGTAAATGGCAAGGCCCATGGCCCATGGGAAAAAAATACTGTGTGCCAGTTGCACATGAGGGCTTTCAAAAATGGGGACACGATCGTGGTAGAGCCCTGGAGGTCACGCGCTTTTCCTGTTATCAGGGATTTGATCGTTGACAGAAGCGCCTTCGACCGGATCATACAGGCAGGTGGTTATGTTTCTGTGAATACCGGAAACGCCGTTGATGCAAATTCTGTTCCCATAGAAAAACAAAAAGCCGATGAGTCATTTATGGCGGCATCCTGTATTGGTTGCGGCGCCTGTGTTGCAGCCTGCCCTAATGGAGCAGCAATGTTGTTTGTAGGTGCAAAAGTTGCCCAGTTGGCATTATTGCCGCAAGGAATGCCTGAACGCAAAGTGAGGGTCCTGAACATGGTGGAACAAATGGACAAAGAAGGTTTTGGTAATTGCACAAATATTTATGCATGCGAAGCAGAGTGCCCGAAGGGTATTTCTGTTGCAAATATTGCGCGGATGAACCGTGAATATCTTTCCGGAGGCCTCGACTCTAAAGACTGATGGGCGTTAATACACAACGTAAGCTTAACTCTTTTCTGCAAATTGCCATCACGAGAGGCGATTGTTCCGGCGAACACAATAAATGGTAATTTTATGCATTAGAATAGAAAACTATTGAAGCCACCACGGATATATTTTCTCCTTATCCTATTGTTTATCATCGAAGCAGCCGTAGCTCAGAACAATCCTCAGCTTTCCAATATAAGACGGAAATACATTCCAGTTGCTGACAGCAGCATCCAAATCGACAGCAACAGCATTGTGCCAAATTCCTTTTCAATCATCGGTATTGCAGACAGTATGTATGAAATTGATATTGTGAACGCACGGCTTAAATGGAAAATAAAACCATCCATGGAACAGGTATCTGCCATTTACCGGGTTTTCCCGGGGCGGATAAATGCATCTTCCCGAAGGTTTAATTATGACAGCATCCGGTTCAATTTCACCATGCAACCTTACGTTTTTAATCCTTCCTCAAACCAAAGCCCAAAGCTTATTGACTTTGGCAACATGAATTACAATGGCAGCTTTGGGCGTGGAATTGTATTTGGAAATAACCAGGATGCCGTTGTGAATTCCAGTTTAAACCTTCAGCTGAATGGATTCATTGGTGACAGCCTTGAACTGAGTGCTGCGATCAGCGATAATAACATCCCTATACAGCCGGAAGGGAACACACAGGATATCAGGGATTTTGACCGTGTATTTATGCAGGTTAAAAAGAAGGGCTGGCAGGCAAATTTCGGGGACATAGACATCAGGCAAAGTCAGAATTATTTTCTTAATTTTTACAAACGACTTCAGGGTGCATCCTTCCAGACGGATAATGTAGTGAAGCATACGATTCATAATTCATTGCTGTTGAGCGGTGCTATCGCAAAAGGCAAATTCATTACGAATGTGATCGCACCACTCGAAGGCAACCAGGGACCTTACAGGTTGAGGGGAGCTGGTAATGAACTTTTCTTCGTGGTGCTGGCTAATACAGAAAGAGTTTTCATTGACGGGCAATTGCTGGTTAGAGGTGAAGACCAGGATTACATCATTAATTACAATACAGCGGAAATAACGTTCACGCCTAAACGCTTAATCACCAAAGACAGCCGGATCCAGGCAGAGTTTGAATATGCAGACAGGAATTACCTGAATTCACTGGTGTATGCCAATGATGAAATTTCTCTTAATAAAAAGCTGAAGATCAGCGTGGCCGCATTTTCAAATACAGATGCAAAAAATTCTACCATAAACCAGGATCTCGACTCCAGGCAAAAACAATTCCTGTCCACCATAGGGGACCAGTTAGATAGTGCCAGGTATGAAAATGCGTACCCCGATACATTTGCTGTCAATAAGATTTTGTATAAAAGAACAGATACAGTGTTCAATGGCAGGCACGACTCCATCTATGTTTATTCAAATGATAAAAAGGATTTTCTATTCAATGTCTCTTTTTTAAATGTGGGTTTTGGAAAAGGGAACTATACCGCAGTAAGCGGCAATGCAAATGGCCGGGTTTTCATGTGGGTGCAACCCAATATAAGCGGAATTCCGCAGGGAGATTGGGAACCTGTTACTTTGCTGATCACGCCCAAGAAACATCAGCTGATCAGCACTGCTGTTGAATACAATTCCCGAAGGTCAATTTTCAGGACAGAACTGGCACTCAGCAATAATGACATCAACACTTTCTCAAGAAAAGACAAGGGCAATGACCAGGGAATTGCTGCAAAAGTGCACTACCAGCTGGATACAAGGGTTCTCCGTTCAATTAGAAAGAATTTTAACCTGCTCTCTCAGGCAGACTATGAATTTGTACAGGCCAAATTTCGTCCATTGGAAAGACTGAGGAATGTAGAATTCAACCGTGATTGGAGCCTGCCATTTGATGCCCCTGTTGCTAACGAAAACCTTACCGATGTTTCCTTTCAACTGTCCGATAGTATAAACAACCGCCTTAAATATATTTTTACAAACTACAACCGCAGTGATCATTATAATGGGATCAGGCATTCCTTCATTCATTTCTTCCAGTCTGATGGATGGAAAATCTCGGACCAGATAACGATCACGAATATTAACAGCAATACACAGCAGGGTTCATTCAGCAGGCCATCAATTGATATCTCTAAACAACTTCAAAAAATGGGTGGTATATTCATCGGTGGAACCTATTCTGGTGAACACAATAAAATAAAGGAGAAAGCCTATGACACCCTCAGCCCGTTAAGTTTCGCTTTCGATATCTACCAGGTATATATAAAATCAGCGGATACGCATTTGAATAAATGGGGGATTACCTATTTTACAAGAAAAGATAAATATCCTTTTCAAAAAGACCTGCTGAGTACTGACAGAAGCAATAATATCAGCTTCTCCACCGAATTGCTGAAAAATGAAAATAACCAGTTCCGGTTCAATGTAACTTACCGGAAACTGCAATTGTTGAATTCACTCCTTGCCAGGCAAAAGGAAGATGAAAGCTTATTGGGCAGGATAGAATACAATGTGAATGAATTAAAAGGATTCTTATCAGGAAGTTTTTTGTATGAAGTGGGTGGCGGTCAGGAACAGAAAAGGGCATATACTTATATTGAGGTGCCAGCCGGCCAGGGTGAGTATACATGGAATGATTATAACAACAATGGCATACCCGAGTTGAACGAATTTGAAATTGCCGTTTACCAGGACCAGAAAAAATACATCCGTGTTTTCACTCCCACCAATGAATACGTGAAAGCAAATTATGTTCAGTTCAACTATAGTTTCGAGCTGAATCCGTCTGCGCTCATTTCTCCCCTGAATAAAAACAGGTTTCAAAAATTTTTAGGAAAATTCAACACCAATTCAGCACTGCAGATCACAAAAAAAGATATTTCAAATGGCCTCGTTCAATTCAACCCGTTTAGTAAAAAGCTCTCAGACACAAATCTCATCACATTAAGTTCTTTTTTTTCCAACACGCTATATTTTAACCGGACCAATATCAAATGGGGGATGGACATTACCCACCGGCTGAACAATGGAAAAACCCTGCTCAATTATGGTTTTGAAAGCCATAGATTAAGGGACGTTACAATCAGGGGCCGCTGGAATATTAACCGCTCGATCACCACTTCTGTAACAAACAAATACATCAAAAATCAATTGCTGACCCCCAAATTTGCGAACCGGAATTACAACGTGGATCAGTTTTCAATAGAACCCATTGCCAGCTATATTTATGCAAGCAACCTGAGGGTAAGTTTGAGTTATGATTATGATAACAAATCAAATAAAACAGGTCTGGGTGAAAAAGTGGTGAACAATGCGGTCAGCACGGAAGTAAGATACAATGTGCTCTCAACGGGAACTCTAAATGGAAAAATCACCTACAATAACATTTCTTATGTTGGAGGGTCAGCAAATTCGACCGTTGGCTATATTTTGCTTGATGGTTTATTACCGGGTAAAAATTACTTATGGAACCTGGAGCTAACGAAAAAACTTGCAGGAAATATTGAACTCAACCTCCAGTATGAAGGGCGTAAACCCGGTGAAACAAGAGCAATACATACAGGGCGTGCCACCCTGCGCGCGCTATTCTAGCAAAAAAAAAGCCTGTAGATAATTTCTACAGGCCAGCCGTTTTTTATATATAATTGGAATTTTAAATTATCCGAATAATCCGCCCTTCTTAAAATATCTTGTCCCTTCACCGATTTTGAATCCATTGTTATAAATTTCAATCCTGTAATTCCCCTGCTGAAAATTACTGTTGGGTTTCCATTCAACATTTACCTGCTGACGTTCGCCGGTTTTGTATTCAAGTTGTACCTTTTTCGTAAATAGTCTTTCAATACCTTCCCTGGTAACAAATTTCCCTGATCCAAGTGCTTCTACTGCAACCGGTGTTCCATCAGGTGCAGTTATTGAAACGAAGAGATCCTTTGGTCCTGCAGGAGTAATCCTGTTTTCATCAACATCAAAGGAGATCCTTAACTTATCAACCTGTTTTGCACTGGTAGTTGCTTTTTCTTTACCATTGGTCCTCTCTTTAATACCTACGATGCTGAAATTAGAGGCATGCAGGGTTGAACCGATGTCAATTGTTTCTTCCTTGTCTTTAATAACAACATTTGCAGAATCATAATTTTTCCTGGCGACATCCCTTTCACCCGCTACTACTCTTTTTTCTTCTGTTAATTTAATTTTCTCTCCTTGTAGTTTTTCAATTTCTGCTGTATAATTCTCAATGTTGCCTTTTAATTCATTGATCAGTTTTCTTGCTTCAGCGAGCTCAGCCTGTGTTGCATTTTTATTGTTTAGGATAGTTTGTACCCTGCTTTTCAGCCCGTTGATTTCATGGTCTTTTGTTTTCATCAGGGAGTCAGCTCTTGAATTTGTCGTTTTGAGCATGTCTAACCTCATAGCGGCATCATTTAGTTCACGCTGAAGTTCATTCTTGCTTGAATCAGATGTAACAATTTGACTTGAAAGCTGCTGGGTCTGCTCTTTAGTTTTACTTTTGTCCCAGATAATATAACCCCATGTACCCAGTAAAATTACAACCAGTGCTCCTGTAATCAGGTTGCGATAATCATTTCGCGGTGTTGTTTGTTTAGGAGGAGTTGGTGGTGGAGTTGTTGGAAAGTTTTCGAAACTCATGTGGATGATTTTTATTGTTAGTGAAACGTAAGAAATTTGATTATACCCTACTTATTTTCCAAAACCATGCCAAAGGGGTTGCATCAAAGTATCAGCAAAACGTTAAAAAGCTAAATTTTTTATATTTCATTCATTATCACATATGTTTTTGAATGATTTAAATTTGATTATGACTTCAGAAAATATCTTAACAGACTGGAAAAAAAACATATTTAAGCCATTGTACTGGCTTGAAGGAGAAGAGGAGTTTTATATTAATGTGCTGATGCAATATGCTGAGCATTCGATTATGAATGAAGCAGAATCATCTTTTAACCTTACAGTTTTTTACGGCAAGGATGCCAACTGGACTGAAGTGATCAACGCTTGCAGGCGGTATCCAATGTTTGCCGAGAAGCAAGTGGTGCTGTTAAAAGAGGCCCAGCAAATGAAAGACATCGATAAACTCGAATCATACATCCTCAATCCTCTGCGATCAACTATATTGGTGGTGTCCTATAAAGGAAAATCCATTGACGGCAGAAGTCGCTTATCCAAAATATTGAAACAAAATGGTGAGCTTTTTACTGCTAAAAAATTATACGATAACCAATTGCCCGGCTGGACAACTGATTTTGTGAATTCCAAAGGATTGGAGATAGCGCCGCGCGCCCTTATGTTATTGGTGAACCACATCGGAAATGACCTGAACAGGATTGCAAGTGAAATTGAAAAGCTGTCCATGAACTTGGGAAACAGGAAAAGTATTACGGAAGATGATATCGAAATTTATGTGGGTGTTAGTAAGGAATACAATGTTTTTGAATTACAGGAAGCTTTCAGTAATAAAGACCTGGTGAAAGCCTTTATGATCATCAAATATTTTGAGGCCAATCCTAAAGCAGCACCCATACAGATGCTTCTGCCCGCATTGTACAATCATTTCAGCCGGGTTGCAACCATCTTTCAAATGAACGACAAAAGTGAGAAAGCTCTGAGGCCGCTATTCTATAACAATCCTTTTGCAGTGAAGCAGGCATTGGAAACAATGATTAATTATTCATTCTCAGGTGTTGAGCATGCCATCATGCTATTGCATGAATACAATTTAAAAAGCCTGGGTATCAACAATGCAGTGAGCTCCGATGCTTCTTTGCTGAGAGAAATGGCGGTTAAAATTATTCACGCTTATGAAAGCTAGCTACGAAGTTCAATAAGCTGATGATCCTGATTTTAAATGTGCTGGTGCATTTTTCACAATTCATTCAAAGCCTGTTCTGCTGCTTTTTTGTCTATAAAAAGCTGAGCCTTCAATGCGGGTAATCCCGCAAACTTTATTTCCGGCCTGAGGAATTTTTTCAGAAAAACAGTCAGCTGTGTATGATAAATATTTTCATCCAAGCCAAAAATATTGATCTCCATCATTCTTTTTGTACCACCAATAGTGGGCCTTATTCCAATATTCATCATTCCATTGAATACCAGGTCACTTCCTGTAACGATCACATGAACCGCGTAAACACCGTTTCCGGGAATCAGTTTGTTAAAATCATTAACCCGGATATTGGCGGTTGGAAACCCAAGAGTTCTGCCAATTTTATCTCCTTCCACCACTTCGCCACTAAAGAAATAATCATACCCCAGATATTTGTTGGCGGTAATAAGGTTTGACGCCAATAATGCTTCCCTTATTCTTGTTGAGCTGATGGCAACATCGTTCAATACATGCCCGGGGATCTCATTCACACTGAAATCCATAATGGAACCATACTCTTCAAGCAATTTATAATTTCCACTCCTGCCTTTGCCAAAATGATGATCATATCCAATGATAATGGTATGCGGGTTAAATAGTTTCTTTAAAAAATCCCTGATGTAATCGCCGGCTTTTTGTTCTGAGAAAGCCTGGTCAAAAGGCACGATCACGAGGTGATCGATGGATTGTTTTTGGAGTAATGAAATCTTTTCATCGAGTGTGTTGAGTAACCAAATACCAGGTGTTCCTTCTGATTTCTTTCCTTCTTTTGGGTTGATCACCATTCGTGGATGCGGATGAAAAGTAATGATCACAGTTTCCCCGCCAATTCTCTCAGCTTCATCCTTCAATTGTTTAATGATTTGGAGATGGCCCGTGTGTACACCATCGAAAGTGCCTACAGTGACCACCGCTTTTCTGAATTTGGGTAAGCTATTGATATCACGATGTACCTTCATAATTAAAGCGATGCAAAACTAATTTAGATATTTGAAAGTTGAGAATTGAAATTGATTATTCAGTCTTCAATCTTATTTTTACAACCGGCCTGTTCAATTCAACCAATTCATTAAGCATGTCTCTTTATTCACAACGTGGCGTTTCTGCGCAAAAAGAAGAAGTTCATGCCGCAACCAAAAACTTAGACCACGGATTGTTTCCTCATGCTTTTTGTAAAATATACCCCGACCATTTAGGAGGTGATGACAATTTTATAAATGTGATGCACGCTGATGGCGCAGGAACAAAAAGTATCCTGGCCTACCTGTACTGGAAAGAAACCGGCGATATATCTGTGTGGAGGGATATAGCGCAGGATGCCATTGTAATGAACCTGGATGATCTTCTGTGCGTTGGAATTTATGACAACATACTTTTCAATTCAACCATCGACAGGAACAAAAATCTCATCCCGGCAAAGATACTTGAACAGGTGATCCAGGGCAGCCAGGATTTTTTTACCAGCATGCAGGAATATGGAATTCATATTCATTACCTGGGAGGTGAAACAGCAGACGTGGGTGACGTGATACGTACGATCGCAGTAAATGGAACCATGACGGCAAGATGGCCCAAAAATAAAGTGATCACCAATGAGCGCATCCAGGCTGGTGATGTGATAGTAGGCCTCGCCAGCTATGGCCAGGCCACCTATGAATCTTTTTACAACAGTGGCATAGGCAGCAATGGGCTCACTTCGGCAAGGCACGACCTCCTGGACAAATACTATGCACAAAATTTTAAAGAAAGCTATGACACTAGCTTAGAGGATGACCTTGCATACATTGGTGAGAATAAAATGACAGATCCGGTTCCGGCATCCGGATTGGAACCCAAAACCACAATTGGAAAGCTCATGCTTTCGCCTACCAAAACTTATGCGCCATTGATTAAACAACTGATTGAAAAGAATTTTGAAAGTATCCACGGGTTGATCCATTGCAGTGGTGGAGGACAAACCAAATGCCTGAAATACCTGCCCCGGCCTTTAAAGATCATTAAAGACAATCTTTTTGAAACTCCTGAAATATTTAAACTCATCCAAAAGGCAAGTAAATCTGACGATAGGGAAATGTACCAGGTGTTTAATATGGGTTGCCGCCTGGAAATTTATACCCGTCAAAGTTATGCTGATGAAATTATTGATTCGGCCAGGAATTTCAATATAGACGCCCAAATCATTGGCAGGGTGGAACCCAGTGATAAAAAAGAACTTCTAATAAAAATCAATAATTCAGAGTTGACATTTTAGGATGATATGATATGACCTTGAAATTTGAGCAGCCAGTCTTATATATAATTATCTTTACGCCTTAAATCCATGACAAAAATATTATGACGGATTCCATATTAGAATTAAAAAATGTAAATGTTTACCAGCGTGATTCACTGATATTATCTGATGTGAATATTGTAGTAAACAAAGGAGAATTTGTTTACCTGGTGGGTAAAACAGGTACGGGAAAGTCAAGCTTGCTCAAAACATTATACGGAGACCTGACTTTAAAAGAAGGGGAGGGAACCGTAGCAGGTTACGACCTAAAACATATGGACTGGAAAAAAGTTCCTTACTTACGAAGAAACCTAGGGGTTGTTTTCCAGGATTTTCAATTGCTCACAGACAGGAATGTGAATAACAACCTGAAATTTGTTTTGCGGTCAACGGGGTGGAAGGACGAATCATTGATGGATGAAAAAATTTCTGACGTTCTTGACAAAGTCGGTCTCAAGACAAAAGGTTTTAAAATGCCATTCGAGTTGAGTGGAGGAGAACAACAAAGAGTTGATGTAGCTAGGGCTTTGTTGAATTCCCCAAAATTGATCCTGGCAGACGAGCCAACCGGCAATCTTGATCCTGAAACTTCGGATGAGATCATGCAATTGCTGTTCCACATCAGCAGGGATTATGGAACTGCCATTGTGATGGCTACTCATGATTATATGGTAATCAATAAATTCCCTGCCAGGACCATAAAAACTGAAGGTGGAAAAGTTTGGGACAACGCTAGTATATCCATTGCATAAGCTGCAATGCATTTTTTTGATTGTTAAATTTATCCAGCAAAACATTTGAGCGTAATTCAATATCCTGTTCTGTGAATGGCCTGGTAAATAACTCTGCGGCCTTTTTTTTATAATCCTTCTTTTTTGAAACATGGCAAAGGAGTTCCAGTTCTGTTTCAATACCTGCCTCCTGGTTAACGAGGCAGTGCCGCCCATTGAACAGGGCATTGATGAGCTTTATCTTGATGCCTGATGAATTGAAGGATGGGAGCAGGTGTACCTGCGCTGACCTTATCAATTCGTTTAGGGTCTCTGTTGTTGGATTTTCAATGATGGAAACACCGGTATATGTTTTTCCCAGGTCAACTAATTTTTTGGAAGGATTTTTTCCGGCGATGATGAATGGAATGGCAGGGTCATGAACATTTTCCAGTAACCATTCTACTGCTATTTCATTTTCTATCACTGATAAATTACCATGGTACAAATAAAAATCACCATTTCCAGTTACGCAATTCAACTTTATATAGGGAAGGAAAACAGGCAAATATTCGATGCTGGTGATTCCAAATTCTGAATTGTAAACCGAAATATCATTTTTGCTAACGGCAACACATAACGCTTTTTCAGCTACCTTTTTTTCATATCTTTTCAACAGCCAGCCTTCTGTAAAAAAATACAGTTTTCTCATCAATGATGTTTCAACCTTCGCAAGGTTGAAGTAATAATCATATTCTACATTGTGCAGCCGGATAAGCACTTTTTTTTCCTTTAATTTATTTTGATATAAAAACCAGGTACAATGAATGCCTTCCAGAAGGACAGGGTGATCATCTTTCAATAAATTATGCAGCAATTCATTATTGGCTCTTGAAGCTGCAATATGAGGTATGCCACTGAAAAATGCCATGATATTTTTCCTGCGCTTGTAATAATTTACTTCTGTGCAATAATAATTAAGGTCGTACTGCTTTCCGCGCCCATACTCGAAACAGTGAAGGTGAATTTTAACCCCTTGCTGGTGCAATGCTACGATCTTATAGTACAGATCGAAAACACCCCCATAGTCCGGGGGGAATGGTACGTCGAGACAAACAATATGAAGGTGCTTATCCAAGTATTTGCTGATAAAAACTTACTAATTTTTTTTCTTCCGTTTGCCAGTTGAATACCTCCCTGGCAACAAGACAATTCTTTTGTAATTTCCTGTACAGCACTTCATCATTAAGCAGAACATTCAATTGATCTGAAATATTCCATGCACTCAGATCTGAAATTAAAAGTGCAACCTGGTACTTTTCATTGATCTCGCGATATCCCGGGAAGTCAACACACAACTGCGGTATGCCAGCATGCATATAATCGAAAAACCGGTTGGCAAGAGAATAATAATTACTCAGCCCGGTATTCTCAAATAATGTGATCCCAATCCATGCATGCCGGGTTATTTCGCGCAAAGCTTTCGGTAAAATGTTTCCTTTGAATATAATCTTGTCATCCAGTTGGTGGTCCCTTACCAAATTTTTTGCTTCTGCTAAAAAATTGCCTTCGCCGCAAATAATCAGCGTTGCGGGCACAGTTTTCATGGCAGGGATCAGTGTTTCAAAGCTCCTTCCTTCATTCACTGCTCCCTGGTATAAAATATTTTTTTGTTTCTCTGAAGGCAATTCAAAATCAACCTGCAAGGGCATGCTTCTTATCACCTCGTAATTTACACGGTACATCCTGGCAAATTCATCGCGAATCAGTTCGTTAACTGTGTATCCATGGGTAAATCGCGGTACTGAAAACCGTTCTATTTTTTTCCATACCCTGTAAACCGAGGGCCGGGTGACAATTTCTTTCATTTCACAAAACAATTCATGAGCATCATAGATCCTTTTAACACCTTTAATTCTGGAGACAAAATAACATGAAAGGATTGTATCCAGGTCTATCGCGCAGATGCAATCCATTTTTTTTGATGCCAGGAAAAAAAAAAGCCGGAGGTTGTATTCGGCGTAAAATAATTTACCCTTTGTAAAAAAACAGTACAGTCTTTTTTGTGAGAATGGCTGAACTTTTAATTGAACCGAGTTCTTTAATTTTCTTCCAACAAGCCACACTGTATAACCGGCCTTTGCCATGGAGGTACATATCCGAATCATTCGCTGATCGTAACTGAGGTCATTTGTAACAGTGCAATAAATAATCATATTTTTTAATCAATCTCAAAGTGGCTTTAAAGCTGCGGCCTGGTAAATCATCTGGATAATTTCAACAGTTTTCAATCCATCCTCAGCGCCAGGCATGGTATGTTCATTATGGTTCAGCGCTTTCACAAGGTCTTCGTACACTTTATCATGATTGCTCATACTACCCTGGTAATAACCATAAAGATTTGGTTTTGCCGATACCGGTATTTGCAGGGGAAGGTGATTTCCTATCATCTGGTATTCAAGTTCATTCAGGTATTCACCGCCGATTTTAACCGTTCCATGTTCGGCAAAAATGACAAATGATCCTTCCATGTTTTTCTGATAACTATTTACAGTATAATTCAAAGTGCCGGTGGCACCTGATTTCATTTCAAAAATCACCATTCCGGTATCTTCAATTTCAATTTCAGGATGTCCCAGGTTTTTTACAATTGATTTTACACGCGATACATCACCGAGCATCCAGTATAACAGATCAATAAAATGGCTGAATTGCGTAAATAATGTACCCCCATCGAATTCCTTTGTGCCCCTCCAGCTGTCCTTGTAATAATCCGGAGGCCTGTTCCAGAAACAATTGATCTGGAAACTATAGATCTTTCCCAGTTTATCAGCATCCAGCAACTTTTTAACTTCTACCACCGGTGGGTTGTACCTGTTTTGTTTTACTATAAAAAGACGTTTTTTCTGCTTTTTTGCCACATCAATCATGTTTTTTGCATCGTTCACGGAAATGGCCAAAGGTTTTTCACAGAGAACGTGCATACCAGCCTCCAGGCATTGGATGGAATGAACCGCATGTAAACCATTAGGTGTGCATATAATTGCTACCTGGATATCTTTTTCGTGCTGTAAAAGATCTTCAATTCCATAATAGCTGGTAGCATGGTGCTGAACCGCAAATTCATCCGCTTTGACCCGGTCGTTATCACATACTGCGATCAGGGTTCCAAAGCGCATGATATTCTCTGCATGCCTGCCGGCAATCCTTCCACACCCAACGATCGCAAAATTCATACGCATTATAAAAAAGTAAAGATGCCTTAATTAGGCAAAAATTACAAATGACAATTTTCTATGGTGTGAAATGAAATCGTCTTGCGACTGTAGATTCTTGCATTGAAGTGAAAAGAATAAATAAGATTCAGTAAAAATTTACATTTAAGGTGTTTGCAGAAATCCTTTGACTGAGTGTTATTATCCAGACCATTACCGGAATTTTAAAAAATTATTATTACCTTTGCAGACTTATAAAAAACGAGAAATAAACAATTTAAGAAGATGTCGTATTTAACAACAGAAAAAAAAGCGAATATTTTCGCTGAATATGGAGAAAGTGCAAAGAATACAGGTTCAATTGATGCACAGGTTGCCATCCTGACTGAAAAGATAAACCATATATCTGATCACCTGAAGAACAATAAAAAAGATTTTTCCACACAACGCGGTTTAATGCAGATGGTAGGCAAGCGTAAAAGGTTGCTTACATACATGAGCAAACACAACCTTACGGGTTACCGCTCATTAATTGAGAAGTTAGGACTCCGCAAATAATCTTTTTTCCAGGAAGAATTTTTTAGCCATTCCCAACTGAACATTACCAGTTGGGATTATTTTTTTAATATAAACACGATGAACAAATTATGATACCCAAACCAATTTCAGTTACGTTTGACATAGGCGATGGACGGATGGTCACCATTGAGACAGGAAAGCTTGCACGACAGGCGGATGGCGCCGTTACTGTTCGTTTAAACAACTGTATTATCCTGGCAACTGTAGTTGCCAATAAAGAGCCTAAAGAAGGCCAGTCATTTTTTCCGCTTTCTGTAGATTACCAGGAAAAATTTGCTTCTGCCGGCCGTATCCCGGGTTCCTTCTTTAAAAGAGAGGCGAGATTAAATGATTATGAAATTCTTACTTCACGATTAATTGACAGGGCTTTACGTCCACTGTTTCCGGAGGATTATGTTTGCGAGGTACAGGTTTTGGTTTCACTGATATCTTCCGATGCAGAGGTGATGCCTGATGCATTGGCTTGCCTTGCAGCATCTGCAGCTTTGGCTGTTTCAGACATCCCGATACAGGAGATCATTTCAGAAGTAAGAATAGGAAGGGTTGATGGAAAAATGATTGTCAATCCCACACGTAGTGAGCTGGCCGAGGCAGATATGGAGTATATGATTGCAGCAACAGCCAAAAATATCATGATGGTGGAAGGTGGCAGCAAAGAATGCCAGGAAGAAGACCTTGTAAAGGCAATCGAACTTGCTCACCAGGCAATCCAGGTGCAGGTGAAAGCGCAGGAAGAATTGAGAGAAAAAGCGGGAGTAAAAGGGAAAAGAGAATACGTCAAACCTTATAGAAATGAAGAGCTCCACACTAAGATCAATGAGTTTTCAGAGAAAAGGATTAAAGAAATAGCTGCATCTGCGTCGGCAAAACAAGATAGGTCTGATGCGTTCAGTCTGTTGAAAGATGAGCTTATTGAGCACCTCGGTGTACTCCCTGATGAGGATGTGCCTCTCATTAAATACTATTTTGGAGAACTCCAGTATACTTACATCAGGGACATGATCCTTAATAAAAAAGTTCGCCTGGATGGCCGTGGACTTGAAGACGTTCGTCCTTTGACGATGGAAACCGACCTTTTGCCAACACCGCATGGTTCGGCGCTTTTTACAAGAGGAGAAACTCAATCTCTTACCACTGTAACGTTGGGTACCCCTCTTGATGAGCTCCTGATAGAAAGTGCGGCCAAGAGTGATTATTCAAAATTTATTTTGCACTACAATTTTCCTCCATTTTCAACGGGTGAGGTAAAACCGATGAGAGGTGTAGGACGCAGGGAAGTTGGCCATGGTAACCTTGCAATGCGTTCATTGAGGCAAATGATGCCAGGGTCAGACTATCCTTATACGGTGAGAATTGTAAGCGATATCCTGGAAAGCAACGGTTCTTCGTCTATGGCTACCGTTTGTGCCGGTTCACTTGCACTCATGGATGCAGGCGTTCCATTTCCGAAACACGTGAGTGGTGTGGCAATGGGATTGATTTCTGCTGACAAACAATATGCGATCCTTACCGACATACTGGGTGATGAAGACCATTTAGGTGATATGGATTTTAAAGTAACCGGAACCCGCGAAGGGATTTGCGGTGTACAGATGGATATTAAAGTGGATGGCCTGAGCATGGATATCATGAGACAGGCCCTGGAACAGGCGAGAAAGGGAAGGTTACACATCCTGGATGCCATGTATGAATGTGTTCCCCAACACCGTGAAGATGTGAAACCACACGCACCAAGAATGGAAAAATTGATTATTGATGGAGAATTCATCGGCGCCGTAATCGGGCCCGGCGGAAAAATTATCCAGGAAATCCAAAAAACCACCGGTGCAACTATCAACATTACAGAAGTAGGGAAAACAGGCGAAGTGAGTATTTTTTCTGCTGATAAAGAAAGTCTTGACCAGGCAGTAGCCTGGATCAAAAATATTGTTGCAGTACCTGAAGTTGGTGATGTTTATGAAGCCACTGTTAAATCGATCAAAGAATTTGGTGCATTCGTTGAATTCTTGCCCGGAAAGCAAGGCTTACTTCACATTTCCGAAATCATGTGGAAGCGGCTGGATAGCATGGAAGGTGTGCTGAATGAGGGTGATAAAGTAAAAGTTAAGATTGTTGGCACAGACCCTAAAACAGGGAAATTTAAATTAAGCAGGAAGGCATTATTGCCCAAACCGGAACAACCTGCACGCCCTGCTCAGAATGAAAATAATCCGCGTCAGTAAGCTTAAGACGTAAAAAATATCGAATGGGCTTGCAGTGAATGCAGGCCCTTCTTTTTATGCCCAATTATACCGAAATCAATATCAATACTCATTCTCAAGAGCAGCTCGAATTGCTGGTGGCAGAACTATCCGGCATGGATTATTATGCCTTCGAAGAAAACGGGCACATACTGAGCGCATTTATTATGGAAGAAAACTATAATGAAGATACCCTGGATATATTGTGCAGAAAGCACCACCTATCGTTTTCCAAAACACTGATACCTACAATTAATTGGAATCAAAAGTGGGAACAGGAATTTTCGCCAGTAATGGTCGAGGATTTCGCCGGAATTCGCGCAACATTTCATCCACCGATTGAAAAAGTTCAGCATGAAATTATCATCACTCCAAAGATGAGCTTTGGAACCGGACATCATGCAACCACGTTCTTAATGATCCAGGCGATGAAAGAATTTGATTTTACAGATAAAAAAGTACTGGACTTCGGGACAGGTACCGGAATACTGGCCATTCTTTCAAAAAGAATGGGAGCGATTTCCGTAACTGCTATAGACAATGATGAGAACAGCATTGAAAATGCGAAAGAAAATATAATTATCAACCATACACCCGTTCAAATTTTACAGGCAGATAATTTTAGCGGCCTTGGGGCGTTTGATATTATACTTGCAAATATTAATTTGAACACAATCCTTGCAAATCAAGCTGATTTAAAACTTGCAGCCCATTCAGGCTCTTTATTGATCATCAGTGGTTTTTTGCAGGGAGATCAAGACAAACTGGTTAGGGAATTTTCGAATATTGGATTTACATGTAAATCGGTATCAACAAAAGAAAGCTGGGTGTGTATCACGTTTGCAATGGGGAAAGATAGTTAGACCTGCGGAGGTTCAGAGAAGATTAAATTGGTATATTTGCGATCCTACTTGTGTGTCAACAAAGTAATTGATGAAAGAATTAATCGCTATTATTGTTGCTTACCTCATCGGTTCTATACCGACTGCCCTCATTATCAGTAAAAGATATTTTGATATTGATATCCGCGAATATGGAAGTGGTAATATGGGTGCAACCAATACTTTCCGAGTACTCGGCTCACGCTTCGGAACGATCGTAATGGCTGCCGATATGCTCAAAGGAATTGTTGCTGTGGCACTTTACAATTTTTTTCCTCATTACCTGCACAATGAACTTGACAGAACTAACTTGATGATAGGCCTGGGGCTGGCAGGAGTGGCAGGGCACATATTTCCAATCTGGGCACAATTCCGCGGCGGAAAAGGAGTAGCAACTTTATTTGGGATGCTCCTTGCCATACAACCAATTGTTGCAGTAAGCTGTGTGGCTGTTTTTCTGGCTGTTCTTTATCTTACCCGGTATATTTCATTGAGCTCAATTGTGGCAGGTGTAGCATTGCCGATCTGCGTGCTATGGATCTATAACGAAAAGGAAGTCTTTTACAGGGTCTTCGCAGTTGCTGTAGCTGCACTGATCGTGCTTACGCATCAAAAAAACATCAGTCGTCTTCTCAAAGGCAACGAAAGCCGCGTTCCAATCCTTAAGTACAGGGATAGGCGGAAATCAAGGCGGAAAAACTAATCTTAATTTTTATCATTATTGCTTTAAATCATTGCCTGGCGCAAAAGATTAGGAATTTGTATCAATAATTGGTACAGCAATTGTTTATTATATAAAAAAAGAGCAACATGAAAAAATTATTTATTTTTTTTGCTGGTTGTACAGTTTTCATTTCTGCATGTACAACTAATGCTGTTACCGGAAGAAAGCAACTTTCATTAATTTCGGAGGGTGCACTTCAACAGGAGGCTGTAACACAATACCAGTCATTTCTTTCCCAAAATAAAGTGGTAAGTGATAATGTAAGCAAGGATGCTGAAATGGTGAGGAGGGTTGGAGGCAGGATTGCAAGCGCAATTACAAAATATTATACTTCTAAAGGCCTGAGCAAAGAATTAGACGGGTATAAATGGGAATTCAACCTCGTAGACAACAAAGAAATAAATGCCTGGTGCATGCCAGGAGGAAAAGTGGTAGTCTACACGGGATTGCTGCCTATTGCACAAAACGAAGCTGCACTGGCAATTGTGATGGGACATGAAATAACACATGCTGTAGCTCATCATGGTCAGGAAAGGATAAGCCAGGCAATGCTTGCCCAGGGACTGGCTTTGGGAGGAGACCTGTTTACCTCAGGCAATCCGCAGGCAAACGGAATTTTTAATAATATATATGGTCCCGCAGCTCAAATAGGGGTATTATTGCCAAATTCAAGGAACCAGGAACTGGAAGCTGATCATTATGGTTTGATTTTCGCTGCAATGGCCGGATACAATCCAAGAGAAGCAATACCATTCTGGACAAGGATGGCAAATGCAAGTAATGGCAGCAACAAGCCACCTGCATTTTTAAGTTCTCACCCGACCGACGAGGCGCGAATTCAGAAACTCCAAACTTATATGAATGAGGCATTAAAATACTATAAACCTGTTAATTCAAGATAAATCAGTCAAATTTAAGATTTCACGAAGGCCCCATATGAAAATGGGGCTTTTTTGTTAAAAGAACAGGTTTTTTACTATTGCAAGTCATTTCTATTGTTTACCTTTGCAACTCTTTCTAATCCTCAATCTCTTTACATTTATGCTGCCAACAATTTTTGAAAAATTGCAATTAAGGGATGAAAAGAATTTACTGATCCAGGGGCTTCCTTCCACCATCGAAAAACAATTTGCCAAGGTCTCGTTTGCAAAGAATGTAACTCCATTGCTCAAGATCCGCAAGATTGATTTTGCACTCATCTTTGCCTTGAACCAATGCCAGCTCAATGGGATTTTAACAGAGGTTCTGCCGGCATTACAGCCTTTAGCCAAATTATGGGTTGCATTTCCAAAACTGACCTCTAAAATTGTGAGTGACCTGAACCGCCATTGTACCTGGAGTTACCTGCGCATGAATGGTTTTGAGAGTGAAGACCAGGTAGTTTTAGATTATGTATGGAGTGCTTTGCAGTTTAAAAGGGTTGACTCCATAGTCCCGGGCAAATTTTCGCCGGATAAAAGAAAACCTCTGCAATCCCTGAAAATAAATCACAAATCAAAGCCTGTTGCAGAAACTGCGGGATATTTATAGGGCTATGAAGCTTACCTGATAATTACTGTTCCCATTTGCCTGGTCATTTCTACTTCTATGTCTTTAAGATGCTTGTGCGTTTGCAACAACGAAAGCTGTTCCTCTGAAGTATGAGGAATTTCCATGTCCTTTTGATTGATGACGATCAGTCGCTTAATTTTCCTGAGCTTTAAATAATTTACGGTAGAAAAAACTTCCATACGGTAAGTGTCTTCCCTTGAAGGTACCGGCATTTCGTATTGTGTTTTCCACCCGTCACTTACTTCGTAGGGAAATTCCATGATTGACATTACAAGGGCTGCCATTTCCTGATCCTCATGGTATAAAAAGTTCCTCTCAGTGGGCTCCATTTTGGCATCGTACCATGATTTATACTTGCTCATAACCTGCTTCAATTTTGAATGATCGATGATGTCATCCTCCATTGCCTCATTAAAAATATAATCTGCTACGGTTGTGCCTGGTTCCCATTCTTTAAGCCCGAATTCGAGCAAACTTCTCACAATAGCCCTTTCGTTAAACTCATCCTGGTTCAGAAGGTTATAAACATCCTCATCAGGAACATCAGCATGGCTGGCACTTTCCTGAAAATATTTATCATCGGGGCTAGAAATTTTTCTCTCTTCCTTTGTGATTTTTTCCCTGATGAATTTATTAACCAGAGTATGCAAACCGCTTTCATCGATCTTCAATAGTTCAGCACTTCTGCGAATGTAATCCTGCTGTTTGGTAAAATCTTCCGCCTTATGAATTTTGGAGATCGTTTCTGCTATACGGTTTACTATGATTGATTTTTTGTTGCTGTCGTCACCGGCATCCTTCAATGCTATGTCGAGCTGGAACATTATAAAATCCTTCTTGTTTGCTGCAATAAAATCTGTGAAAGCAAGAGCACCTTTTTTAGTGATAAAGCTATCCGGATCATCTTTATCGGGTATCAATACAAGTTTTACATTCAATCCCTCTTCCAGGGCAAGATCAAGTCCCCGGAGGGCTGCTTGTATTCCAGCCACATCACCATCATAAATGATTGTAAGGTTATTTGTGTATTTTTTTACGAGCCTCAACTGGTCGGGTGTGAGAGAAGTACCCCCGCTTGCCACTACGTTTTCAATACCTGCCTGGTGCAACGAAACCACATCCGTATAACCTTCCACCAGCAGGCATTCATCAGATTTGTCAATTGCCAGTCTTGCAAAATATGAACCATACAGGATCTTACTCTTGATATAGATTTCATTTTCTGGTGTGTTGATGTATTTAGGTGCTTTGTCATTATTTTTTATAATGCGTGCACCAAAGCCCGAAATTTTACCGCTTTGGTTGTGTACCGGAAAAATGATCCGTCCCCTGTAATTGTCAGCAAGTTTTTCATCTCTAAGTGCCACCAATCCTGTTCTCAACAGGAAATCAGGATTATATTGGGCTGCCACCGCCGCCTTGGCAAAATTGTCTTTTGCGCCCGGGTTAAAACCGAGCTGAAATTTTCGAATGATGTCTTCACGGTAACCTCTTTCTTTCAGGTAGCTCAACCCTGCATCCTGGCCTTCCTCCGTATTGAACAGCGATTCTGTAAAAAACTTTTGAGCAAAAGAATTGATGATGTACAAGCTGTCTGCCACCTGTTGCTGTTGCTTGATTTCAGGCGAGCTTTCCGTTTCTTCAATGGGTACGTTATACTTTGCAGCTAACCATTTTAGAGCTTCAACATAGCTGTATTTTTCGTGCTCCATCAAAAAGCCTATGCTATTGCCGCTTCGGCCACAACCAAAACACTTATAGATTTCCTTAGATGGAGAAACAGTAAATGAAGGCGTTTTTTCATTGTGAAACGGGCACAACCCAATGTAGTTTGTACCTCTTTTTTTCAGCCTGATAAAGGAACTGATAATTTCAACAATATCGATCCTGCTTTGAATTTGTTGTATGGTACCTGGTGAGATCATGGAATTTTCAAGGTAAAATGTACGGGATAAAAGATAAGAATCAATTCATGAAATGAAATCAGGCACATTTTTCAAGATCACTACGGGCTAATTCAAATTAATTTTTAACAATGTCTATTTGATGGAAGTAATAAGAGTTGAACCATATTTAGATTCTGTTTTTACGATGCCAAAACCAGGCACATACCATTCAGTAACTTCCATATTAATAGGGATGCCAATACCTGCAACTTTCATCTTTATTTTGCTTTTATAGCCTATTTTGAATGCATCCCATGAACCTGCGGGCGAGCTTACATTATCTTTTCCGAGTACGAACCGATCAGACATGTTGAGCGTGAGATTGGAACCTATTCCATTGGCAGTATAATCCATATTGAAATCTGCGTCTTTAAGCTTATCCCCTGTTTTCATATCCACAGGGTATTCCAGATAGGAAACGCTACCGGTTGCATCTGCATTCTTTATTTGTTCCAGCTGCGGACCCTGAATAAACATTTTTAAGTCCATCATCAGGACGCCATTATTACATTGAATTTTATTGGTTGACTTGTTTATGGATTTCCCGTCCTTATCAATCATTTCTGAGGTAATGGTTGACCCAATAATTCCATTGTTACTTGTGACCTCGCCAATATTATATACCTGCTTGCCGGTTACATTGCCCTTTTTGCTGTAAATCGTCATTTCAACGGTTTTACCGGACTGTAGATAATACAAATTTTTACAATCCTGTGCATGAATGTTTATTGAAAAGCAAACCGACGCTAAAATAATTGGAAGTTTCATTGCTTTTATTTATATAAAAATAGCCATTGATTCGCAATTTATATAGTGTATGTGAAAAGATTATCTGCGTAGTCAGGCTTGATTATTAAAACCAGGTTGTTTACACCCAGAACAGTGATTGAGTCAATCATTGTAAATCGTTTCTAAGATTTTCATCATCACTTTTAATGGGTATCATCAAACCGGAGATCTGTTGAAAATCCAGTTGCACCATATTATGACCCACTTGAGCCGGCCTACAGATTAATAAATATGTGCTGCTTATCTTTGCAGTAAAAGATATGCGAGAAGTTTTTATCGTTTCCGCCGTT
>JBDUCQ010000120.1:0-8626 GCA_040003385.1 Ginsengibacter sp. | reverse complement strand
CATTTTTCTTTGTTGCAATGTTGTCATTTCTTACAAATGTTTTTCTTTCGCTGTTGATTTGGTCGAGCACGTTTGCAAATACATCATCCGTTTTGCTGTAGTTCAGTGTGGTGGTTAAAAATCCTTTATAAGTATGCGAGAATTCGATGCTGTTGGTGAATTGAGGTTTTAACAGTGTATTTCCCACACGGTAAGTGTATTCATCCAGGAAATAATAAAAAGGATTTAAATCCTGGTAAGCAGGCCTGTCAATCCTTCGGCCGTAGTTTATAGAAAAAGTATTTTTCTTATTCGCCTCATAACTTACAAATACAGTGGGAAAGAGGTTGGTGTAATTGCGTTTGAATGATGAATCCGGCCTGAGGCTGTTGCCCAGCTGGTGGCCTTTTGCAACGGTATTTTCAGCACGCAATCCTGCCTGCAAACCCCATTTTTTGATTTGCTTGTTTACATTAAGATATGCGGCATTGATGTTTTCGTCGTAAACAAAATGATTTGTTTTCCCATTGTCCTGAAACCAGGCTGTGCCCAAACGATTTTCATACAGGGCATCATTATCAGTAGTTACATAGCTTGATTTTACCCCGGTTTCTAATTTTCCATTCTTCATCACAGGTATGGTGTAATCAATTTTGCCTGCATATATTTTGACATTGGTGGGAAGGTTGCCGCGCAAATCGCTGCTTTCCCTTCTTTTTGTCATATCCCTGTTCAGGTAATTGTTCGTAAAAAACTGGCTCTCCTTGTTATCATATTTTATGTAATCAAAATCAGCTGTTAGTTCTTTGCCCAGGCTATCGTACACATGCCTGAAATTGAAATTCACGCCGAGGTTTTTAGATGTATTGCTGGAATTGCTGGTAGCATACAGGATTGAATCAATAGCGCCGTTAGCATTTTTTAAATACGTTGTATTGTCGCCTATGCGTGCTTCCGGGTTCAGGAAACCAGATAATACAACTCCTAATGTTGTTTTTTTCGAAGGGTAAAAATCAATTCCAGCCTTCAGATTATGCTCTTCTGAAGAATGTTTCATAAATCCATTCTGATCAAATATAGTTTCCAGTAATTTGGTTGTGCTGTTCCTGAAGTTCCTGTGTATTGTTAAATCACCCATCCCATTCCAATGAGAGTAGCTGTAATTACCAAAGATGTTGAATTTCCCTGCACGATAATTCATATTGATACTGTTATTGTTCTTCCAGTAAAATCCCTGAATATAGCTGGTGCTTAGGTTTCCATTAAAGCCCTTCAATTTATTCTTTTTAGTCCTGATATTGATAATGCCCGAATTTCCTGATGCGTCGTATTTTGCTGAAGGATTTGTCATGATTTCGAGCTGATCAACAGCACTCGAAGGCATGTTTTTTAAAAGGTTTGCCAATTCCTGTCCGCTTAAATAGGAAGGTTTGCCATCCAGCATGATCACAACAGATTGTTTTCCTTTGAGGCTGATATTACCATCTTTGTCCACCGAAACACCGGGTGCCTTTTCAAGCACATCCATTACCGTGCTGCCCGCATTCGATATCATAGCATCAACATTGACAATAGTTTTATCAATTTTTCTTTCAATAAATGGTTTAGTGCTTATCACAGAAACTTCTTTGAGCGATTTAGTTTCCGGTTCGAGTTGTAGCACTCCCACAGATATTGGGTTGGCAGCGTCAAAATCTACTGGTTTGCTGTAAACTTTACGATGGCCAATTGAAGTGGCCATTACTATATACCTACCCCCAGGAATATTCTCAAAATAAAATTCTCCGTTTTTATCTGTAAGGCCTGTTTTTATAAGTCCTGAATCATTCGACCTTAATAATGAAATGGTGGCAGCATCAATTATTTTTTGCAAACCTCCGTCTTTTATGGATCCTGAAATTTTCGGGATGGCTTGTGAAAATGCTAATGAGTTAAATATCAAGCAGATGGAAAGAATAAATGTACTTTTGTGTGTCATTGTAAGATTTTTAATACTGTGTTTTGAATATTACAATACAAACTTAGGTACTTTGCTAAACATAGTACAATATTATACACAAAAGGTTGGATCTTATGATGAATGGTGGGAATGTAAATATGAAATCAGGCAGATTTGGCCCTGGAATTCTGTATCAGAACGATCACAAATCCTGCAATGAAAAGCAGAACTGATACCAGTTCGGCCTGTGTGGGATGATAACCAAAAAGGGAATAAACGGCATTCACCCGTATCAATTCCACAAAAAAACGTTCCACCCCATTCAGCATCAGATAAATACCAAATAAAACGCCGGGTATAATAATTTTTTTCCTGATACTCCATAGCAAGAGAAAAAATAAGAGGCAGACTGTGGTTTCATACAACGAAGTTGGAAAAACAGGCTGTGGGAGTACACGACAATATTTGTCGTTACAATCTGGCAAGAGCACACCATCCTCATTTACATTGTGCGGATATGTATATGCAAATAACCACACTGGTAAAAAGGAGGGGCCCCTGAAGCTTTTGCTGGGGACTTTGGAAAGCTCATCATAATGCCTGTCTGTAACTGCAGAGGATGTTGAATCGGGATTTAAGACCCGCCCTTCCAGGAAATAACCTGCATTTGCCTGCAGTTTCCGGTTGAATTGTTCAGGTGAAGCAGGAACCACATGACCAGGTTGGTCTGCTATGTATGCACTGTTGTAAATTCCCCAATCGCCATCGCCGGACACCTGGCAACCAATACGGCCAATTGCATATGCGATCATCAAGCCGGGAGCTGCAACATCAACCAGGTGCCAGAAATTAATGCCTTTCTTAACTGCATAAACTGAAACTGCAATTGCAGCGCAAATTAAGCCACCGTAAAAGGTGAGTCCACTGGGTGATAAAAGATTTGCTAGCGGATTTTTTATAAAACGGTCCCAGTTCTCAAGATTATCAAATAGCTTGGCCCCAATAATACCAAACACAAGTGCGATGATCACGATATCTCCTACCCTGTCGTGAGGCCATATCCTGATCACCCTTTGTTCTGGCTTTGGTAATTTTTGTTTATTCTTCTCCCGGTATTTGAGAATCAGTAATAAGGCTCCTGCTATAAGTCCTCCCAGCCAGCTCCCATTCAATGAAAAAATATATTCCTGCAAGTCGGTACCTTCAGTTCTCATAGCCATAAAGGCACCTAATAATTTGAACCCGAAAGAAAAGCCGATCACCCCACTCACCAATAAATCAAAAAAAGTAGCAGGCTTGCCAACTGTGATGACTTCCTCCGCCGGTGCTAAAAGGCCCAGCTTTTCTTTCCGCTTGAATTCCTTGCTTAAAAAAAAAGCGCCTACAATAAATGAAAGCGCAACAAATATTCCGAACGTATAAAAAATCTTAAGTCCATTCAATTCAATTCCAAACCAATCCCTTATAGCATAATATAAGTTCGGATACATGGGCAGTTAATTAAGATTTGAGATGGGGTGCAATTTATCATTTATTTATTCCGAAAAATGAAAAAGAGATAAAGAGAATTTTTTAATCTCTACTATCTCTTTTTTAATAAAGTAAATATACATTCAGCAATATTGCTCAAATGCATCCTTTAAGTTATTTGCGATCATTTGGGCCGAACGGCCTTCAATATTATGCCGCTCAATAAAATGAACAAGCTTCCGGTCTTTGAACAATGCAATGGCTGGTGATGAAGGTGGGTAAGGCATCAGGTATTGGCGGATATTCTTTACGGCTTCAACATCAAAGCCCGCGAAACTTGTCACAAGTCTTTCAGGCCGTTTGTTGTTGTTTGTAACGGCCATAATCACACCAGGCCTTGCAGTACCGGCAGAACAGCCACAAACCGAGTTGATCATTACAAGAGTAGTCCCATCTTTATCGAGGGTTTCTTTCACTTCTTGAGCGGATACCAGTTCGGTAAATCCATTTTCTGTAAGTTCTTCCTTCATCGGAATCACGATTTCTTCAGGATACATATTTTAGAATTTATTGAGATGCAAATTTACATCAAAAGATCAGCTTCTGATACAAATAGAAACTTTGTCAGCAAATCAAGGCCTGGCAAGACATACTGGCTTTATTCCATCAGTTTTTGGCAGGTAATACCGGTTGGTATCGTGTTTGATCAAATGGATAAATCACATTCATAAAAAAAAACGAAAAATATGACAGTATTAAAATTGAACCACCCGATCAACAGATCATTCAACGGATGGGTTGAAGATATTCTGAATGAACTGCCTTCTTCTTCCGGTACATCCAGGGAAAATGCGCTGTTACCCATGGTGAACATCAGTGAAAACAAAGACAGTTATAACCTTGTAATGGCAGCCCCCGGAAGGAATAAAGAAGATTTCCGCATCAACCTTGAAAAAAATATTCTTACCATCTCTTCTGATATAACCCCACAGGGAAATGATGATGAAAAGCAAATCAGGAAGGAATTTAATTTTCAACCATTCAAGAGGAGCTTTACCGTTGATGATAAAATTGCAAGCGATAAAATAGGAGCCAGTTATGAAAATGGTTTACTGAAATTACACTTGCCTAAGAATGAAGAAATGAAACCTTCGGTTAAACAGATTGTCATTTCCTAAATCTTTTTAATCAAAAATTTAAAAGGCTCAAACAGGAGCCTTTTTTTGTTGGGGCTATTACTACCAACAATTTTTGTTAACAGAACACCATGTTAACAAAATGATAAGATGCTTAAATAATAAGATTATGGTTTCAAACTTGAACTATCACCCACCTAAACGAATTACTATGAAACGTAAAATTACCCTTGGACTTGGAGTGTGTTTGACGTTGATTTTTTCAATTGTTTCATTTACCTCCATGGCCCAAACAATCAAGAAAAAGTATCCTGATGGCACCATTGTGTATACAGACGGATCGATGCGCCACCCAAACGGGGTGATCACTTATCCGAATTCAACCACTGCCCGGTACCCTGTAGGAACTACAGTTAGAACTTTACCAGACGGATCAGTTGTTTACCCTGACGGAACAATTCATCACCCGGGTGGTGTTTATACTTACCCCACTGACCGTAGCCAGCGCTACCCTGATGGACGGGTTGTTTACCCCGATGGAACCGTTCGCTATCCTGATGGCCGTGTTACTTATCCAAATGGAGGCGTTGTAAATCCAAACGATGTTTACAGGTATCCTCAGAACGGAAGGTGGCTGCCTCCGGGACAGGCCAAAAAAATCTATGGCGGTAAAAGCGCTCGGCAGTATGCGCCGGGTCAGCAAAAAAAATATGATCGCGAAAATAGATATGATCGCGAAAATGATAATGAAGACAGACAGGGAAACCGCGGTCATGGTAATGGCAAAGGTCATGGACGTGGTCATGATAAAGATTAGGGCTTAAAAAATTAACTCTGGAATTCAACTAACCTTTCGGCAACGGAAGGTTTTTTCATTTCTTCAATAACCCAGGATCTTCAGCATACTTTGTGCAGTCTGCTCCTTGGCATGAACCCAATCGGTCAGCCGGCCATTCTTGTCATAACCCACCACGATGTGCTTTGGTGAAGGAATTAAGCAGTGTTTAATTCCACCATACCCGCTGATCTGGTCCTGGTAGGCACCCGTGTGAAAAAAACCTACATACAAAGGTTCGCCACTTCCCAGCTTCGGCAAAAACACTTCATTGATGTGTTCTTCAGAATCATAGTAATCATGGGAGTCGCACGTAATTCCACCCAGAGTAACCCGTTGGTATTCTTCATTCCATTTGTTAATCGGCAGCATTAAAAACCTTTCCCCAATCCCCCAGGTATCAGGCAGGGTTGTGATGAACGAAGAGTCGATCATATACCAGATCTCCCGGTCGTTTTGATTTTTCTGCCCGATCACACTGTAGATGTGAGCCATGCTTTCACCAACCGTATAACTGCCGAATTCGGTAAAAATATTGGGCATGGGTACCTTGCTTCGTTTACAGCCCACTTTGATATTTCTCACGATTTCATTGATCATGAACTGGTAATCGTATTCAAACCCCAACGAATGCTTAATGGGGAAACCTCCGCCAATATTTATGGAATCCAGCTCCGGGCATATTTTGCGGAGCTGGCAGTACAGGTTGATGATCTTATTGAGCTCGCTCCAGTAATAGATGTCATCTTTAATCCCCTTGTTCAAAAAAATATGAAGCATCTTCAGCTGGAAGCGGTGTTCATTTCCTTCAATCTCATCTACATAAAACTCGAGGATCTCCCTTGCGCGTATGCCTAACCGTGAGGTATAGAAAGGGAATGTAGGTTCCTCTTCTGCAGCTACCCGTATCCCGATCTTAAATGGCACCCTTACGGATTTCCGGTAAGCCCTTAATTCGTCCTTGTTGTCCAAAACGGGGATCACATTGGTAAAGCCCGTGTTCAGCAACCGGGCAATCCGGCTCGTATAAGGCTTCTGCTTGAATCCATTGCAGATAATATAAACATCCTTGGTGATCTTTTTATTTTCGTACAGCTTGTTGATGATCTCGATGTCGTAAGCATACGAAGTTTCCAGGTGAATGTTGTTCTTCAGTGCTTCTTCTACGATGAATGAAAAATGAGAACTTTTGGTACAGTAACAATAAAAATATTTGCCCTCATATTTGTGCTTTTTCAGCGCATTCGCAAACATTTTTTTCGCCTTATTGATCTGCATGCTGATCTTAGGAAGATAAGTAAGCTTCAAAGGGGTACCGTATTTATCGATCAGGGCTTTTACATCCACCCCGTTGTATTGCAAATATTCATTTGAAAGATCAAACCCTTCCTGCGGAAAATTAAATGTCTGGCGCACCAGGTCAGTGTAAGAGTTATTCATGCTGTTGGAGGGTTTTTGATTCAATGGGGTACAAATGTAATTGAATGCTCAATTCATTCAAATAAAAAAACCGCCGTCTGCCGGCTGGCAAACGAACGGTTCAAATCATTTTTGAAAAAGTTTATTTTACGGAATCAATGAGCAGCTTGAAACTTTCAGGTTCATTCATGGCGAGGTCTGCCAGCACTTTCCTATTCAGCCCAATACTTTTCGCACCAAGTTTGTGTATGAACTGGCTGTAGGTCATACCTTCAGCCCTTACAGCAGCATTGATACGGGCAATCCACAAGGTGCGGTACTCACGCTTCTTGAGCTTGCGGCCTACATAACTGTAGGTCATCCCTTTTTCCATTACATTCTTTGCAACGGTATAAACATTTTTGCGTTTGCCATAATACCCTTTCGCTGCTTTCAAAATTCTTTTTCTTCTCGCCCTGGAGGCAACAGCATTTTTTGAACGTGGCATAATTATTTTTTTTAAGGCCTTTCCTTTACATAAAGAAATAAAGGCTTAGTGATTGTGATGATAGTTTATGGTTGATATTTTTCCGGTTGGTTATTTAAGACGAAGTAATCTCATTACAAAATCCCGGTTAGCAGGCCCTACTTTGCCATTCTTGCGAAGGCTTCGCTTGCGTTTGGTGGACTTTTTTGTTAAGATGTGTCTTTTGAAAGCTTTCTGGAAAGTAATTTCCCCGGTACCGGTAACCCTGAAACGCTTTTTTGCGCTTGAGTTGGTTTTAACCTTTGGCATTTGCTATTATTTAATTTTACACCCTGCTGGCGCCCCCGAACAGACGGAGAACTTATGGAGCCTTATGGGAAATATGTTTTCAGTTGTAAATGCATACAACCCGCATACATAAATGCGTAATGGGGTGCAAAAGTACGATTTTAGATTGGAAGTAAAAAGGGGTTGAAGAAGTATTTAAATTTCCTCCTTTTTATCATTCCCGGAAGATGAAAATACCTGCCCGATCGAATGCATTACACCGGAAACAGGCCCTTCCATTTTATTGGTACGGTCATCAAGCGTTTCATCCTGTAAAGTATCGCCCAATTGAAGATTAGCCGGGAGATACACGAGTATATTGTGCCTTTGGGCAGTAAGCAGATCTTTTACATTCACTTCGGTCGGATTCTCCTGCAGGTTTTCTCTTATGATTTTTACAGAAGTCCTTGCAATCTCTTCCATTTTTCCGGCAGCATAGTCCATTGAATTACCAGTATAGGCCGAGACCTTGCTGATTACCTCGTCCTTTGAGTTGCCAAAGATTACAGAAAGTAAGGCTCCTTTCAATTCTCCCTTCAATATTCCGGCGTTGCCTTCATCGGTCCTGGTATATTTATAGATACCGGTCAGCACAGCAGGAATTGCAGCCTGTGCGAGATAATCCTCTGGTACAATATTATCCGGTTTCTTAACGTCCTGGGTATTCGGATCTATTTTCTGCAACTGGGGGAAACCGAGGCTCTTCTGAATTGATTCAACAATGTTAAAAGCCATATTCAGACAATTGAGGGAATTAAAATAATTGGTTTATTTTTTCTTCTGACTTTTGGGGGCAAAGATGGCAAACATCCTTTTGCCTTCCAGCTTGGGCATGCTTTCCAGTGTGCCCACCTGCACAAGCCTTTCAGCGAATTTAAGCAATAAGAGCTCTCCTCTTTCCTTGAACATGATGGCACGGCCCTTGAATTGCACATAGGCTTTTACCTTATTTCCGTCTTTCAGGAAATTTTCGGCATGTTTGGATTTGAAATCAAAATCGTGGTCATCCGTATTCGGCGTAAAGCGTATCTCTTTTACTTCAGAGACCTTACTCT
>JBDUCQ010000002.1:0-72214 GCA_040003385.1 Ginsengibacter sp. | reverse complement strand
ATCATTTTGAAAATGTTACAGAAATAGGCGACCAGGATGGCCCCAACCCCAATAGTACCAATGATCTCATTGTACGTCATTTAAAGTAAGTTCGTGATTTCAGGACCGGTAGGCGAGACAGCCGAGGAAAATATTTTTACCAGCTGTCCATTTTCATTAACCAGGTATTTAAAAAAATTCCATCGCGGTTCTTCCTGGTTCCACCCGTTAAGTTCAGGGGTTGTCAGCCATTGATAAACCTTTTGTTTTTCCTCACCTGTTACATGGTCTTTATGGAACAAGTGAAATGATACACCATAATTGATGCGGCAAAATTCTGCAATTTCAGTGTCATTGCCAGGTTCCTGCCCTCCAAAATCATCTGAAGGAAAACCAATGACTGTGAGCTTATTTTTATTTTGCCGGTATAGATCTTCCAGCTCTTTGTATTGGGGAGTAAATCCGCATTTGCTTGCAAGGTTTACCAATAAAACTTTTTTGTCACGGAAAGTTTCAAAGCTTACCACTTGTCCATTATTTGCCTGAGCGCTCAAATTGTAAAAGCTCTCGGGCGGCTCTATATCCTTATCATTTGTGCGTACTTTCATTCCGATGCCGGTTACTTTTGAGATCCTCATTCTTAAATTATAAAATTGTTTGATGATATTTTGAACAAGGCTCATGAGTAAATATTATCAATTCATGCTTCATTGTCAAAACTAAAAGAAAAATCTTACGTCGCCTGTCCAAATTTCAATTCCTGGTTCGTCATATGAACACAAGTCATTTTATTCAGAACAAAATTAAACGCAGTACAATACGTAATTTTTAACTTTAAAATTTTTTAACATGAACAATCCACTTTATTATTTATCAATTATTTTCAAACTCAACACCCGTTTATTTACGAATACACTTGCGGGTGTTACTGAAGACCAGGGAGACGAGCGTATCAGCGATCACAACAATTCCATCAGGTGGATAGCCACTCATACTGTATGGGCACGATATAATATACTCACTTTCCTCGGTAAACAAATCACAAACCCTTACAATGGATTATTTGAAAATTTCAAGCCTTTTGATCCATCCGATACTTATCCTTCAATGGCCGCAATCAAAAGTGAATGGGAAAAGGCATCAGCTTTATTGGAAGAGGCAATTGCCGGAATTACAGAAGAAGGGGTTTCTAATACCGGCTTTAAAAATCCAACCGGTGATTCAACCGTTGGTGGCACGATTGCTTTTTTGGCACAGCATGAAAGTTATGATATCGGGCAGCTGGGTTTATTAAAAAAATATTTTACCAGTGAAGCCATGTCTTACAGCTAGACCAAACAGTAAAAATCCATCGATTACAGGAATTAAAGGATTAATTCATCAACATTAAAAACTATCAGGATGCAAGATTTTTTGTTTTTATTCAGGGGTGGAAATGTACCGCTTTCACCCGAAGAGTCCCAGGCCCACATGCAACGCTGGATGCAATGGATGGGTGACCTTGGCAAAGAAGGAAAATTTGTTGGAGCCCAACCCTTGAACAAAACGGGTAAACAGGTGAAAGGGACCAGTAAAGTAATTAGTGACGGACCGTTCATGGAAGGGAAAGAGATGGTGGGTGGTTATCTGATTTGTAAAGCGGGGTCCTATGAAGAAGCCCTCGAAATATCAAAGGGATGCCCGATTCTTGAGTTTGATAGCGGGATCGTTGAAGTGAGGGAAATAGCTGAACTTAAGATGTAAGGTATGATCTCCTCCGAAAAATAACAGGATGAAACTATTGTAATTTTTATATTAGTAAAAATTATGGAGGCTACAAATTCTGTTAATACGCTCGCTGATCATCTTTTTCGCCATGAGTCGACAAAGATGGTGTCAATATTGACAAAGATCTTCGGCACTGAAAACCTGGAGACTGCTGAGGATGTAGTGCAGGAAACGCTCATCCAGGCACTACAGGTGTGGAAATTTAAAGGCATACCCGCGAACCCTTCTGCCTGGTTATTCCGGGTGGCAAAAAATAAGGCCATCGATGTTATCAGGAAAAATAAATATTCCATCCAGTATGATTTTAGTGATGGAGAAAAAATTCTCCTCACTTCTGAGTATACGATTACCCGGGCAATGGAAAATTTATGGAAAGAAGAGTTGATTGAAGATGACCTTTTACGAATGATGTTTGCCTGTTGTCATCCCTCAATCTCAGCTGAAAACCAGATCACGCTGATGTTAAAAACATTATGTGGATTCAGCACTCCGGAAATTGCAAAGGCATTCCTTACAAGCGAAGACACGATCTCAAAGAGACTTTACCGTACAAAAGAATTTTTTCGTCAGCATAAAATCAAGTTGGTCATCCCCTCGGGCGAGGAACTTAAATTAAGAACAGACAGTGTGCTCAATACCATTTACCTGTTGTTCAATGAAGGATATAGTTCTGCAAATTCTGATCATCCGATCCGGCAGGATGTGATGAATGAGGCGATGTTGCTTTGTAAATTGCTCACGGAAAACCGTTACACCCAGGTGCCGCAGGCGTTCGCATTGATGGCACTCATCTGTTTTCATTCGGCAAGAAGCGAGAGCAGGGTAAGTGCCAATGGAGAGTTGATCTTACTTCCCATGCAGGACCGTAGTAAGTGGGATAAACAGCTGATACAAAAAGGAAATGAATACATGAGCATGGCAGCCTTTGGAAACGTGGTAAGCAGTTACCACCTTGAGGCTGCCATTGCCTACGAACATTGCATGGCAGCAAATTTCAAAGCAACCGATTGGGATAAAATTATTAAGTATTATGACTGGCTTTGCAAAGTGTCTCCATCCCCTGTTAATGAACTGAATAAAGTGGTGGCGATCATGCAGGTAAAGGATGCTAAAACCGCCTTGCAGGAGTTAGAGTCCATACAAGACAAAGAAAAACTCACCTCTTATTATCTGTATTACGGCCTGCTTGGAGAAATTCATACCCGTCTTAATGATTTTGAAAAAGCAAAATACTATCTTGAATCTGCCATACAATTGACAACTTCAGAAAAAGAGAAAAAAATCTTAACCAACAAGCTGGAAGAGATAGGGAACCAGGTTGGAGGTATGAGAAATCAGGTATGAGGTATCAGGTATTAGGAATTAGGAGTTGAGTTTTGGAGTAAGCTATGATAGTCCGGCATTTAAACAAAAATAATCATGACAAAATCAGAAAAGCTGTTTCATAAAATTGGCAAAGAGATGCCAGAGGTAAAAGAAAGCAAAATGTTCGGCGCATTGTGTTTGAAAGGGCAGAATGGTAAGTCGGGTGTTATGTTCTGGAAAGATGATATGGTTTTTAAACTTCAGGAGGATGATTTGAAAAAAGCCTTACTACTGGATGGTGCAAAACTGTTTAATCCAATGGGCAATCGTGCCATGGGTGGCTGGGTACAACTCTCCGCTGCTCATGCCGGAATATGGAAAAATCTTGCTAAAAAAGCGATGGTTTATACCGGCAGCTTAAAAAAATAAATCAGGTCATCCTCTTTTTACGTGTTTCCATGGATTCATTTAATGAACCATTTGAACAATTTCATTTTCCCTTTCAATGGAGGATATTTAAATGCCGGATCGAACCAGTTGGGTGTTCTCATCACAGGCTTTTCCCGGGTGAAGGCATCAAAAGAATATTTGCCATGGTAAGCACCCATTCCGCTGCTGCCCACTCCTCCAAATGGCAAATGGTGATTGGTAAAATGCCAGTCTGCATTGTTAATGCAACCTCCGCCAAATGAAATTTTTTCAATCCATTCCTGCTGTATCTTTTTTTTATTTGTAAAAAGATAAAATGCCAGCGGTGTGGGATTCCGTAATACAATTTCTATTGCTTCAGATATGGTATCGAAAGAAACCAGGGGCAGTATGGGACCAAATATTTCCTCATTCATCAAGGGTGCACCAGGTTTTACATCTTCAATTACCGTAGGCCCTAAAAACAATGATGGCCTGTCATAAACACCTCCGGTCAAAATGCTTCCCTGTTCCAGGTAACTCAAAAGTTTGTCAAATCTTTTTTCATTGATGATCTTTCCATAGTTATCACTCACAGAGGCATCATTCCCATAAAATTTTAAAATACATTTTTTTAATTCGTCACAAAATTTTGCTTTCACATCTTTATGCACCAGTACATAGTCCGGCGCAATGCAGGTTTGCCCCGTATTTAAAAATTTTCCAAACGCGATCCGTTTTGCTGCTATGGGAATATCTGCATCGGGATGAACAATTGCAGGACTTTTCCCGCCAAGCTCGAGTGTAACGGGGATGAGATCTTCAGCGGCCATCTTGTAAATCATCCTGCCAACAGGAATGCTTCCAGTGTAAAAAACGTGGTCAAAACGAAAAGCTTTCATGAGCGCGGGAACAACTTCTGCACCTTCACCGGTAATCACCTTTACATGGGCAGGAGAAAATACCCCGTTGAGCATTTTCTCTATAAGTGAAGAGGTAGCCGGAGAAAATTCCGAAGGCTTACACACTGCACAATTGCCTCCCGCAATAGCACCTACCAGGGGAATAAGCATTAGCTGAAGCGGATAATTCCATGGGGCAATGATGAGAACCACACCAAGGGGATCGCGGTAAATTTTACTCGAAGATGGAAGATTTACCAGGTTGGTAGCGGCTTTTTTCGGTGACATCCATTTTTTGAGATTTTTTATTGTAACATTTATCTCGGCGAGCACCAAACCCGTTTCAGTGGCGTAGGTTTCTTCAGCATTTTTTTTTAAGTCTTTGTACAAGGCTGTTTCAATTTCCTTTTCATATTGAAATAACGCAGATTTTAAGTTTTCCAATTGTTTCCTGCGAAAAGTATAAGACCTTGTTTCTCCTCTCATGAAAAAAGTGCGTATGTCGTCCAGGGAAGAATTTAAACCGGTCATACCAAGTAAATTTGTAACAAGTTAATAAAAACAAACAATGGCTGAAAGTGACGAATACTACATGAGGCAGGCAATAAAGGAAGCAAGAAAAGCCTATGAAGCAGACGAAGTGCCGATTGGGGCTGTTGTTGTGATGCAGGATAAAATAATTGCGAGGGCTTTTAACCAGGTAGAGCTGCTGAACGATTCAACTGCGCATGCCGAGATCATTGCCCTTACCTCCGCCTATGCTTTCCTTGGCTCCAAATACCTGCCCTCGGCCACTCTCTATGTAACGATTGAGCCATGCCTCATGTGTGCAGGCGCTTTATACTGGAGTAAGATTGGTAAAGTGGTATTTGGTGCGACTGACAGCAAACATGGAGCTTTTTCCAGTAGGACTTCCGGAAGAATATTGCATCCTAAAACCATCCTTGAAAGCAATGTATGCGAAGATGAATGTGCTGTTCTGATGAAAGATTTTTTCAGGTCAAAAAGGTGATGGTTTTCGTATTCAGGAATAATTCGCAACTACCCTATTTTATTGGCCTAAAGCGGGTAAATTTGTAGCACACGTCAGGACCATTATTAGAGTAACCCAAAATATATATTTTATGTCATTTACAGTACCGCCTCTACCCTACGCATACGATGCACTGGAGCCACATATTGATAAAACAACGATGCAGATCCATCATGACAAGCATCACCAGGCTTATGTTGATAATTTGAATAAAGCGATTGCAGGAACAGAAAATGAAAATAAAACGATTGAAGAACTGGTTAAGAAAGCCGGAACAATCAGCCCTGCAGTCAGAAACAATGGAGGCGGCCACTGGAACCATAGTTTTTTCTGGGACAGCATGGCAGCGGCTTCGGGCACAGGTAAGCCGGATGGTAAGCTAGCCGACGCAATCAATGAAGCATTTGGGTCATTTGATGGATTCAAAGAAAAATTCAACAATGCCGGCATCACCCGTTTTGGAAGTGGCTGGGCCTGGCTCGGCTCACAAGATGGCAAGCTTGTACTATGTTCAACACCCAACCAGGATAACCCATTAATGGATGTTGCTGAATGTAAGTGTACTCCATTGCTCGGGTGTGATGTATGGGAGCATGCCTATTACCTCAAGTATCAAAATAAGCGTGCCGATTACCTCAATGCTTTCTGGAACGTTGTGAACTGGACAAAAGTGGCTGAAAGATTTGGCAGATAGAGGATAAAAAGAAGTGCAACCCCGAAACAGGTCTGGCTAAATGAACACCTTTATTCATTTAAATTAGAAGCAACCATGTTGACTAAACTTCTAAAATTAAATAATAAAGGATGCTTCAAATCAAAGACTCTCCTAAACATTTTAAACCCTACTAATAATATAATTCAAATCGAAGGCTCTCCTAAACTTTCTAAACTCAATTAATAAAATACTTCAACTCGAATGCTCTCCTAAACTTTCTAAACACAAAGTAATAAGATACTTCAAATCGAAGGATTACCTAAACTTTCTAAACTTAAATAATCATGGTACCGGGTCATGACCATGCCCACCCCAGGGATTACACCTGGCTATCCTTTTCAGAGATAACCACAAACCTTTAAAGGGCCCATATTTTTTCAATGCTTCAATCGCATATTGTGAGCAGGTAGGCGTATACCGGCATGAAGGTCCAATCAATGGAGATAATATTAATTGATACGTCCTGATCAAAAAAATAAATGGGTAACTAAGAATTTTCAACAGCACTTTCATTTACTATTTTTTGTAACCTGGCCAGTGCAAATTGCATTTTTTCAACCAGCTGTTTATACTCAGGTATTTCATTTCCTGTGTAAATAAAAAACACACACATGCATTTTCCCCTTTCTTTCAGCATCATTCGAAGATCATTTTTTTGAAGACGGTAAGTTTCGCGCATCAATCTTTTCACCCGGTTCCTGTCTACTGCCCTTTTGAATTTTTTTGCGCTTACCGCAAAGCCACTTTGCAAATTTGACTGCAGGGGGGAGAACTGGTACAAGATCCGCAATGGGGTAACTACAAAAGATTTTCCTTCACTGAAAAGCCTTGCGATCAGTTTATGGCTTTTAAGCCTTTCAGTTTTTGAAAAAGTAAAACGTGTGCGGATGATCGTTGAGTTTTTCAAATATCATTAAATAAGACAAAAATAAAAAAGCCTCAATTGATGAGGCTGTATATATAAAAAATGAATTCATTGTTATTTTTTATCCCCGCGTTCATCAGAAACAGAAAGCTTATGACGGCCTTTAGCCCGGCGGCTCGATAAAACTTTACGCCCGTTTGCGGTTTCCATTCTTTTTCGGAATCCATGCACACTTTTCCGGCGTCTTTTGTGCGGCTGGTATGTTCGTTTTTTTCCTGGCATTTTTTTTTATTTTTTCCTTTTTGCAATAGGTCCCTGTATATTCAGCGGGCTCCATCCCCGTTAATTTTGAAAGGACGGCAAAGGTAAGGATATATTTCAAATTTGCCACCCGTTAAACTAAAAAAATCAACCGTTAACCTATCTGGATATGCCTTGAATTAAGGGATTCTCCAAAAAATGCAGTGGTATGCCTGTCAAAATCTTCTTTTGAATCCGTAGTATACAATTCGACGTTTCCATTTTTGCTGCATTTCGACTCAATTTCAGGATGCCGATGGAGATAATTCATCAAGCTAAGCGCAACAATTTCACCCTGGGATATCAGGGTAATGTGTGAGGGAGAAAATTTTTTGAATTTTTCCATCAAAAGAGGGTAATGCGTACAGGCCAGTAAAATGGCGTCAATGTCTTTTGACTGCAGGAGTAGTTCATCCAGGTATTTTTTTACGAAATAATCCGCAGCTGCCGAATCATACTCACTGTTTTCTACCAAAGGTACCAGCAAGGGGCAAGCTTGCTGAAATACTTTAACATCGGGAAAATATTTATTGATCTCGATTGGATAAGATCCAGATTGAACAGTACCATTCGTACCAAGTATTCCAACCTGGCGGGTTTTTGTAAAGTTCCCCATGATCTCGGTTGTTGGCCTGATTACGCCCAGCACTTTTTTATCATTGAACCTGGAGATGAGGTCATGCTGTTGTATGGTTCTAAGTGCCTTGGCTGAGGCAGTGTTGCATGCGAGTACCACTAGCGGACATCCCTGGTTAAAAAACCATTGAACTGCCTGCCATGTGTATTTATAAACCGTTTCGTAAGATCGTGTACCGTAGGGTGCCCTGGCATTGTCACCCAGGTACAGGTAATCATATTCAGGAAGGCTGTGAACCAGCTCTTTCAGCACCGTTAAGCCACCATAACCTGAATCAAAAACCCCTATTGGCTTGTTCGTGTTCATTTCACAAAAATAAAGAAGCCATCATCTCCAGCTGGCGGATGATGGCTCCTGATGATTTTTACCCTGGAACTATTTTTTTGAAGGCACACCTGTTTTGGGAGCCTGGTCTCTCAGGTTTAATTTTTTACGCACCAAACCACCAATATCTTCCCCTGGAGGCATAACTAGTAAAGCTTCTTTCGGAAAAATATACGCATATCCATTTTCTTTTGCCACTTCCTGGATAGCGCCCTGTAACTTTCTTTGAATTGGCATGGAAAGTTCCTGGCGTTTTTGTTCAAACAGGTTTTGTATCCTCTGTTCTTCACCGCTCAGATCCTGAACCTGCTTTTGCAACTCTGTTCTTTTAACTTCCTTCAGGCTTGCGGTCATGGTGGTTGAATCTTTATAAAATTTTGCTACAGCCTCATTCAAAGCTGTTTGCTTGTCCTGTGCATTCTGATATAAAGATTGCTGGTATTGATTTAATTGTGAATCAACCCTGGCCGCTTCCGGCATCAGCACGATGATTTCATCGGCACTCACATAGCCCATTTTATTTTGTGCCTCCGCTGTATTCGTTAAACCAAAAGCACCTATTGCAATTAATCCAACTGTAATGAATTTTTTCATTTTCTTTTTCTGATATTTATTTAATGTAAAGTGTTTGATTTTGTTGATAAGGCTGCACGTGAAGGCGCCTTTTGCATTTATTTAACACCCAATTCTTTCAGCACATCATCACTCCTGTCCAATTTTGGGTCGGCAAAGATAACGGTAATTCCTTCACTTTTATCTAAAATAAAATCATACAATTTTGCCACCGCCAAACGCTGTACAGCGTTGTATACCTTATCTTGTATGGGCTTGATCAGCTCCTGTCTTTTTTTAAAAATGTCTCCTTCATAACCGTATCTTTTTTTCTGCAGGTCTTTGAGTTCTTTTTCATGGTTGAACAATTCGTCCTCACGTTTTTTCTTCAGCTCATCACTAAGCATAACTTGTTCAGCATCATAATCCTTATACATTTTTTCAAGATCAAAAGATTTTTTATCAATTTCCTGCTGCCACTGCGCACTGAACTGATCAAGCTTGGTTTGTGCGGCCTTGTATTCGGGCAATTTTTCCAGGATGTATTTTGTATCGATCACAGCATACCTCTGTGCGGATGCATGGAACATGATCGTGCTCACAAATATTGCTGACAGCAGAAGCTTTTTTATCATGATGTAATTTTTAAATTATTCGGGTTCCTGGCCAAGCATGAATGTAAATTTACCGGAACTTTTTATACCTTCTCCCGGCTTGATCCTATCAAGGCCCAGGCCATAATCAAAGCCCAGCAACCCGAACATTGGCAGGAAGAAACGCATTCCCACACCAACAGAACGGCGAAGCTTGAAAGGATTGTAATCATTGAACTTGAACCATCCATTTGCTGCTTCAAAAAAGGTAAGACCATAAATCGTGCTGCTGGCACCTGTGCTGAAAGGATAGCGAAGCTCCAGTGTATATTTATTGAAAATAGTAAAAAATTCTCTCGCAGTGGTCTGATCTGGATTGATCTTCGGATCCGAATTGTCGTATACAGGATAACCTCTGTGTGCAATGATGTCATATCCCAACAATGCAAAATTATTACTTAAGCCTGCATCACCGAGCTGGAATCGCTCAAAGGGTGAAATGTCTGTTTTGGTTGAATACCTTCCGATGAAACCATATTTTGCTGCAGCTTTTAAAATAAATTGCTTATTCTTTTCAGCACCTGAAGCTTTGCCGATCGGTACAAACCATTCTGCATTGAACCTTTCTTTATGGAATTCTACCAGCTTGTATTTTTCTGTAGGGCTGCTATAAAATGATGCAGACCGGAACAAGGAATAAGGTGGGGTAAACTGCCCACTCAGGATAAAATTAGAACCGCTCGTCGGGAAGATCGGATTGGGACCTGCTGAGCTTCTTGCAAGTGTAATCTTTACACTCACATTGGTTGAATTTCCATTCGTCAACCCCGGGAAGATGTTATAATTTTTTAGCTGGTACTGCTGGAGATTGATCGCATATACCAATGAAAAATAATCATCAGGCCATTTTAGCTGCTTACCTAAAGAAATTCCAAATCCCGTGGTTTTAATGAACGAAGAATCCGCATACACTCTTGAATATCTTCCTGTACGAGGATCATAGGCATTCGAATATTTTGTATCATAATAGCTGAGGGTAAGTGAATTTCTTTTTTTACCGCCAAGCCAGGGTTCAGTAAATGAAAAATTGTAAGACCGGTATGCCTTGCCATTGCTTTGTGCACGCAGGCTCAATTTCTGTCCGTCCCCGGTTGGAAGTGGGGACCACGCGGATTTTTTAAAAATATTATTGACGGAAAAATTGTTGAACGTAACTCCCAGCGTACCTGTTAAACCGATACCCCCGCCAAAACCGGCAGAAAGCTCCAGCTGATCGGAAGATTTTTCTTCCAGCCCCCAGGTAATATCAACTGTTCCATTTTCCGCGTTCGGGTTGATGTTGGGTGTTATTTTTTCAGGATTGAAAAACCCAAGCTGTGACAATTCCCTCTGGGTACGAATCAGGTCGGCCCTGCTGAATTTCTCACCTGGTATTGTTCTCAGTTCCCTGCGAACAACATAATCTTTTGTTTTATCATTCCCCGTTATGTCTACTTTCCCTATAGTGGCCTGTGGCCCTTCTACAATACGGATTTCGTGATCAATTGTATCGTTGTACACCGCAGTTTCAATGGGATCTATGCGGAAGAACAGGTATCCATCATCCTGGTAAAGGCTGCTGATGTCGCCGCCTTCCTGTGATGGCTGTTTACCAAGTTTTTTATTCAGGGTTACTACATTGTAAATCTCACCTTTTTTTATTCCGAGGAAACCATTCAGCAAGGAATCTGAATATTTAGTATTTCCGCGCCAGGTGATATTACCGAAATAGTATTTATGACCTTCATTCAATTTGATGGCAACATTCAGGTTTCCTTTCTGGTTGTAATACTGAGTATCAGCAACGATCACAGCATCACGGTATCCAAGTGAATTATAATAATCGAGCACCTTGGCCTTGTCTTCCTGGTATTTTTTGTCATTGAATTTTGAAGCTGTCAAGGGTTTAAATCTGAAATAAGGATCTGCCAGTTCTTTAGTTTTAGAAACGGAGAGGTATCCATTTTGCTGCAGGTAATTATGAAAACTGAGCCGGGAGTCTTTCTGATCATATGGATTGGTATTGTCCTGAGGAAATATGGTAAGCCTGCTCATTTCCTTTGTCCCTTTCATTTCTTTTTTGAGCCTGCCATCGGGTACATTGTCATTGCCCGCAAAATCTACCTGGTTGATCTTCACCTTTCCTCTTTTATCAATGATGAAAGTCATGATCACTCCATTGGTAACGGAAGGATCTTTTTCTTCCACTACATTGATATCAATATTCCTGAAGCCCTTGTCAACAAAGAATTTCCTGATATTATCGACAGCGGTGCGCTTCATATTCTCTGTTACCACTCGGCCTTTGCTCAAACCGATTTTTGTAGCAAGGTCATCCGATTCACTCTTTTTTAAGCCTTTGTATTTAAAATTCGTGAGTCTTGGTCTTTCTGTAATGCTGATCTCAATAGAAAGATTTGTGCCTACCAGCTTATCAAAATAGATCTCGACGTCAGAGATCAAATTTTGCTTCCAAAGATTCGCGATTGCCTTGCTGAAATTATCAGCACCGGGCAGCATCACTTTATCACCCACTGCAAGGCCTGAAATAGAAATGATCAATCCCTGATCAAAGGACTGTGTGCCAGTAACTTTGATCTCAGCAATTGTATATTGCCTGGGAGTTTTTGCATTGAATATCTGCTCCAGGTCTACATCTACAGATACAGGAATGGTATCCGCAGATACAGGAATGGTATCCGATTTTACTGGGGTGCTGGTGGAGTCTGAAGTAACCTGGCCGGTGACAGTTATCCTGGTAAATAATGCGATGCCAATAAGAAAAAAAACCTTGTAAATCTTTAGCATCAATTCATTTTTAAATAGCGGGCAAGTTAGTTTCAATTATTAAAAGTATTTGTTAAAACGATTGTCTGTTATCGGTTTCGGATGATTGTAAATAAGATTTCAGGATATAAGCTGGCTGCTGGTTTTACCAAAACGGCGTTCCCTTTTTTGAAAATCTATGATGGCTTCATAAAGATTTTCTTTCCTGAAATCAGGCCAGAGGGTTTCTGTAAAATAGAACTCTGCATACGCCAGCTGGAACAATAAAAAATTGCTGATGCGAAACTCGCCGCTGGTGCGGATCATTAATTCCGGATCCGGGAATTTGCCAGTGCACAAATAATTTTGCCAGGTTTGTTCACTGATATCTTTTGGATCAAGCTTTCCTGCTTTTACATCTAAGGCCATTCCCTGCACCGCATTTGTAAGTTCCCAACGACTGCTGTAGCTCAGTGCCATCACGAGGTTTAACCCTGTATTCTCATGGGTTTCATTGATGGCTTCATTTAATTCATGACGTGCAGCACCAGGCAGCATCTGCAGGTTTCCAATAACGTGCAGCCGGATATTATTTTTATTCAGGGTGGGCACTTCCTGCCGTATTGTTTCAACAAGCAGTTCCATCAGGCCACTTACTTCGTCTTTTGGCCTGTCCCAGTTTTCGGTGCTGAACGCATAGAGTGTTAAGTATTCAACACCCAGCTCCGCACAGCCTTCTACAATGTTTCTTACACTCTCAACTCCATGAAAGTGCCCGAATAACCTGTCTTCACCTCTCTCAGTTGCCCATCTTCCATTGCCATCCATTATGATGGCTATATGACGCGGTAATTTTTTTATATCTATTTTGTCCATCAGGCCCATAAATCGCAGAAAGTCAGGCCAAGAGCCTGACTTCGCGCGCAAAAGTACTAAATACTTTTTATATCAAAATACCGGAACAGGCCTTGTAATCCGAACAATGAGGATGTAATTTTTTGAAAAGTAAATATTGAGGCAGGACTATTTGGAAGAAGGGCACCGGTAAGAGCTGATATTATAAGAAATCCCTATCTCGGCTATGATATACTGATCCTTTTGCCGGCTCCATCCTCTTTGCCGACCTTCTACACCGATAGGTGGCCCGGTTTCAAACGACCTGTCCTGAAGGATAGCTGCCAGGGATGCAGTACCTACAGGCGCAGGAAATTTATTGATTCCAACATAGGTGGTGCTAACATCATCAATATAATCGGTGCTGGTAAAACGGTGGGTCACTTCAAATGACAAATTAAGATTTCCAGAAACATTGAATTTTATTCCCCCTCCGATCGGAAAACATGTAGCCATGCTCCCATAGGCTTTGCGATTGTTATAAAAGGTCTGCCCTTCGGTATTGAGAGGGCGCAGAAATATTTTTTCCCCTTTATAATAGGCGTATGGGTTGTAACTGAAAACGCCAATTCCAAAAGTTATATAAGGGGTAAAATTATGTTCACGCTCTGTGGGGATGAATTTAAAAAAGTTAAAATCTCCCTGCAATGAAAATTCATAAATATCGGTATTGAAGCTTAAATTCCTCCTTTGCTGAAATTCGTTTTTACTGTAAACGTCGCTGTAACCAAGCCGTGCATAATGACCCGCAACCCGCAAAGCGGTATAATTACCAAATTGCTTTCTAAAAAATAAACCCGCTGCAATTTTTGGACGGTTGAGACCTGCATGGTTATTGAGATCACCAAAATAATGTGCCGCACCCAATGTAAATCCAAATTCCCCTTCCTGTATATATTCGTATTGTTCATACTGCGCACTCACCGGTTGTATTCCGGTAAGCAGTGAGGCTGCGAGAACAATCATAAAAGCTTTCATCATATGTATTACAAAGTAAAGGAATGATAAAACAACGAAAAAAGTATAAAATTATTGATTTGAAAAAGTTAAAAAGGTGCCTGTTAATTTCGTTTATCAAGTCCCCATGAAAGCTTATTCCGGAGTGTTTGTAAAAAATTATTTTCATTAAGCCGTATCAGGTTTATTTTAAATGCTTCCTTTTTTACAGCCAGCTGCACTTCTTTATCAACAATTTCGCGGCGGCTGTCAAGAGTACATAAAAATCCATCAGTCCGCCCTTCAATTTCAAAAGAAATGATGTTGTCATCGGGCACAATAATGGGGCGTATGTTGAGATTGTGAGGTGAAACGGGCGTGATCACTAAACTTGCAGAATCAGGAAAAATTACAGGGCCGTTACAACTCAGCGAATAACCGGTAGAACCTGTAGGTGTGGCTACGATCAAACCATCTGCCCAATAAGTATTTAAAAATTCACCGTTCAAATAAGTATGAATTTTAATCATTGGAGACGTATCCTTTTTATGAATGGTGATCTCGTTAAGCGCATAGGGAACATCTCCAAACAACGGAGTATTCGCATCCAGGTGAAGCAATGTCCGTTTATCAAGCATATAAGTTCGGTTCACCAAAGCATCAACGGCTTCATGCAATTCTTCCCTGCCAATGCTTGCTAAAAAACCCAGCCTTCCATAGTTGATGCCAAGAACAGGAATCTGTTTGTCCCTCACAAATGTTACTGTATCCAGCAACGTCCCATCTCCACCCAAACTGATAATAAAATCTATGTCATCATCCAGGTCTTCGGCACTGTTGAATGTTGAAAATTTCTCCGGAATATTTATGGAAGAATAAAACTGGTTAAAAAAATCCTGGAAAATTACAGGAACTATTTTATAGGTTTCCAATTCATCGAGCAGCAATTGTATGCCATGATGTTGGTTAGATTCCAGGCCCCTGCTGTAAATGGCTATCCGCATAATGAATGATGTTTAACAAAAACACTTCCTTTAAATATATTTCAAAATCCTGCTTTGTTGTGTAAAACTAAATTCTTTTCACCCAACTGGTTAATACTGTATTCAAAACGCAGTTGCAAGTCGTACAATGTAAGAATATCAATCCCAATACCCCCGGTGTACAAAAATGTATTATTGAGCCGTGTGGCTGGTTGTTCTCTACTATAAGCATACCCGAAGTCAGTGAATGCTTTGGCATACACTTTACATGGGATCTTATTGTAGATTTTTGATTTTTTTATAAATGGCACACTGAAATTTAATATTTCTCTTTTCAAATTAAATTTTGCAAGGCCGTAAGCCACACCATCAATCACATAGTATTCCAATCCTCGCAAATAAACATCGGAGGTTCCAAGAGCCCGCTGATTGATGAAGGGTTGATTGAAAGGCAATTTTATTTTCATCATGAACTGGCTGCTGGCAAACCATTTATTACCCACCGAAATAAATTTGTTCAATTCTCCATCCACAGAAAACATATTGATGCCATTCCGGAAAGCAATCCCGCGTTTCCGGATGCTGATTCCTCCCATAAAGCCTGTTAGCGGGTACAATACATTATTTACATCCGTGTATTCCAGTTTGTATGCCAGGTCGACAATATCCTGTTCCGCAGAATTTGAGTTGAAATACCGTGGATTAAAATTTTTACCCGTGATTGAATCTGCGACTGATACATGTGAATAACCCGCGGAAAAAATTTCTCTTTTCTTAATGTATTTACGCAATGTGTAGGAAACATTCACATACCATTCGGTTTTTACAAAACTGCCGTTTTTGTAAAAATTAAAATTGTTGTTTGCATTGGTGAGATAAGAAATTTCTTTTGATTGAGAATAGCCGGCTCCCCCATCGAAGCCCTTCGTTAATTTAGGATTGGAATAAGGCGCAGAATAATATGCTGATATATTCCTGGTGTACCCGTTGATCAGGAAAATTTTTAATTTGTCTTTCCTTCCGGTTAAGTTGTAGTGCTCGAATTTGATGCCATAGTTTACACGCATGAGGCTGGCATCGTATTTTGTCACCCATTCATTGAACGACCTGTCAGCCAGCTGAAATTGAGGCACAGGATAGGTGTACCATTTTTCTTTTACTATCACGATGATGTCGAGGCTGTTTGCGTTGAGCATCAAAGGTTCAATTTTTACATCTACAAAAAGTGTGGTGTTGTAAACATTCTGCCTGGCTGCATCAAGGAGGTTTCTTAACTGCTGTGTAACTAAAGAATCACCGGCCTTGATGTGCATTTCTCTTTCAATAATATATTTTTTGGTTTTCCTGTTTCCTTCGATCACAATATCCCTGACAAATAATTTTGGTAAATTGACCGGAAGTTGCTGTTGAATGGGAATCTTTTCCGCACGATTCATCTCCGGTAACGAATTTTGCACTGCATGGAGCGAATGAGAAAAGAAGACCAATAGTACAATCGAGCCAACTTTCAGCACTGCATATAATGAAGCAATCGAAGATTTCAATTTTTAGAGTAACGGATTTTTACAGCGTATTATGACAGGATATCCTGAACGTAGAAGTTTAACTATATATCGAGATAATTCATGAGATGCTGATAATTGCTATGTATTTCATTTTCAAATTTTTCTTCACCGAAATAATAGATCACATCATATTCATACCTTTCAAATGCTGCAACTACGGTGGCTACTTCCCTTTTATTAATGTGGAGTGTAACCGTAAGCAACCCGGTTTCCGGTTGCACTGTTGTATTCAGGTGCAGTATAGTGGCTTCATTGCTTTCTACAATCCTGCTTATCTCTGAAATGGCAAACTGGTTTCTTTCCATTTGGATAACAATTATGCCGCCAAGGTCATAAGAACCAGTAAATGTGCCTAATGCTTTGAGCAGGTCCTCGCTGGTGATGGAACCTACCAATTCCTTTTCGCTGTTGACAACCGGTACTATATTGGTCTGGAATTGATTGCTGATATTCAAAGCCTTGAGGAAGTGCTCATTCTGGATCACCGATGCCTGCAGGAAATTATTCTGAAAGGATCCGATCAGTATTTTTTTATTCGTGGCGTCCTGGAGATCATCTTCACTTACGATACCAACGAATTTCCCGTCTGATACTACTGGTAAGTGTGTCACTTTAAAATCCCCCATTAACTGCAAGGCTTTTCCAACACTGTCCTTGAGCGTTAACCGTGGAATCATATTGTTGTTTAATTCAAATGCCAGCATGCCAGGTATGGTTAGGTAACAATATTTAGGAATGTAAAACCATCTAATACAGGTAAGACACTAAATCTTACAGAACTGTTGCAACAGGGGCTTTTAATTTTGCAATAAACTGGTCTAATATCATGTTAAACTCATGCGGCACCTCCATCATAGGAGCATGACCGCATTTATCTATAAAGTGTACCTCACTGTTGGGAATTAATTTATTAAACTCTTTGGCCACAAAAGGTGGGGTGATGGTGTCATTGTTGCCCCATATTAAACAAGTGGGTTGTTGAATGCTGCTCAATTCCTCTCCCAGGTTGTTTCTGATGGCAGATTTTGCGAGTGCAATTATTTTTATAACTTTTATCCTGTTATTTGTAATTTCAAAACATTCATTCACCAGTTCTTCTGTTGCCATCGCCGGATCATAAAATGTTAGCTGTGTTTTTTTCCGGATATATTCTTTGTCACCACGTTTTGGATAGCTGTCGCCCATGCCATTCTCAAATAATCCTGAACTCCCGGTGAGTGTCAGGGATTTGATCCTTTCAGGATGTTTTAAAATGTAAACCAATGCCACATGGCCTCCCAGTGAATTGCCCAGCAAGTGAATGTTGTTGTAATTCCTGGTTTCAATGAACCTGTATACAAATTTTTGTAGACCTCCAACCGAAGTATGCAACAAATCAAGTTCAAATAGCGGTAGCATAGGTACAATCACCCTGTTGCTTTGTTTGAAATGTTCTACCAGGTCTTTAAAATTACTGAGGGCGCCAAACAAACCATGAAGAAGGACAAGCGGTTCACCCGATCCTTCTTCAATAAATTTGAATTTCCCTTCTTGTTTTATTTCGTAATTCATTTGGTCTGCAGTCTTTAATGGGCACCGCTATTATGTGCTAAAATAATTGTTTCCCGGCAAAAAGAGATAAATAATGAAACTGTGTATGCTTTATCAATGCGATCTATTTGCCAGGCCGGCAAAAAATTCTTCCAGTTCAGCAAACATATCTTTAAATAACGGAATAATTCTTCCGAGGCTGTCTATCATTTTCGGACCCCATGGGGCCACATACGAATATACTCTGGAATCCGCAATAATATCCCGTTTAATGAGCAACAACTTTTGTCCGTAAAATAAAAAAATACTGAATATAACCGTATAGATACAAATGTACAACATGATCCCGCCAAGCCTGTCGAGCCAGCCAAGCATGGCAAGCTGCAATGTTTTTTTTACCAGGCGTGCCCCCAAACTCACCAAAAGTGCCACAACGCAAAAAACAAGTATAAATGCAATAAGCGGCATCCATTTAGTGAGAGAGCCTGCATGACCGTTAAAATAACCGGCTACCAGAGTTGAAAGTTTCAGGGCGGCTGCTAGTCCAACGATAAATGCCAAAAAAGAAAAAATCCCGACCACAAAACCTTTGTTGATTCCACGAAATATGGCGATTATCATCATCAAAATAAAAATAATATCAATTATCATGGGGCTTGATTACAACCACTGTTCATGGTGACGGCGTTAGCAATTCTTTTACGATTCCGGCGATCGTTTTTCCATCGGCTTTGCCACTAAGTTGTTTGTTGGCAATGCCCATTACCTTCCCCATATCTGCAGGGGAAGATGCTCCCGACTCTTTGATGATGCCTGAAATAGCAATTTTAAGTTCATCGGTACTTAATTGCCGCGGAAGAAATTTTTCAATGATTTCAATCTCTTCGCGTTCTACTTGTGCCAGGTCTTCCCTGTTTTGTTTTTCATAAATATCCAATGAATCCCGGCGCTGCTTTACCAGCTTCACGAGTAACTTTGACTCATCTTCTTCCTTTAATACACCACCTGCACCTTCAGCAGTTTTTGCATTGATAATAGCGGCTTTGATTGCGCGGAGCGAGCGAAGAGATTTTTCATCCCTGGCCAGCATGGCGGCCTTAAGGTCTGTCATAACTTTTTCTTCTAAAGGCATAGGTTGATATTATACTGTGAATTAATTTTCCTGCGCTGCTGACCGGATCCTGGAAAGCCATGGACGAAGTTTATGTAATACTTCCCCGCAAAAAGCCGTCATTCTGATTTTACCTGGGTGGCCCTGAATTTTTTCTGGAATTCAATGGCAAATCTTTTTATATCCTCACTGAGCTCCTTTTGCTGGGTGGCCCTCTGATAGGTATCAGCCATGGTGCTGAACATCTGGTAATAGAAATCCGCCATCTCATCTACCATCATATCCTTCGTCCACAGATCAATTCGCAGTGCAGTTTTGTCGGCACCATCCCAGAAGGCTACGCACATGGCTTTTGCATTTTGGGCCATATCGCCGTTGCTGTCGCTGGCTGACCAGCTGATCTGCTGTGGGATCTTATCCGGATCCAGGTGTACGTCAATTTTTATGGTAGACTGATTCATAATAATGTTCCCAAAGATAAATATGTTTAGCCAGTTGTTTTTGTTATGGCCGACCACAGTAATTCCGTGGATGTTTCGAGTCTGTAGCCTCTTACCTGTTGCAAGCATTTCGCGGCCAATTCATTTCTTAATCTCTCATCTTTAAAGAGCAGCATCATTTGTGAGGCGATGCCTTCAAAATTATCCGGATCCATGTACAAGGCTGTGTCACTGCATACTTCACGAAAAGAGGGCAAATCGCTGGTGATTACCGGGATGCCCGATTTCATGGATTCTATCAAAGGGATCCCTGTGCATCCTGCATTGGCGGGGTAAATCAGTGCATAGGATGCTGCCGTGAGCATGGCATTTACCGGCGCGGTTACATCCCGCAACAGCCGCACATCAGATTTATATTTATACAACCGGAGCATGGCTGTCAGCCTATCTATGTCAGGATCATTACACGCAAACACCAGCTGCATATTACTTTTCAATCTTTTTTTAAAAAGGGAAAATGCTTTCAGCAAATTCATCAAATGATGCTGGAGATAGTTGCCTTGTTTGAGCAAAAAATATTCGTTGCCTTCTGCATACTGTGCCTTTGTTTTTTCTCTCGATTTAATTTCAGCCGGTTTGAAAATATCATCCGCCCCCACTAACACAACTTCAATTTTTTTTTCATCAAGGTCATAGTGTGACAAGAGCAGGCTTTTGCAAAATTGTGAGGGTGCAACAATACATTTTGCTTTTACAAAAAATCTGTGTGCATTTTTTTTGTAAAAACCGGCAAGGCTCTTTGACATCAGTCCGGGTGATTGTAAATAACTGGTATCATCTGCAATCAGGCACTGTGGTATTGAAGTACGTGTTGCACACAATTGCCTGTTCACCGATAAATCAGCCTTGTATTTTTTTAAAAGCAATGGAATTTTATAATTGTACCAGAGGTACCAAATGCCGGGCTTGCGCGAAGGCGGTATCAATTTAACCTGGATACAATTTTCAGGAAGCAGCAGCTGGTGGCCTAAAGCTTCTGTAATATAAATGAAAGTATTTCGTGGATATTGTTTTATCAGGCGCCTGAAAGCTTCAATAAAAGGTTCATGGCCGGCTTGTAAATGATTCCCGGGAGTTAGTGAATTAAACGCTATAACCATATCGAGATTGGTCAACCGGACCTCCACCCTTGTTTAAATAAGAAGGGCTTTCCTGAAGGCTGAAAGCCGATCTTTTATTTAAGAACCTTGATTTTTACAGTTTCTATTCTTGTTTCGCTCACGTTTAAAATATCAAATTCATAATCATCAATGATGATGCGGTCTTTTTGCTTTGGTATTTCTTCGTGCTGGCTGATGATATATCCTGACAAGGTTCCTGTTTCTTCGTTAGTTCTGAAATCAAGGTCATATTTGTCAGCGATGTAATCAAGCTCCAGCCTTCCGCTGAAAATATACTCATTGGCCGACAGCTGCTTTTCGACAAATTCTTCGATGGTATCATATTCATCCTTGATCTCACCAAAGATCTCTTCCAGCAGATCTTCCATGGTTACGATGCCTGCTGTTCCTCCAAATTCATCCACTACCCACGCTATACTTTTCCTTTCCCTGCTGAATTTACTGATGAGGTCTGTGGCATTCATGCTTTCAGGAATTGTAGGTATTGGCAACAAAACGGAACTTATGTCTGCCGGATTTTTAAACATATCCAGCTGGTGGATATAGCCCTGTATGTTGTCGATGTTGTCCTTATATACTACAAGTTTGGAAAGCTTGGTTTCAATGAATTTATTCTTCACTTCCTGTAAAGAAGAGGTGACATCCAGGGCCTCTATTTCTTTCCTGGGGATCAGGCACTCCCTGATACGGATCTCTGACAATGACAGCACATTTTCAAACAATTCATTGTTCATTTCAACATTGTCTTCGGTATCATGTGCCTTGGTTTGCTGCAGAAAATGCTCCAGGTCAATTTTGGTAAACACTTCTTTTTTTGTATGCAGCTTGATATTAAAAATATATTTCAGTATCCATTCTGCTATGTCAACAAATATGGCCGCGATCCATGCAAACAATGAATAAAAGAACTGAACAATAAATGTGATGATGCTGCTTCCGATGATGGCATCACCCTTTGCGCGGAAGAATGCCTTGAAAATAAATTCAAAAAAAAGCAGGAGAAGTGTAGAAGCACATGTTTCTGCAACCAGCTTGATGTAAAAATTACCGATGCCCCAGAATTTCCAGAAATTTACCAGCACATCACTCCACAAAAGGCCATAAACAACGAGCAATATATTGAGAGCGATGAGCGTGGTTCCGATGAATCTTGCCGGCTTCTCCATGTATGTAGCCCAAATTCTGCCACTGTAACTGCCCTGTTTCTTTTTTAGTTCAACAGAAAGTTTGCTGGCAGATACAAAGGCAATTTCTATCCCTGCAAAAAACCCAATCAGTACCAGGGCAATGCCCATTGCTATAACCGCCATCCAGTCCATGAGACAAAAATATATAAATGAAAGGAAGGGGAATGATTAATTATTAAGGAACCGGCTCACCTTCTGTTCTGCCTCCTTGCAGGCAGTGGTAAGCTCATTGTTGATGATCACGTTTTCAAAATGATTTTTGAAAGACAATTCATATGTTGACTTATTGATCCTGGCCTCCAGGGATTCATCTGTTTCGGATCCGCGGTGCTGCAGGCGCTTTTTCAATTCATCGATTGAGGGCGGCTGTATAAAAACAAAGAAAGAGTTAACCGGGTATTCCTGTTGAACGTGTATGGCTCCCTGGACGTCAATATCCAGAACAGGAACCTGGTTATTTTTCCATATCCTCTTCAATTCTGATTTTAATGTGCCATAAAATTTCCCTTCATAAACCATTTCCCATTCAACGAATTCTTCGTTTTTAATTCTTTGCTGAAATTCTTCAACACTCATAAAATAATAATCCTTTCCATTTTTTTCATCAGCCCTGGGACTTCTTGTAGCCGCCGATATGGAAAAAACCAGTTGTGGAAAAACTTTCAGCAGGTGCCTGGTGATCGAAGTTTTGCCGGAACCCGACGGTGCCGTAATGGCGATCATCTTTTGGTATTCTTTTTTCATTCAGTATATTCCTTATTTTTTTGAATGTTCAATTACAAATGCCGGGTAACACAGACCGAACATTATTTCCCTTATCCAAATGATCTTTTGATGTCAGCACCAAGTAACCTCAATCTTTCATCTATGCTCTGGTATCCCCGGTCGATCTGCTCTATATTCTGAATCAAACTTTTCCCTTCGGCGCTAAGGGCAGCGATCAGCAAAGCAACGCCTGCCCTGATATCCGGGCTGCTCATTGTGATGCCCCTTAAAGCGTGCATCCTTTCCAGGCCAACAACTACTGCGCGATGTGGGTCGCACAACACAATGCGGGCACCCATTTCAATAATTTTATCTACAAAAAATAAACGGCTTTCAAACATTTTCTGATGAATCAGGACGCTCCCCTTTGCCTGCGTAGCTACAACGAGTACAATACTCAGTAGATCGGGAGTAAAACCCGGCCATGGGTGATCATAAATTGTAAGAACCGATCCATCAAGAAAAGTTTCTATTTCATATATATCCTGTTCGGGAATATGGATGTCATCACCCCGGATGTTCATTTTAATACCGAGCTGCTTAAATTTTTCAGGAATCACTCCGAGGTGCTCCACACCTGCATTCTTAATTGTAATATCACTTTGTGTCATTGCCGCCAACCCGATGAAAGACCCTACCTCAATCATGTCGGGCAGCATGGTATGCGTGGTACCGGACATTTTATTCACCCCTTCCACCACCAGCATATTGCTGCCAATGCCACTGATCTTTCCTCCCATACGGTTCAACATTTTACAGAGCTGCTGGATGTAAGGTTCACAGGCTGCGTTGTAAATTGTGGATGAACCTTCGGCCATTACAGCTGCCATCAATAAGTTGGCAGTACCTGTAACACTCGGTTCATCTAGCAAAAGCTGGTTACCCAGCAGGTGGTCAGCGTGCAGCTGAAAAAAAGCATCTTCCGTGTTGTACGAAATTTTTGCTCCCAGCTTCTCGAATCCTTTTATGTGTGTATCCAGGCGGCGGCGGCCTATTTTATCTCCCCCGGGCCTCGGAATGAATGCCTTTTTATACCTGGCCAGCAATGGGCCTGCAAGCATAACGCTGCCGCGTAAACGCCCGCTTTTTTTATAATAAGCCTCGCTTTGTAAATAATCCACATCTACCTGGTCGGCCTGAAATGTACAGGTGTGCCTGTCCGTTCTGTCTGTTTTTACCCCCAGCTCTTCAAGGAGTTCAATCTGAAGGTTAACATCGGCGATATCGGGGATATTATAAAGGGTAACCGGTTCATGGGTCAATAATACAGCAGAAATAACCTGGAGCGCTTCGTTCTTCGCTCCCTGCGGAGTGATGTCTCCCTTTAATTTTTTTCCGCCTGTTACTTCGAATGAACTCATTTTTAAAAATAGAATTTTATTGGGATGCGGAAAATAAAAATAAAAAACCCCGGCATTGTGGTGCCAGGGTTGATGTATGTGATCAGAAAATGATCAATATCTTTTTTTATTGAATTTGTTCCTGTTATTTGTATTGTTCCTGTTGTCCCTGCCATCCCGTCCCCCCTGGTTGTTTCGGTTGTTGCGCTGCCCGAAATTTTTGCGGTATTTAGCACTCCCGTAGTCATCTTCTATTCGGTTATCGGTTCTGTGCTTTACAAACGGCCTGTTGTTGAACTCCAGTTCACCCTTGGTGATAGAGGCAAGTTCTGTCTGAATATTATCATCATGCACCAGCTCCTTGTGCCAGTTGCTGTAAGTAAGTTTCATATAATAGGCGATCGCATTCGCAAAGCCCTGCTTTTTGTCCGGGTCTTCTTCATTCAACGCCTTATCGATAACGATCTCGATGTTTTTTCCAAGGTGGTTATACTTCGGATACCTTTTGGGATAAGGGAGAACTGTGGGTTTTGCTTTCAGTGTTTCACGGGTTGGTATGGGATAGGGACTCTCAACATCCAGCTTGAAATCACTGATCAAAAACAGATGATCCCAAAGCTTATGACGGAAATCTTCTACATTTTTAAGGTGAGGATTTAAAAAACCCATCAATTCTATGAGTGCGTAGGCATTCTTCTGCCTCTTTTCCCGGTCTTCCAGGGTGAGCAAATACTCTACCATCTTCTGAATATGCCGTCCATATTCCCGGATAATCAGATGATTCCTTGTAGTATTATACTCCATATTCTCTACATTCTGCATATAAGCAAATGTATGAAGTAAAAATTTATGAAACAAGCAGGGCGGTTTGAGGGGTAATTCACGTGACAGGGCGCCTGGTGAACATTTTACTGCAAAACCAATAAGACAATGCAGCTCCTGTTGAATCTGCTGCCCAATCAACCATATCGAAACTACGGCCCGGAATAAAAAATTTCTGAATGAATTCAATCGCCAGGCCCCATATGCTCACTGCGATTGAAATCTTAACAAAATACTGCAGCCTTTCCTTTGATGCATATCCCGATTTGTAAAATGGCCAGCAAAATAAAACCGCCAGCAATCCAAAAACACCGATATGAACAATTTTATCAAAAGATATCCTCTCGAGCCAATCAACCTTTGGCACATCTTCCCCAGGCATACACATCAAAATAAGCACAACAAAAAACCAGGCAATGCCTGGTAAAAATTTCTTAACAGATATTTTATTCATCCCAAAGGTGTGTTATAAAGTTAACCTACCAATTTTTCATAGGCTGCCCCATCCATGAGTTTTGCCACATCATCAGGATGGTCGACTTTCATTTTGATCATCCATCCCTGCTCGTATGGATCCGTGTTCACGAGTTCAGGTTGTGAAGCCAGTGCAGGATTTACTTCTGTGATGGTACCGGAAACAGGTAATAAAAGATCACTAACGGTTTTTACAGCTTCCACCGTTCCAAATACTGTTTCTGCGGGCAATGCTTTACCCTTTGTTTCAATTTCAACATAAACGATATCTCCCAATTCGCTTTGTGCAAATTCTGTAATGCCTATGGTAGCCACTTCCCCTTCCAGCCTGATCCATTCATGATCCTTGGTGTAGCGAAGATTTCCGGGATATGTCATCTTTTAAAAATTAATGGTTTATAATCCTTTTTTGCAATGGGCTGCAAAATACAATTTTCTTGTTTCTTTTCTGGTGAGGCAATTCAGGCTATTCATGAGCCCGATGTTTTTGTTTCACCTTCTTTATTCCTTTACCGGGTTTTATTTCTTCCATGATTTCCATTTTCATCCTTATGTCCTGCAATGGCCTGTTGCGCGCGTCCCTGGCGGCGCCTGCAATTTTATCGATCACATCCATGCCGCTTTCCACTTCGCCGAATACCGTATAATTCATATCCAGAAAGGGGGTGCCCCCAATGGTCCTGTATACCACCCGATGGCTTTCTGGGATCTTGATATTTTTTGCATTTTCAATTGCATCCATCTCTGCATCCGTATATTTTTTGCCCTGTACAATATAGAACTGGCTGCCACTGCTGGCTTTTAACGGGTTTACTGCATCGCCTTCCCTGGCTGCGGCAATAACACCTTTTTTGTGAAATAAGGAAGTATCAAACTCTGCGGGAACTGAATAACCCGGCCCACCATTGCCAAGTTCAATACCTGGCAACGCATTTTTACTGTCGGGGTCGCCCCCCTGGATCATAAAATCTTTTATTATCCTGTGAAACATCAGGCTGTCAAAATAATGCTGCTGTAAAAGCTTCTTGAAATTATCCCGGTGCAAAGGCGTGCTATCGTACAGTCGGAGTATCATTGTCCCGGAATCAGTAATCAGCATGAACTTCACCGGGGTGGTATGCAATGCCGGAGTTCCCGTTTTTCGATTTTTTTGTTGTGCAACCGCACCGCATAGAAAACAAATAAATAATATGGATAAAAATGAGGCTCTGATCATGTATAGTGAATTCAATGTTGCAGATTTTCAAAGTAAAGCAAAACATGGTCTTTCAAAAAATTTTCCTGAGCAAATGTATCATATTGTGGCAGCTCCTTTAGTTGAATGAAATGAGGCCAGCCATCGTCATCGTACCCTTCCAGCCGGTAATAGCCGCTTTGTGACAACAATGAGCACACGGCCACATGCATAAGGTCCTGTTTTTGCTCCTTGGTAAATTTATTTTTGATCTTTCCGAATTCCTGGATGCCTATTAAAAAAAGTATGGCTTCCAAATCCGGCTTTTTCCCGAATTTTTCCATCAGCTTTTCTTCCAGCTTCCACCACCTTTGCTGCAGGTCATCTTTTGCATTTTGCATCTTGTTACAAAATTAATCGTATTTAGCATCTGCGATTAAAAATCGACAACTATGAATTATTCAGCATCAAAGGGGCAATTCTTGATCTCTACAGATAAGAGAAGAATCGATCCTAAATATGTGCATGCCTTCTTAACAACTTCTTACTGGTCGCCTGGTATTTCCATCAATATTGTACGAAAGTCCATTAAGGGTTCACTGTGTTTTGGAATCTATCATCACCTAAACCAAATTGGTTTTGCCAGGTTGATCACCGACAGTGCAACCTTTGCATACCTGGCTGATGTTTTCATTGATGAGAAATACCGGGGTAAAGGACTTTCAAAATGGCTGCTGGAGGCAATACTTGCACACCCTGATCTGCCAGGAATGCGAAGAATAATGCTTGCTACCAGGGACGCACATGGCCTGTATCAAAAATTTGGGTTCATCCCGCTCACAAAGGTTGAAAGATGGATGGTGTATGACCCAGGTACCCGTAAAAGCAAATAGAGTTATTTTAGCGTCAAATTATTAAGATGTTACAGCTTGCATTGATCAGGAAGAATACAGCTTTTGTAAAAGAAAGGCTGGCACTCAAAAATTTTGCTGACGTAGGAATTGTCGATACTATTGTAAGACTTGATGACGAAAGAAAAAAATTACAATCCGAGGCAGATGAGCTGCAGGCCAGGCTTAATATTTCTGCGAAAGAGATCGGGAAGCTTCTTTCATCGGGTAACAATACCGCTGCTGAAGAAAAAAAATCAGAAGTGAGTGCATTCAAAATCTCACTGGCCACAATCAACGCTTCACTGCAGGCAACTGAGAAAAACCTGAACGGGCAATTGGTTCAATTGCCAAATCTGCCTCACACTTCAGTGCCTTCAGGTACAGGTGCGGAACAAAATATTGTTGTTAGGGAACATGGCGATAAACCAGTGCTGCCGACAGGAGCTGTTCCTCATTGGGACCTTGCCAAAAAATACGATCTCATCAATTTTGAATTGGGCAACAAGATTACCGGAAGTGGTTTTCCACTTTATAAAAATAAAGGGGCAAAACTGCAGCGTGCGCTTGTTCAATATTTTTTGGATTACAATACTGAAGCCGGATATATTGAATATCAGCCGCCCTTTATGGTGAATGAATCTTCAGCATATGGCACGGGACAGCTGCCGGATAAAGAAGCACAGATGTATTTTGTGACCGCAGACAATTTATACCTTATCCCCACCGCAGAAGTGCCGGTCACGAATATTTACCGTGATGACATCATCAAAGAAAACGAGTTGCCGGTGAAGATGACGGCTTATACGCCCTGCTTCAGGAGAGAAGCCGGAAGCTATGGGAAAGATGTAAGAGGGCTCAACCGCGTTCACCAATTCGACAAGGTTGAGATTGTTCAGCTTGTTTTACCGGTCAACAGCTATAGCGTTCTTGATGAAATGGTTGCACACATAGAAAAATTGTTGCAGTCACTTCAGCTCCCCTACAGGATTCTACGTTTGTGCGGTGGTGATATGGGCTTTACGGCTGCACTGACATATGATTTTGAAGTATACAGTGCGGCACAACAAAAATGGCTGGAAGTAAGCTCTGTCACAAATTTTGAAACATTCCAGACAAACAGGATGAAGGTGCGGTTCAAAGACCATGTGGGAAAAACCCAGTTATTGCATTCATTGAACGGGTCTTCTCTTGCCTTGCCACGTATCGTTGCCTGCCTGTTAGAAAATAATCAGACGCTTGTAGATATCAAGCTTCCGGAAGTTTTGCACTCTTATTTTGGGAACTCAGTGATTCAATAGCATTGATTATTTCTAATTGATTATTTATTATTCCTGCCTGCCCGGGTGCCGCTACCGCAGTTAGAAACATTCAGCAAATTCTGAAGGTCATGGTTAAACTTAACTGCTTTCGTACAGTCTCATTTTTACACTCTGTGTTAACTGAACATTTATGGCAATTTCTCTTCAACAAAAAAATCAACATTTATTGTGGCGTGCGGCATTCGGCCCCATGGCTGAAAATGCAGGCCAGCTAAACAATATTTCCACCAAAAGCTTATATGCACTCCTGGTAAAAACCTCTTCCAGGGCACCCTCCGAAATCAATGTGGCTTCCAACTTATTTGACGGTCTGGTGAAAGGAGTTCAGGATATAGGTAAAATGGAAGCACTGACAAAAGATCAGAAACAGAAGATCCGTAAGCAGTCGCGCGATGATCTTAAAACTTTGAATATTACATGGCTCAATGAAATGATCAACAGTGAAGCCCAGCTCCGTGAAAAAGTCAGCCTGTTCTGGCATGGTCATTTTGCCTGCAGGGTCATCAATATTTTTTTTCAACAACAACTCCTTGATATTATCAGGAGGAATGCCCTGGGCAGTTTCAGTGTCATGCTGAAAGAAGTTAGTAAAAGTGCAGCAATGCTTTCGTTTTTAAATAACCAGCAAAACAAAAAGCAGCATCCAAATGAAAATTTTGCCAGGGAGGTGATGGAACTTTTTACAATGGGACGCGGCAATTATACAGAAACCGATGTCAAGGAAGCTGCAAGGGCCTTTACAGGCTGGGGCTTTAACCTGCAGGGAGAATTTGTGAACCGTCCATTCCAGCACGACACCAGCAGCAAAACATTTTTAGGGAAAACCGGGAATTATGATGGAGATGACATCATCAAAATTTTACTGGAACAAAAGCAGACTGCACGCAACATCACGAACAAAATAGTTAAATATTTTGTAAACGAAAATACAGACACCGATAAAGTAAACCGGTTGAGTGACAGCTTTTTTCAAAGTGGTTATGACATCAAAAATTTGCTTGAGTCCATTTATACGAGTGAATGGTTTTATGATGATAAAAATATCGGTACCAAAATTAAATCACCTGTTGAGCTGCTGGTTGGAATCAGGCGAATGATCCCGATGGAAATTGAAAATGACGAAGTGCAGCTTTTATTTCAAAAAACACTTGGACAGATCCTGTTCTATCCACCGAACGTAGCCGGCTGGCCAGGTGGCAGGAATTGGATAGACAGCAGTGCGCTTATGCTACGGCTGCGCTTACCACAAATATTATCAAATGCCAGTGAGTTTGTGATCAAACCAAAGGACGACGACGATATTCAAATGGGTATGGAAGGGCCGGAAGGTAAACTCAAAGGATTGCAGGTAGTAACATCGGTAGACTGGACCTCGGTGGCAAAAGTTTTTGCCAGCACGCCAAAAGAAAATTTAATGGAACAAATTTCCGGTGTGGTATTACAAACACAAAGTAAGATCCGGAGTTCTGTATTGGAAAGATATGTGGACAAGCAGGCACGGGACACCTATATTAAAACAACAATGATCGAATTGATGAGCACCCCTGAGTATCAGCTTTGCTGAACTATACTGGTTGGGATCACCTAAAGGCATTATTAATTATTCATTATTAAATTATTAACATGGTTTTTAAACGAAGGGAATTTCTTCAAGTGAGTTCGTTGGCTACCGCTTCCATGATGATGCCTAAATTTCTAAAAGCATTTGAGGGCAGGGACATGGTACCCCCTGGAAATAAAGTGCTGGTGGTGATCCAGTTCAGCGGCGGTAATGATGGACTGAATACTGTGATACCCGTGAGGAACGACATTTACTACCAGCAACGACCTAAGCTTGGAATTGAAAAAAATGCCTCTTTACTGATCAATGATGATGTTGGACTTCACCCGGCTTTAACAGGTTTCAGAGATTTATACAATGATGGCTCTTTGGGAATCATGAACAATGTTGGGTACCCCAACCCTGACCGTTCTCATTTCAGGAGCATGGATATCTGGCAAAGCGGCAGCAGCAGTGACAAATACCTGTATACCGGATGGCTCGGCAGATACCTGGATGCACAATGTACCGGGTGTGATAAACCAACACAGGCAATTGAGGTGGATGATATTTTAAGCCTGGCACTGAAAGGAGAAAACAACAAAGGTCTTGCGGTTAAGGACCCACGCAGGCTGTACACTGCAAGTCATGAAAAATATTTTAAAGAAATCAGCGCAGATCATCAGAAAGGTGAAGAGACAGTAGATTATCTGTACAAAACAATGAGCGAAACGCTGAGCAGTGCGGATTATATTTTTCAACAAAGCAAGTTGCATCCTTCCGCCCAATCATACCCGGCAACGGAACTGGGTAAAAATTTGAAAACAATTGCCTCTTTGGTTCTCAGTGATATCAATACAAAGGTCTATTATGTGAGCCTTGGAAGTTTTGATACACATGTGAACCAGGAAAATCAGCAAAAAAGATTGTTTACCGAATTGAATGACGGAATCAATGCATTTGTAAAGGACCTGAAAATGAACAACCGATTCCAAGATGTGATGATCATGACCTTCAGCGAATTTGGCAGAAGGGTTTCACAAAATGCAAGTGGCGGAACAGACCATGGGACTGCCAATAATATGTTTTTCGTGGGCGGGGGGTTAAAGGAAAAAGGATTGTTGAACGCCATGCCAGACCTTCATGATCTGAATGAAGGCGATTTGAAATATAAAGTGGATTTTAAAAATGTATATGCTACGGTCTTGAATAAGTGGCTGGGTGCTGATGATAAGAAGATCCTTGGAAATTCTTTTGAACACCTCGGGTTTATTTAGTGAGTAGATGATGAGTATTTAAAGTAAATAAATTATCTAAAGCGTCTAAAATTTTACAGAGAAAAAATAACCGAAAGTTCCACTATTTGTAAAAATTAAATCAAAAGTAATTACACTACTTTATTTACTTAGATACTTAGTTACTTTAGATACTCTAGTTACTTTATTTCCAGCATCACTTAATCCCTCCCATCCACTTCCTCAAAAGCGGCACTGAAAAAATAAGCAAAACGCCGAGTATGACCGATCCTATCCCGATCTTATTGATGATGTCAGCATAAAAGGGAAGCGAAAGTTTTGGATCATTTGAATCTGCGACTGACTGTGGCACGCTCATCAGCGCCCCAATTTTCTGGGCCAGAAATTCTCCGATTGCACTGGCAAAAAACCAGATACCCATCATCATCGCCACAATTTTTACCGGGGAAAGTTTGGTGATCATTGACAAGCCGATGGGTGAAATGCAAAGTTCCCCGCAAATAATAAAGAAGTACCCGGACACAAAAATAATAAGTGGAATAAGTCCCGTATCCTGGCTGAACCTACAACCGAGGTAAAAAATACAAAACCCGATTCCCAGCAATATAAATGAGAGAGCAAACTTGAGCGGAGTTGAAGGCTCGCGTCCTTTTTTGCTGAGCCATGGCCACAACCAGGCAAAAAAGAAACTCAACACCACAACCCAGCCGGGAGGCAAAAAATTATTGACGGACAGTGCAGGAAGGTTGATCCCGAAAACATTCATGTCTACATTTCTGAGAGCAAACAGGTTTAATGCGCCGGAATTTTGTTCATAAAATGACCAGAACAGGATGGAAAAAATGATCATAACAAGGGCCGCATACAATTTTAATTTTTCTGCCCGGTCTAAATGAAATGCGACCATTAAAATGTAGACCAATGAAATAATACCCAGCCCAATCATGATGTAGTCCATTACAGCGTAATAGTTAAAAAGAGTGACTACGGCGGGGATAACCACAAGGGTAAGCAAGTAAATGAGGTGTTCTGTATTTATAAAACCAAAAACAGGCTTTTTCAATGCTGTGCTGTTAGGCGGTAAACCTTTTTCGCCGAGTGATCTTTTGCCGAACGAAAAAACAACCAGGCCAAGGATCATAAATACCGCAGCAAGACCAAATCCATAGTGCCAGTTGATCCTTTGCCCTACGTACCCGCACAGTAATCCTCCCAACGCAGCTCCGATGTTGATACCCATATAAAAAATGGAAAAAGCGCTGTCCTTTCGCGGATCGTTATTCTGGTACAGCGTACCAACCAGGCTTGAAATATTTGGTTTAAAAAATCCATTGCCGCATATAATAAAAGCCATTCCATAAAAAAAGCTCCACCCCTGCGGCACTGCAAGTATCAAATGCCCCATCGTCATTAGAATGCCTCCGAATATAATTGCTTTCCTGTATCCCAAAAATCTGTCAGCCAGCATGCCGCCGAACATGGGCATTGTATACACCAAAGCGGAGTATGATCCAAGAATAGCATATCCCTTAGGCTCATCAAACTTTAACTGCGATACCATGTAAACGAGAAGCAAAGCCTTCATTCCATAAAAAGAAAACCGTTCCCACATTTCAGTAAAAAAAAGAAGGTACAGTTGCTTTGGATGTTTAGTTTCCAAAGCCTCGGGTTCAGCCACTGAAGTTTGTAATGCTCCCATGTATTGTATTTGATTTGAAGATAATAAAAAGAGGGCGATTCCTCCCGGGTTCATTTAAATTGTGATGCGGGTGGAGCAAGACAATGGGTCTGCTTTTAATTGCCCAATTTTGTGTTATCGCCTACTTGTTCTAAATTTGCAACGCATCCATGCGGATTTGTTTATTGTTCGGCCTGGATTGCCCGGTATAAGCTGGTAACTGAACTAATAAACGAAAGCATTCTGTAAATACTCTCCAGGATTTAAATTTTCGTTTAAAAGGTCGTTCCCTGATTTAAAATGTTGGTCATTCAACAGGAAAACTTGTTGATGCACCTTTACAGCAATTGATACGAAATATATAAGCATGAAAACAATCCAGGAACTTTTAAAAGACAGGATCCTTATCATCGATGGTGCTATGGGCACTATGATTCAGCGGTACAAACTGGAAGAAAAGGAATACAGGGGAGAGCGATTTAAAGACTGGCACAAGGATGTGAAAGGAAACAACGACCTGCTGAGCATCACACAGCCATCAATCATAGAAGAAATTCATTTTCAATATATGGAGGCAGGGGCTGATATCATTGAAACAAACACATTCAGCAGCACCTCCATTGCCCAGGCTGATTATGACATGCAATCTCTCGCTTATGAATTGAATGTCGCTGCGGCAACTTGTGCTAAAAAAGCAGTCAAAAAATACCTGGCATCTCCCGCCGGGATAAACAGAGAGGGTATTTTTATTGCCGGTGCAATTGGTCCTCTTAATAAAACGCTGAGCTTATCACCTGATGTCAACAACCCGGGATACCGGGCTGTAACTTTCGATGAAGTGGCAGATGCATATACCGAACAGGTCCGGGGTCTGGTAGACGGTGGTGCAGACCTCCTCCTTATTGAAACAATCTTTGATACCCTGAATGCCAAAGCCGCTATTTATGCTATTCAAAGATTTTTTCGAGATACCAGGCAAAAAGAATTGCCGGTGATGATCAGTGGAACGATCACTGATGCCAGCGGAAGAACATTAAGCGGACAAACACTTGAAGCATTTTACATTTCGGTGGCTCATGCCAGGCCTTTGAGCGTTGGATTGAATTGTGCGCTGGGTGCAAAAGAAATGCGCCCTCACATTGAGGAATTGAGCAGGCTGGCAATATGCTATACTTCAGCATATCCGAATGCCGGGCTGCCAAATGCATTCGGCGAATATGATGAAGAGCCTCATGAAACGGCACATATCATTGAGGAATGGGCTTCAGAGGGATTTGTAAACATTGTAGGAGGTTGCTGCGGGACTACCCCTGAACACATCAGGCATATTGCAGGGCAGGTTAAAAAATATAATACAAGAAGATTGCCGGTGCCGGAAACTGAATTGGTTTAATTATAAGAAGCCGGTTGGCATGTAATAAAGCACCGTTGTTGATCAAACAGAGAACGAGGAATAAAAATTATGGAAATTAGCATACCCCCTTTTCTTCGCCTTGCAGGGCTGGAACCACTGGTTGTTCGTCCTGAAACAAATTTTGTCAATGTAGGTGAACGGACAAATGTTACGGGTTCCAAAAAATTTGCCAGGCTGATCAGGGAAGACAAATATGAAGAAGCATTGTCGGTGGCAAGGCAACAGGTGGAGAGCGGTGCACAGATATTAGATGTGAACATGGATGATGCCCTGCTGGATGGAGAAAAAGCCATGATGACTTTCCTCAACCTTTTACAGGCGGAGCCCGACATCGCCAGGATCCCCATCATGATCGATTCTTCAAAATTCTCCATCATTGAGGCAGGATTGAAATGCGTGCAAGGCAAATGCATTGTGAATTCCATCTCCATGAAAGAAGGAGAAACTAAATTCATAGAACAGGCAATTACATGCAAAAGCTACGGGGCCGCTGTTATTGTGATGGCTTTTGATGAAAACGGGCAGGCGGATACTTTAGAAAAAAAAGTGAACATATCTGAGAGAGCCTATAAAATTCTAACACAGCAGGTGGGATTCGATCCACAAGATATCATATTCGATCCCAATATTTTTGCGATTGCTACCGGCATCGAGGAACACAATAACTATGGTGTGGATTTTATTGAAGCTACCCGGATCATCAAGCAAAAAATGCCGCTCACCAAAGTGAGCGGGGGAGTCAGCAATGTATCTTTTTCTTTTCGTGGTAACGACACCGTTAGGGAAGCCATGCATGCAGTTTTCCTCTACCATGCCATTCGGGCAGGAATGGACATGGGCATTGTGAATGCTGGCCAGCTGCAAATTTACGAAGAGATTGAACCAGGGCTTAAGGAATTGTGCGAGGATGTGATCCTCAACAGGCGGCCGGAGGCAACGGACCAGTTGCTATTATTCGCTGAAACCGTAAAAGCCCGGGGTAAAACTGTTGTAAAGGATGAGGCCTGGAGAAGTGAACCTGTTGAAAAACGCTTAAGCCACGCTTTGGTAAATGGAATTACTGATTTTATAGATGCAGATACGGAAGAAGCACGGTTACATTATCCCAAACCACTGGATGTAATTGAAGGTCCGCTGATGGATGGTATGAACATCGTAGGTGACCTTTTTGGGAGCGGAAAAATGTTTCTGCCCCAGGTGGTAAAGAGCGCCAGGGTGATGAAAAAAGCAGTTGCGGTCTTAACCCCCTACATTGAAACAGAAAAAGAAGAGAGAAGGCTTGCACATATTTCTGCGGGAACGAAAAATGAGGAAGGAGCAGGAGCCGCTAAAATTTTACTGGCTACTGTAAAAGGTGATGTGCACGACATAGGTAAAAATATAGTTGGCGTTGTACTGGGATGCAATGGCTATGATATTATTGACCTTGGTGTAATGGTTTCCGCGGATAAAATTTTACAAACCGCAAAAGAAAAGAATGTAGATATCATTGGACTGAGTGGCCTCATCACGCCTTCACTGGACGAGATGGTTCATATTGCCCGGGAGATGACGAGGCAGGAATTCGAGATTCCTTTGCTCATTGGCGGTGCCACAACCTCCAGGATGCATACGGCTGTAAGGATAGCGCCCGAATACAACAATGGAGTGTTGCATGTACTGGATGCATCCCGAAGTGTAACAGCGGCCGGCAGCTTGCTGAGCAAAGAACAAAAAAAACTTTTTTTAGACAATACCCGCATTGAGTATGAAAAGTTGAAAAAGGATTTTGTCAATAAAAGATCCGCCAAAAATTACCTTTCGTTTGAAGAAGCACAAAATAACCCGGCATCTATCAACTGGAATGATTTTACCCCGGTGGCCCCGGCTTTTACCGGTGTAAAAATATTTGATGGCCATGACCTTCAGGAGATAGCAGGATACATTGACTGGCAGCCTTTTTTTATTGCCTGGGAGCTGCATGGAAAATTTCCACAGCTATTGTCAGATGATAAAATAGGCGTTGAAGCAACCAGGCTTTTTAATGATGCGAAGACCCTGTTGAAAAAAATCATCGATGAAAAATGGTTGACGGCGAAAGGGGTGATTGGATTTTGGAAGGCCGCTAAAACTTCTCCTGACACCGTTGCCATTTACAACGAAAACGGCCAGAAAATTGAGCACCTGGAATTTTTACGGCAACAGATAAAAAAGGCTCCCGGCCAGCCAAATTTATCATTGGCGGATTTTATTAAGCCAGACGGCCCATCCCCACAAGCTGATCTTGAATTTAAAGAATCCACTAAAGCCCCTTCCCGAAAGGAAGGGGAAGCAGAAGTGGCTTCTCATGAAAAATATAAAGAATTTGGATATCAATGGGCGGACCCCTCTACTTATAAATTGCTGAAAGAATTCGCACGAAAAAATAGAAATATTCCAACTGAACCAGAAAAAATAATTTGGGAGTTAACTAAATCAAAAAAGTTAGATGGTTTTAAATTCAGGCGGCAACACATTATCGGAAATTACATTACGGATCTGGTTTGCCTTGATAAAAGACTGATCATAGAAATTGATGGCTTGATTCACCAGCTTCCTGACAATAAAGAATCAGATGAACAGAGAACCCAATGGTTAAATCAGCAAGGATTTAAGGTAATAAGATTCTCCAACCATGAAGTAATAAATAATACCACGGTGGTTATCAAGATGATTATTTCAACTTTAAAAGACATTCCAAGTCTCAAAGAGTCTAACGACCTAAGTTCTTCCTTCGGGGGACAGGGGGCCATCCAGGACTTCATCGGGGCCTTTGCTGTCACCATTCATGGGATTGAGGAACACATACGGAACTTTGAATCTGATCATGATGATTATAACAAGATCATTTTACAGGCACTTGCAGACCGGTTGGCTGAGGCGTTTGCTGAACTGTTGCATGAAAAGACCAGGAAAGAATTTTGGGGATATGCAACAGAAGAACATTTAACGAAGGAAGAATTGATTGAAGAAAACTATTTAGGCATTCGTCCGGCACCAGGTTATCCTGCATGCCCTGACCATACTGAAAAATATAAATTGTTTGAGCTGCTGGATGCTACCAATACGGCTGGCATTACTCTCACTGAATCCCTTGCGATGTATCCTGCATCTTCTGTTTGTGGCTGGTATTTTGCGCATCCGCAGAGCAAATATTTTGGCATCGGTAAAATTGAAAATGACCAGGTACTGGATTATGCATCGAGAAAAAAAATGGATGTCGAAGAGATTGAAAAATGGTTAAGGCCCCAGCTGGAATATTAAGCCCATCCCCACAAACTATTATTCTGCTCGAACATTCTACTGAAGCCCCTTCCCGAAAGGAAGGGGAGGCAAGAGCTCATCCTTATAGAAAGTAAGTGGAATTTTTCTTCCAATCCAATCAATAACTTTACCATATAAAAGAACGTACAATTATTAAATAAATATCGACCTAAGTACCCCTTCGGGGGACAGGGGGCCATATGCGTATCATCACCTATAATGTAAATGGCATTCGTGCAGCCATTAAAAAAGGATTTTTAGAATGGCTGTCAACAGATCCTGCGGATGTGATTTGCCTGCAGGAGGTAAAGGCACAGCAAGCAGATATAAATGTTGCAGGTTTTGAAGCTGCCGGTTACCAGTCTTTTTGGTTTTGCGCACAGAAAAAAGGTTACTCAGGTGTAGCCATACTCACGAAGATCAAAGCGGATAACATTACTTATGGAAATAAAAAAGAGCAAAGTGATTTTGAAGGCAGGGTAATCCGTGCTGATTTTGGGCCGGTGACGCTCATCAATGCATACTTCCCCTCAGGCACCAGTGGTGAGATCAGGCAGGCATATAAATATATATGGCTGGATGAGTTTCTTGAATACCTGAAAGAATTACGGAAAACAAAAAAGAAATTGATCGTTTGTGGGGATTATAATATTGCACACAAAGAAATTGACATCCATAATCCTGTGTCGAATAAAAAAACCACAGGATTCCTGCCTGGTGAAAGAGCATGGTTTGATAAGTTCCTTCTCAACGGATTTCTCGATGGCTTCAGGAACCTGAATAAAGATCCGCATCAATATACCTGGTGGAATGTACTGCGGCCTACCACTCGTTTGGAAAATAAAGGATGGCGGATCGATTATATCAATGTTACTGAGAATTTAAAAAATGATATCAACGCGGTCAGGATATTCCCAGAAGTAAAACACAGTGATCATTGCCCAGTTTTTATGGACATTAAAATTTAACCCGTGTTTATTTATAATATTACTACCAAGGTTGAACCGGACATTATAAATGAGTGGACAAGGTGGCAAAAGGAAGAACACATTCCTGAAATCATAGCTACTCATTTATTTAAAGGATATAAATTTTATCAATTGCTCGAACAAGACGATTCGGATGGCTCTACTTTTGTCATCCAGTTTTTTATTGAAACAGAAGAAAATTACAATGAGTACATCCGGGTTTTTGCACCCTCGCTGAGGGAAACTGCTATAAAAAAATGGGGCAACCGGCTTGTGACGTACAGGTCCCTGATGAAGGTTGTGTAGTAAATGTGCATAAGTTAAAGGATGTCTCATCACCAACAACCCTCCCTGTAAAACCCTTTACTGCAAAGGATTGTACGCCAATCATTGGAAACCTTTGCCCACACAAGGTTTCAAAGATTACCGTGTTGCTGATTCCGAAATTATCAAACTTCATACCTTTATCAAACCCTTACTACATGCGGATTTTGGCAATTTGGTCATTTTAAAAAAAACATGTAAATAATTTTGTTCCCCGTAAAAACCGTCTATATTTGTTGCTGATAAAAAATCAAACTATTCACTATGAACAAAGCTGAATTAATCGCAAAGATGTCTGATGATGCAGGTGTTACAAAAACACAGGCCAATGCCTCTTTAGATTCTTTTGTTGAAGCAGTTACTAAAACTTTAAAAGGTGGTGGTAAAGTTACTTTAGTTGGCTTCGGAACATTTTCTGTTAGCAAGAGAGCTGCTCGTAACGGTCGCAATCCACAAACTGGCGCTGTTATTAAAATTAAAGCTAAGAAAGTAGCAAAATTTAAGGCAGGTAAAGAGTTGTCAGGCAAGATCTGATCTTTGCAACGAATTAAAAGGCAGGATGCAGTAATGTATCTTGCTTTTTATTTTACACCCATGCACAAGGTGATAATGAATAATATGTGCCTACATTTGATTTCAATTTTATAAACTTATATATTTTATGGGACGCGGTGATAAGAAGACAAAAAAAGGGAAAACATTCAAGGGCTCTTTTGGTAAATCAAGGCCTGCAAAGACAGTTAAAAAAGTGGCTGCAAAAAAAAGCAGTTAAGGAATAATCATTATGGTGCAAGCCGTTCTATGTACCAGTGCCCTTCTGCATCAGTTTTGTATTGTAACCTGTCGTGAAGCCTGTTTCGCCTGCCCTGCCAAAACTCAATGATCTCCGGTTTTACTATATATCCCCCCCAGTGCGAAGGACGTGTAACTGGCACATCAGCATAACGATTCTTGTTTTCCACTACGATATTTTCCAAATATTGCCGGCTTTCGATTACCTGGCTTTGTGGTGAACTGAAAGCACTGATCCGGCTTTGAAGCGGCCGTATGTCAAAATATTCATCACTTTCCTTTTCACTGGTCTTTTTTACGATGCCTTCGATTCTTACCTGCCTTTCCAGTTCTTTCCAAAAAAAAACCAAAGATGCTCTAGGATTTTCCTCTAAGTCTCTCCCTTTTTTGCTATTGTAATTTGTAAAAAAAATAAAACCCGCTTCACTGAATCCCTTCAACAATACAATTCTTGCTGATGGCCTTGCATCCAGGCTGCAGGTGGCAAGCGTCATTGCATTGATCTCCTCTACCTGGCTTTCCATGGCCTCATCCCACCAGCGTGCAAATTGCCTGATGGCATCTGTGTCTACGTTTTCTTCTGACAACGCCCTCTTACTATACTCCTTCCTGATCCCTGCAATTTGAACATTGACCGCCATATCATTTTTATTTTGAGAGAAGTTGAAGCGCAAATTTATTGAAATGGGTGCAAATGGATGCTACCCTTGCTCACCGGAAAAATGAAAATGTATGTGGTCTTAAAAAATAATCGCCTGTCACCTTCACCACGGATTGAATCCGCCATAAGCACCGTAACCCAAAGAATTCAGTAGCAACCTTCCTAAAATATAGCTCACAATGAATCCTATTATTAGCATTACAAGAAATGCCACGATCATATATAACACCTTTTTATCTTCAGGTGTCTTCTTTAAAGGCCCTAACCCCAGGTACATCAGGTAAATGGAGTAGATCCAGCCGGCAAATAAAATTATAAATCCAATGATTGGAATAAAGGATAGAAACCCTGCGATCCATGCAGGTGTATTGGAGTAGGCCACCAACTGTGCTGATTTATTGATATTTTTTTCCGAATCAAATCCGGGAGCCAGCATATCCACTATGTACAAAGCAATGTAAAAGGATACCGGCACTGCTATAAAAGCGATCAGAGTACGCAAAATAAAATACTGTAAGCCCCAGTTACCAGTATAAAGAAGCCCCATGATCAAAATTCCGAGAGAAGATATTATGGCCATCGGTAAAACGTAGCTTCCCAACAAGGATCGTGGTGTACTATTTTCAGCATCTACTGCCAACCATTCTGTTTTTGGAACTGTGATCATTTTTTTTGCCCTGTCAATTAAATTCATAACCTGCGATTTTAGATTTAAATTAAAAATATGACACCAGGGCAAAATACCAGGCTGTTTATGAACCTGCGTATTTTTCGGATGCAAGTTTTTCCTGTAGTTCCTGGAGTTTCAGGGAGAGGGTGGTATTTTCAGATATTATTTCTTCAACGGTATGCTTGATTTCGGTTTTTTCATATTCAAAAGACTCAATATTGCTTTCAAGTTCCGAGAGCTGGGTAACTTTTTGCTGCAGCAATGAATTTCGGTTGCTCAATTCCTGCAGGCGGTTTTTGAGTTCATCCGTTTCACTCAGCGTATGCGAATGCTGCTGTTGTAGCAACAGGTACTCCTGTACCAGGTTTTTGCCTTCCGCCAGTTCTTCTTCAAGGTCCTGCTCCCTGTTTCTCGCCCCTTCCAATTGTTGCTGAAGCGCTCCTATTTTATTTTGTAGTGACTGGAATTCACTCAACCTTGCCTCCAGGTTACTTTGCAACTCGGCTGAATTTCTTTCATTTTGTACCATCTGCGCAAGCTTAAGTTCTGTAGTCTGTAAGGTTTCATTGGTGAAATAAAGATCATCTTCCAATTTTAATTTGGCGTTGTTTACTTCATTGTATAAATGTTCCCAGTCAGTGTGGTCTGTTTTTCCTTTCACTTCGGACTTTTTTTGCCCAATTTCATTTTCTAATACCTGTAACCTTTGCTGTAAATTATTGATCTGGTTCAAATAAATCGCTGGGTTCTCGTTTGTTTGCGGGGTCATGAAAGAATGTTGTTCAGTCACAAATTCTTTGGCGATTGACAACATGTTCCTGTTGAGGTTTTTAGGCGGGTTCCCGGAAGCAATGAGCTTCTGAAGGTTGCGGGAGCTGAACAGTATGTACATGGCGTAAATGATACAACCTGAAACAATGATCATTGATATGCTCCACCATAACCACATAATTCAATTATTTTTTACGGTAAAAAAGCTTTGTCAGTTGTGGGTTTTCGAAGGATATCTTTGGACAGCAAGAATGAATGCTAATATATGAAATCAATTTTTCAATCGATGAGAATACTATCAATAGGGTGTGAATAACTGATCGGGATTCACAGAATTATAGAATTTACAGAATTACTAGACAATATGATAATCTCTAAATTACAAAGTCTCACCAACTTGAGCATTGAGCATTGAGCATTGAGAGTTGAGTGTTGAGTATTTTTTTCATTCTCATCCGCTTACCATCGTCCCCACCTTCTCCCCGGTCACCACCCTAAGCAAAGTACCCGGGGTATTCATGTCGAATACGATAATAGGCAGCTGGTTTTCCATGCAAAGGGTAAAAGCGGTCATATCCATCACTTTCAGGTTCTTGGAAATGCAATCTGCGAAGGTGATGTTTTCAAATTTTTTGGCTGAAGAGTTTTTTTCAGGATCGGCTGTGTAGATCCCATCAACCCTTGTTCCTTTTAAAATTACATCTGCCTTGATCTCAATGGCCCGAAGTGAACCAGCTGTATCCGTAGTGAAATAAGGATTTCCAGTACCCGCTCCAAAAATCACCACCCTTCCTTTTTCCAAATGCCGGATGGCCCTGCGTCTTATATAAGGTTCTGCTATCTGTTCCATTTTTATTGCGCTTTGCAATCGTGTATACACGCCCACTCTTTCCAGCCCGCTCTGTAATGCCATCCCATTTATCACGGTTGCCAGCATTCCCATATAATCTCCCTGGGCCCTTTCAATACCTGTTTCTGCTTCATTCATTCCCCGGTAAATATTCCCGCCACCGATCACGATGGCTACCTGTACGCCAAGCTCCGTGATCAGCCTGATGTCCTGGGCATATTGTGAGATGACTTCAGAATCCAAACCAAAATTTTTATCGCCCATCAAAGATTCACCGGAAAGTTTGAGGAGTACACGTTTAAATTTAGGAAGCATTTTTTAGTACATTATTTACCTGGATGAGGAAACCCGGTCATGTTTTTTATTAAAACCGGTGCAATATAACGGATTTAATTATTGATTAAACCGCCCCAAAATAAGTTCGCAAAAAAAAAACGCAAAAAAAAAGAGCCGCATAATGCAGCTCTTGTAAAAAAGATTTATTGGCTTATCCCATAGCAACCCTTTTAAAGGAAAGTACTTTCAGATCAGCGTCTATACCTTTCAGATAATCGCTGACTGATTTGTTACCATCTTTTACAAAAGGCTGCGCAAGCAAAGTGCTTTCTTTGAAAAATTTATTGATCTTCCCCATTGCGATCTTTTCAGCCATATCAGCGGGCTTACCTTCAGCCTTAACCTGTTCAACAGCAATATTTTTTTCGCGTGCAATTGTTTCAGCGGGAACTGAATCAGCATCAACTGCAATCGGGTTCATCGCTGCGATCTGCATTGCAATGTCTTTGCCTGCATCCCCTGCATCTTTGTTGAATGCAACCAGTACGCCCATCCTGTAAGCCCCATGAATATAGGCAGCCATAAAAGGTGCTTCTACCCGTTCAAACTTCGACACACTTATCTTTTCACCGATACGCGCCACCTGTTCATTTAATTTATCGGTAATGGTTTGTCCGCCAATCTTTACTGAATTCAGTTCATCCACGCTTTTCACATTGTTATCAATTGCAGCCTGCATGATCGTCTTTGCAAAATCCACATATTCTGCATTCTTTGAAACAAAATCAGTTTCGCAGCTTACATTGATGATGTAACCCGTTTTGTGATCGTCCGTAGTTTTTGCGATGATCACGCCTTCTTTAGCCTCTCGGTCTCCTCTAAGGGCGGCTACCTTCTGTCCTTTTTTTCTTAAGTAATCAATAGCGGCTTCAAAGTCACCATTGCTTTCTGTTAATGCCTTACGGCAATCCATCATACCTGCACCTGTTTGCTGGCGCAATTTATTGATATCTGCTGCTGTAATAGTTATTGTTGTCATATTCATACGTCCGTTTGAAGGGACATTTTTTTAATAAACTTTGTTTGTAATTATGATTACCTCCTTCCACCAGGGCCACCTGGTCTGTTGCCACCTGATCCTGGCCCGGCAATACGACGTTTTTGAGGACCTGCAGGACCACGGCCTTTTCCACCAGCCGGAGAACCACCGGGACCACTGCTGCCACGCCTGCGCTCTCTTTCTTCATCTGTGCCTACGTCAAATTTCAAAGTTGTACTGTCTGCATCCTCAACATCTGCAGGCTCCTCATCCTTCTCAGCTTGTCTTTCTGCCAATCCTTCGGCAATGGCTGCCACAATATAATTGGTAACGATCGCAATCGATTTTGTTGCATCATCATTTGCGGGGATTGAAAATTCAACTTTGTTTGGGTCGCAATTGGTATCAACCATGCCGAATGTAGTAATGTTCAAGCGCCTTGCTTCCGCGAGAGCAATGTGTTCATGCCCGATGTCTACCAGGAACAAAGCCGCCGGTACGCGACTGATCTGAGCAATACCACCTAATACCTTTTCCATCTTATCCCTGTCGCGCGCCAGTGTAAGGCGTTCCTTTTTTGTAATGCTATCGAGCGTTCCGTCGTTTAGCATTTTCTCTATGCTCTGCATTTTCTTAACGCTCTTGCGCACAGTATTAAAATTGGTGAGCATTCCGCCAAGCCATCTTTCCGTTACAAACGGCATATTTACCCTTCGCGCCGCTTCAGTGACAATTTCCTTTGCCTGTTTTTTGGTGGCCACGAACATTATTTTTTTACCGCTTTTTGCAATTGATTTCATGGCTGCTGCAGCTTCCTGCAAGCCTTCTACCGTTTTATTGAGATCAATGATGTGAATGCCTTTTTTCTCTGCAAATATGTATGGCAACATCTTGGGATTCCATTTCTTTTTTAAATGTCCGAAATGTACACCCGCTTCTAATAACTGCTGTTGTAAGGAAGTATTTTGTTCCATGTATTTAACTTGTTTGAATTTTAGTTTTCCTGCGGCGAAAATATCCGGCGCAAATCGTCATCGTATTATCTCTTGCTGAACTGGAAACTTTTTCTCGCTTTCTTTTTTCCTGGTTTTTTACGTTCAACTGAGCGTGGATCACGCTTCAACAAACCGGCTGCTTTCAACGCCGGCCGGTATTCAGGATTTACCTGAAGTAAAGCCCTGGCAATTCCTAACTTCACAGCTTCTGCCTGGCCCTTTACACCACCACCTTTTGCATTGACCACCACATCGAACTTGTCTGAAGCTTCAATTGTTTTCAATGGCGCTTCCACCTGGTTCTGCAGGTATACCAGTGGAAAATAATTCTTGTATTCCTTGCCGTTGATCGTAATCTGGCCATCACCTTTGGTAAGAAATATCCGTGTGACTGCTTCTTTACGGCGACCTACTGCATTTTTTTGTTTTTCCATATTGTTTATTTTTCCTCTCCGCTGCATGGCGGAAAGCTTAGAAAATTAATGTTTGAGGTTTTTGTGCAGTATGAGGATGTTCTGTACCTGCGTACACAAATAATTTTTTGTACATTTTGCGGCCCAGCCGGTTTTTGGGCAACATGCCTTTTACAGCCCTTTCAATGATCGCATCAGGACGGCGGCGTAGAAGCTCTTTAGCGGTTTCTTCTTTTTTTCCACCGGGGTAGCCACTATAGTTGATGTAAATTTTATCGTCAAGTTTATTGCCGGTAAATTTTATTTTATCACAATTAGTTACCACGACAAAATCGCCGCAATCAACATGCGGGGTATAATAGGCTTTGTTCTTACCACGGAGAACGGACGCTATTTTAGCGCACATGCGACCAACGGTTTGATTAGTACCGTCAACAACGTACCAATTACGCTGCACAGTAGCCTCGTTCGCATGTTTAGTGGTGAAATGTAATTTACTCATCTTTAAATTTTTAAGTGATGTTTCTGTCCAATACCCAGGAACGTTTACCATCGCTATCCCAATGGTTTTTAAAATGGAGTGCAAAGGTGCAGCAATTGAATTGAATAAACAAAGATTCAGGAAAGTAATTTACAACCCACGTCTATAACTATTTGATAATCAGTAATCATATTAACATAAAAATTAAGTCAATCAAAAAATCAAAAAATAAATCAGCAAATTATAAGGTTTATAATCCTTCCCGATGACCTCAAATCTTATTTGCGGTTATCTTTACCAAAAAACAAACCATGAATAAAACGGAAACATCAGGTAAATGGTGGCTTTATTTCTTTATTTCAGCAGTTGTGGTGGTCGTTATGCTCCTGTCGCCTTCGTTGAGGCCATGGTTCTGGCTTTCTCTTCCTTTTGTTTTAACAACTTTTGCCAAAGCACTTAAGATCATGTGATGTTAGTCACTCTGTGGTGAGTCAGGTGAATCGAACTATTTGATTCGATGATTGATTAAAAATCAATACCTGGCCACTTCTTTTTCTTTTTTTTCTCAAATTTATTGTAGTCGAATTTATAAAGCTTCCCCGGGCGGTGTGGAACATTTTGTTCGATCTCATTGATGTCTACCAGGCAGTCCATCGCGAAGAATTTTTTACGAAAATTCCTTCTGTCCAATTTAGTGTTAAGAATGGCCTCATACAGGTTTTGTAATTCTCTCAATGAAAATTTGCTTGGCAAAAGACTGAATCCCAATGGATGCTCCTGCACCCTTTTCCTTAACTGATTCAGCGAAGTATCGAGAATCTGCTTATGATCGAAGGCAAGATCAGAAACAGTTTCAACATCATGCCAGTGTAATTCATGCTCCAATATTTTTAATCTATGGTGCTGTATATTCAGCAATGAGCAAAATGCAACCGTTACCACCCTTCCACCTGGATGCCTGTCAACCTTTCCAAAAGTTTGAACTTGTTCCAGGTATACATCATCCAACCCGGTTCTTTGTTTTAATATCCGGTACGCTGCAGTGTCCAGGTCTTCCTCCGGTTTAACCAAATCCCCCAGCAATGACCATTTGCTAAGGTATTTCTTAAGATCAGACCTGATGAGCAAAACCTTAAGCTTGTTTTCATCAAAACCAAAGATGACACAGTCCACTGAAAGCGCAACCTGGTTAGTAGTTTGCACTTCAAGTTGAATCGTTTTAAACGTTTTTATACTTTTCTGATAAGTTTTCTCGGTTGACATCACATCGTTAGTGCTTTTGTTTTAGAATTACCTAAGAACAGCATTCTTTCATCCTTAAGGTTTCGCGCCCTGAAATTGGAATCTTTTGCCACCTGCGCAATTGTGTAAAATAAACACAATATCAGAACATTCCTAACAGATTTTGCTCCATTACTAATACAAATTTTTCATCCTTTTTCTTGAAGGGAGTGTAATTTTAATTTTCATCAACGAATACGATGTATAACAAACAACAGGCAAAAGATCTGCAATCCGCCACACAAAAGCTTTTGAAAAGTAAAGGAACTGTTAGTGACCTCAGAGACGTTTTACGCTTTCAGGAATACAGGTATTATATCTTAAATGATCCCCTCATCAGTGATGCGGAATACGACCGGTTATATAAACAATTAGAAAAAATGGAATCAGATGATCCTGGCATCATCACCGCAGATTCACCTACACAAAGGGTGGGAAATAGCCTTAACAGTGATTTTGTAACTGTTCCGCACCTTATCCCCATGCTCAGCCTCGAGAACAGCTACAACCAACAGGACCTATTTGACTGGGACAAACGCGTACGGGGCCTGGTAAACGCACAGCATGTGGAATACAGTGTTGAACCAAAGTACGACGGGGCCAGCATTTCCCTGGTTTATGAAAGCGATTTCCTGGTCAGGGGCGCAACACGTGGAGATGGAATTGCCGGGGATGACATTACAACCAACCTGAAGCAAATCAAATCAATTCCATTGTCTGCTAAATTTTCTGACCTGGGCATCGGTAAGATAGAAATACGGGGAGAAGTATTGATGACAAAACGAAATTTCAAAAAATACAATGATGCGCTGTCAGAACAAAATTTACCGCCGCTTGCAAACCCGCGAAATGCTGCTTCCGGTTCATTGAGGATGAAAGATCCTTCTGAAGTAAGAAAAAGAAACCTGGAGGCTGTACTCTACCACATCAGCTACATCAGTAAAAGCGGGAACAAGGCTTTGACCCCATTGGTAAACACCCATTCCGGAACGCTGGAAATGCTTTGGCAGCTAGGCTTCAGAACACCTGTACATGAAAAAAAAGTGGTAAAGGACATAGAGCAGGTGATTGAAGTTTGCAACACGTTTGAAGCAGGCCGCGAGGAGCTTCCTTATGAAGTTGATGGCATGGTGATCAAGGTGAATACCGTTGAATTGCAGCAAAGAATGGGCAGTACCACACATCATCCCCGCTGGGCAATTGCGTTTAAATTCAAGGCAAAACAGGCAACCAGCAAGCTGATTAGGGTTGATTTCCAGGTTGGCCGCACAGGATCAGTGACCCCGGTAGGAAAGATTGAGCCTGTACATATTGCAGGTGTAACCGTTACCTCTATATCCCTCTTCAATGAGGATGTTGTGAGGGAAAAAGATCTTCGTTTAGGCGATACCGTTTTGGTGGAAAGAGCCGGCGACGTGATCCCTTATATCGTAAAGCCATTGACAGAGATGAGGACTGGAAAAGAACAAAAGATCATCTTTCCTAAAAAATGTCCTGTTTGCAATGATGTACTGGTGAAGCCGGAAGGTGAAGCGGTTTCGCGTTGCGTGAACATCAATTGTAAGGCACAGGTGGTGGAGCGTATCATACATTTTGTGAGCAAGGACGCTATGGACATCAGAAGCTTCGGCGCCGCAAATGTTATCAAGTTCTTTGAGCTGGGTTTATTGAAAGACATTCCTGGTATCTACACACTGGATTTTACTGCGATCTCACACCTTGAAGGATTTGGTAATAAGTCGGTTTCAAATTTGAAACAGGCGATTGAAAATTCCAGGAGCCAGCCGCTGAACAGGCTCATATTCGGTTTGGGCATTCGGTATGTTGGCGAAACCACGGCTAAAGTGCTTGCGGCTTCTGTGGGGCATTTATATGATTTTAAAGAAATGAAAGCTGAAGAATTGCAAAACCTGCAGGATGTTGGTGTGAAAGTAGCTACAAGTATTTACCAGTTCTTTCATAACCGGGACAATCTTTCCATGCTTGAGAAACTGGCCAATTTGGGATTGACCTTAAAAAATGAAAAGATTGCCACTGGAAAGCAAGGTAACCTGAAGGGACAAACGTTTTTATTTACGGGTACTTTGCCAACGCTAAAAAGAAGTGACGCGGAAGAAATGGTTGAGAAGAACGGGGGGCAGCTCCTTGGAGGAGTGAGCGCTAAGCTGAATTACCTGGTGGTAGGAGAGGATGCGGGCAGCAAACTTGAAAAAGCTAAAAAAATGAAAACAATAAAAATATTAAACGAGGATGAATTTTTAAAAATGATACAAATTTAGTTTAGTAACTTTATCACAAATCATTTGTATGATTAAAAAAACTACCGGCGAAACATGGAAGCAACTCCAGTTTTCAGGCTGGAGGGAGCTGAGGAAAAAATATGCGGTTTCGTCGCATGGCAGGGCAGCAAGCTTTTCAGATGATATTTTAAAAGACGGAAAATTATTAAATGGCTCTCTCACCTCAGGTTATAAGACCCTGAACCTACATTTAAACAACAACAACGGAACCATTTACCTCCACCGGGAAGTTGCCAAAAATTTTACGGCCAAAAAATCTCCCAAGGCAAAATTTGTCATTCATCTCAATCATAAAAAGACCGACAACAATTACCGCAACCTGAAGTGGGCCACCCAGGATGAAGTGAGTGCGCACCAGCAAAAAAGTCCCGAAAAAATAGCTTATAAAAAAGTTCAGAACTCACGTACTACCGGCCTGAAACTAACGGCAGCAAAGGTGAAGGTGATCAAAGAAATGCTCAAAAATCCTAAACGGAAATTAACCTATAAAAGCATCGCTGACAAATACAAGGTGAGCGAGATGACGCTTTACCGGATCAAAAGCGGTGAAAATTGGGGTAAAGTTAAATAATACACCCTCTATATTTTTTACAAACACATAGGAATCTGATGATTCCTTTTTTAATGCTGAAGAACGATGTTTGAAAAATCCACAGTCGTCTTTTTAAAGAAATTGTCGAAGAACAATAATAAGGCGTGGTTCGATACGCACCGGCCTTTGTACACTTCCGCGAAAGAGGATTTTGAAAAATTTGTTGCCACCATCCTGGATAAATTTGCGGGCATGGATCCTGATCTCAAAGACCTGGAGGTGAAAAACTGCACTTTTCGCATGAACCGGGATATACGGTTTTCGAAAGATAAAACTCCTTACAAGATCAATATGGGCGCGAGCTTTAACAGGGGTGGCAAAAAATCGGTTTTTGCAGGATATTACTTTCACCTGGAACCCGGTGAAAAAAGTTTTGCAGGTGGTGGCCTGTGGATGCCCATGCCACCCGATCTTAAAAAAATAAGGCAGGAAATTGATTATTGCTTTGAGGACTTTACAACAATTGTCTCCGGCAAAAAATTCAAAGCAGAATTTAATAAATTAGAGGATACCCCTGATGTAAAGCTCACCAATATTCCAAAAGGTTACGAAAAAGACAATCGTGCAGCCGAATTTTTAAAACTCAAAAGTCTCCTGGCCACCCGGCCCGTTAGCGATCAGGCACTTACAAGCCATTCATTGGTTTCAGATACGATCCGCTCATTTACAGCCCTTGTGCCACTCATTAAATTTCTTAACAGGGCGCTGGAAAATTAGGTGTTCCGCATTTTCACACAAGATCAATTATACCGTGATGGCAAAAAAAATGGCCAGTGATGAAAATCACCGGCCTTGCTTACCTCTGAAACCACAAGAAAAAATCTTGAATATTGTTGAATTAAATTGATCAATAAATAATCTTAGGGTGTTATTCACAAATTGAACAAGGGAAATTTAGTTTTTGAAAAGGATAGGGAAGGGCAGCGAATGGGTTGCTAATATAGCTATTATAACACAAATATAATTTTAATTTTCAATTTTCATATTTTTTAATGTGTCTTTTGCTGCCCTGGTAATTTTATTCTTCTTATAATTATACCACAGCCTGGGAGCAGTTTTTTTCATTAGTGTATCTATACTTCTCATTCCAAACAGGTACCAGGCTCCCTTCAGCTTACCGCCCATAGTATCTTGTAACGCCCTGAGACTCATGGCAAAACCACTGTCAATGTACTCCATATGATGCCAGAAACCGGCCGGCATGAATAAAGTATCTCCATGTTCCATGATCACTTCATAACCTTTCGCGTATTTAAGGGCCGGAAAATTTTCGTAATCGGGTGTGCCGTTGTTGAGATGGTAATTTGAAAAATCGGCCAGGCTTAAAACTTCAAATGGTTTCCTGTACAATTTGTACTGTTCTTCATGGGGGAATAATAAGACCCTTTTTCTTCCAACGAACTGGGTATGCAGGATATGCGACAGGTCAATATCAAAATGCATGTGGGTAATGGACGTTTTGCCTCCTGTAAATAACATGGGGTACCTTTTGATGAAACCCTTCATCAGGTCTTCCGGCCACGTAAAATCTTTGGTGAGACTGGGTGCATGTTCGAAGATGTTGAACAGGAAAATTCTCCACGCAGCCGGACCTTCCTTGATCATATCAATGTACTGCCCAAAAGTTTTGTAATCATCAGCTGTATTGATCGGGGTATACGCATCACTCTTTACGTTATTATACAATCCAACCTTTACATTTCCCAGCTTCTCTTTAAAATAATCCCAGTTCCATTTATCATATGCCGGCCATTTCTTTGCAAGACCTGTTATGATCAATGGCTTCATTGTATCATAATAGTTTTTCCTGAAATCTTCCGGGCTTATTTGTTCAACCCGGTCAACAGCTTTTAATTCCATGAAAGTCGCATTTAGACGCAAAATTAGAAATTTAAACCTACATCGGGTTAAAAACACGTGGAAGGCATTCATTAATAAAAACTAATAATCGTTAGTTTTGTGCCCATGGCCAAGATCATTCCTGTAAAAAACGGAACAAAAAAAGATGTGATATCCAAAAAAGCATCCAGGCTATTCAGGGAAAAAGGGTTTGCGGCAACTTCGATGAGAGACATTGCAGAAGCAGTGGGGATTGAGGCACCCAGCCTTTACAATCATATCGGTTCAAAAAAAGAAATTTTACAGGAAATCTGTTTCCGTATAGCGAATCTCTTCACCTCTCACATCACCAGCGTTGAGCAAAGCACCGACCGTTATGCTGTAAAAATAGAGCTCATCATTCGCTTTCATATTTTTATGATGCTGACCGACTTTGAAAATGTTTACATTTCCGACCATGAATGGAAGCACCTGGCTGAACCCTACCTTTCAAATTTTAAAAACCAGCGCAGAAGTTATCGTTCCCGGCTTTCGGAAATCATCCGGCAGGGAATGATCAGCAAAGAATTTAAAAAAATAGACCCATATGTAACGGTACTGACACTCCTTTCAGCCATCGGGGGCATCGAAGGATGGCACCGCTCAAATAAAACAGTTGATGCCAGGGTACTGGAAGAAAATATGGTCACACTATTACTGGAAGGCTTAAAAATATCCTTAACAGAGAAAAAACAAAAAAACTGATAGTCATTGGCACTGCACTTCCACACGCTCACCATAAAAGACACCAGGCAAGAAACGCCTGATTGTATTTCCATCAGCTTTACAATTCCTGAGGTGTTACAAAAAGAATTTGCTTTTATACAAGGCCAAAGCCTCACACTGAAAAAAGATTTCGGTGGCGAAGAAATCAGGCGCTCATATTCCATATGCAGCAGTCCCCTTGATAATGAATTGCGTGTGGCGATAAAAAAAGCCTACAACGGATTGTTTTCAAATTTTGCCAACCAGGAATTAAAAGCAGGTGACACCATTGAAGTATTGCCTCCTACCGGTAATTTTTATACACCTGTACAGCGGGCAAACGTAAAGAATTACCTGGCTTTTGCAGCCGGTAGCGGCATCACCCCGGTGATCTCCATTTTAAAAACAACACTTGCCACCGAACCACATAGCAACTTTACAATCGTGTACGGCAACCGCACCCATGCCTCAATTATATTTAAAGAACAGCTTGCGGAAATCAAGGACCGTTATATGGATAGGTTTACATTGTATCATATCCTGAGCCGTGAAAGTCTGGAAGCACCCATAAATTTTGGAAGGATCGACCGGGAGAAATGTTTACAACTTCAGAAGCTGATCAAATTTGAAGGGATCGATGAATTTTTTCTTTGTGGACCTGAGGAAATGATTTTCAGCGTGAAGAACTTTCTTGAATCCAAAGAGATCGATAAGAGAAAGATCCACTACGAACTGTTCAACACACCAGTAAAACAGAGAACTTCGATTTACCGGCCTGCCATTATCAAAGAACAGGATAACAGCAGCAATATTTCGGTGAAGCTTGACGGCAGAACATTCGAGTTTAATCTCGATTACAACAGCAATAATATACTCGACGCTGCACTGGCCCAGGGGGCTGACCTGCCTTTTGCGTGTAAAGGTGGAGTTTGCTGTACATGCAAAGCCAGGCTGGTGGAAGGTAAAGTAGAGATGGAAGTAAATTATGGGCTGGAAGCAGATGAAGTGGCCGCGGGTTATATTTTAACCTGCCAGTCGCATCCGCGCACTAAAAAAGTGACCATTGATTTTGATGTTAAATAACTAACGGTCGTTAGTTTTTATTCTTCATAATTATTAACTTTGAATTCAAACGAAACGCATGACCGATCATCAGTTAGAAACAGCTTTTGAAGACAGGATCGAAAAAGAAATCCGAATTGAACCCAGGGACTGGATGCCGGAAACTTATAGGAAAACCCTGGTGCGGCAAATGAGCCAGCATGCGCACAGCGAGATTGTGGGGATGTTGCCTGAAAAAAAATGGATCACAAAAGCACCCACATTAAAACGAAAAGCCACATTGCTGGCAAAGGTCCAGGACGAGGCAGGCCATGGCTTATACTTATATGCTGCAGCCGAAACGATGGGTGTTACCCGTGAAGAAATGGTGAGCCAGCTTTTGGCAGGAAAAGCAAAGTACTCCTCCATTTTTAATTATCCAACTTTGTCGTGGGCCGATATAGGCACGATTGGCTGGCTGGTTGACGGGGCTGCGATACTCAACCAGGTACCTCTGTGCCGCACCTCATACGGTCCTTACGCCAGGGCAATGATCCGGGTTTGCAAAGAAGAAAGTTTTCACCAGAGGCAGGGCTTCGATATTTTACTCACATTATGCAAAGGGAGCGAACAACAAAAAGCAATGGCCCAGGATTCGCTCAACCGCTGGTGGTGGCCAACCCTTATGATGTTTGGTCCGAATGACGACAGCTCACCGCATACTGCTCAAAGCATGAAATGGAAAATAAAACGATTTTCAAACGATGAGCTCCGGCAGAAATTTGTAGACATCTGTGTGGAACAGGCTAAGATTCTTGGACTTACGATCCCTGATCCCAACCTGAAGTGGAATTCCGAAAAAATGCATTATGATTTTGGTGAGATCAACTGGGACGACTTTTGGAATGTGGTAAACGGAAACGGCCCCTGTAACAAAGAGCGTTTGTCCGATAGGGTTACCGCCCATGCTGAAGGAAAGTGGGTGAGGGATGCTGCAATGGCTTATGCGGGAAAAAAACGGCCCACCCAAACCCTCCCAAGAGGAGGGCTTTAAAAAGTAAAATTATGGAAGAAACAACAAATAATTTGAAAGGGTCGGAAGTCCCTCCATCGGAGGGATTTAGGGAGGCGTTGAATTTTGACGAACCCCTTTGGGAAGTATTTATCAGGAGTAAACAGGGGCTTGACCACAAACATGTGGGAAGTCTGCATGCATCAGATGCAGCGATGGCTATTGAAAATGCCCGTGACGTTTACACGCGGAGAATGGAAGGAGTCAGCATATGGGTTGTAGAGTCAGTGCGTATCCATGCATCGAACCCGGATGATGCGGAAAGCATGTATGACCCTGCCAATGATAAAGTATACCGCTATCCCACCTTTTACGAACTGCCTGAGGAATTGAAACATATGTAGGAGCCCACCCTCCTGGCGGGTGACTTTAAAAGTACAGCATGGAAAAAGCTTCGGATCTTTTTAAATCTTCAGAAGTCCCCGGTCATCTGGCGGGGAATATAGGGAAATCATTATCGTCCTATTGTCTTCATCTTGCAGATAACAGCCTGATCATGGGACAAAGGCTCAGTGAATGGACAGGCCATGGCCCTATGCTGGAACAGGATATTGCGATGAGCAACATTGCACTTGACCTTATCGGGCAATCAAGAAATTTTTATCAATATGCTGCGGCAATCCTGAATGCAGGTAACATGAATACAAAGAATGTAAATGATTCAACCGAAGATACACTTGCATACTTCAGAGATTCAGGTGAATTTAAAAATATCATTCTCACCGAACTTCCCAATGGTGATTGGGGACAGACGATCCTGAAATTATTTTTCTTCAGCACCTATCAATATTTATTATACCAGCGCCTTTCAGATTCATCAGACAAACAACTGGCAGCGATTGCAGCAAAATCTATAAAGGAAGTCACCTATCACGTAAGGTGGAGCAGCGAATGGGTGGTTAGGCTGGGAGATGGAACCGAAGAAAGCAAGCAGCGGATGGAAACATCCCTGGACTATTTGTGGAACTATACTTCCGAAATGTTTGTGCCAAGGGAATTTGAAATTGCATGTACTGAAAATAAATACGGGGTTGATGTGGTCTCGCTGGCAACAGACTGGAATAAAGAAGTAGGGGACATCCTGGCTGAAGCAACGCTAAAAAAACCTGAAGCCGGGTCAATTCAAATTCATGGGAAAAAAGGAATTCATACACCTTACCTCGATGAAATATTATCTGAAATGCAACATTTACAAAGAACCTATCCCGGGCTTCAGTGGTAGTGCGGGACAACTCAATAATTCCTGAAATTGGAAAACGATAAAAAACAAATATTGTCTATTCTTGAATCGGTTATGGATCCGGAGATTCCGGTATTGTCTGTCATTGACCTGGGTATATTAAGAGATGTAAAATACGAGTCTTCAGTAAAACCTTCAGGAGAATGGCACATTATGATCACTCCTACATACAGTGGCTGCCCCGCCATGGATGTGATCGCCATAAATATCAGGATGGCACTTTTGCAGAATGGATTTCATAATTTTAAAATTATTCAGCAATTGGCACCGGCATGGACAACCGACTGGATGACCAACGAAGGGAAAGAAAAATTGCGAGCTTATGGAATTGCAACACCCGGTATAACTCTGGATAAAAAAAACCTGGAGCATCCTGAAGTTATTTGTCCACTTTGCAGGTCAGTCCGCACCACATTGATCAGCCAGTTCGGATCTACAGCATGCAAGGCCTTGTATCAATGCTTTGATTGCAAAGAACCATTTGATTATTTTAAATGCCATTGAAATATTTTACTTTCCAACGACGTCCTTTAGATTTGCTATAAAAAATTTGTATGCCTTCCATTCTTTTTAAAATCAATAAAGGGGTTGCTGAAATTAGCCTGAACAGGCCAGAAATATTCAATTCATTCAACAGGGAGATGGCGTTGCTCTTGCAGGAACACCTTGAAGAAGCTGACCAGGACAATTCAATAAGATCTGTGTATATCAAAGGTATGGGCAAAGCTTTTTCAGCGGGCCAGGACCTTGCCGAACTGACTCAACCTGGTGGCCCGGGAATGGACCGAATATTGTCAGAACATTTTAACCCCATCATACTGAAAATAAGAAAATTAAAAAAACCTGTGATAGCAGCGGTGAATGGGGTGGCAGCAGGAGCCGGGGCTAATATTGCATTGTGCTGTGATATCGTAGTGGCGGCATCATCCGCTTCTTTTATCCAGGCATTCAGTAAGATCGGGCTTGTGCCGGATAGCAGTGGGACCTTCTTTTTACCGCGGTTGATCGGATTTCAAAAAGCAAGTGCACTGATGATGCTGGGTGATAAGGTCACTGCTTCTGAAGCTGAAAAAATGGGAATGATCTACAAAATTTTCCCTGACGAAACATTTGAGGAGGAGTCATTCAAAATTGCATCGACCCTTGCTTCCATGCCAACACGGGGGCTTTCACTCATAAAAAGTGCATTGAACAAATGCTTTTCACAATCCCTGGAAGAACAGCTGGCGACTGAAGATGAGCTTCAGCAGAAAGCGGCTCTTACCAATGATTTTAAAGAAGGAGTGCAGGCATTTTTAGAAAAGCGGGCACCACAATTTGCAGGCAATTGATGCAGTAAAGGAGTATTCCCTGACGAGCGGGAGCCAAAAGTGAAAAAATTATAATTTGAGTTTAGAAAGTTTAGTAAAGCCATCAATTCGAAGCATTTTATAATTTTAAGTTTAGAGGTTTAGTAAAGCTTTCAATTCGCAGCATCTTTAGAAAATTTAGTAAAAGGCCTTACCATTAAAATACAAAAGGATGAAGGAAAATGATCAGCTGGCAACCACGGTCGTTGAAAAAATGATGAAGGATGACCAGTTCAGTCAATGGCTGGATATCGAAGTATTGAGCGTAAAGGAAGGTTACAGCAAAATACAGATGGCCATTCGCAAAGAAATGTTGAACGGTTTTGGCATTGTCCATGGCGGGGTCCCATTTTCCCTGGCCGACAGCGCATTTGCATTTGCCTGCAACAACCGCAACAACCTTTCAGTGGCCTTGGATGTAACGATCACTTTCACAAAAGCAGTTCACGTAGGGAATGTTCTCATTGCAGAGGCAAAAGAAGTTCACAATGGCAGAAGCATCGGTGTTTACCTCGTCACGATCACCAACCAGGATGATGAACCGGTTGCTTTATTCAAAGGCACTTGTTTCAGAACACAAAAGACCTTACTTTGATACTTATCATCTTCATTAACCGCGGTATGAAAAAGATTCTGATCACTGTTTTTTTTGCATACCTCGCCTGCCAGGCCACAGATTTAGTTGGACAAACAATTTCACCTCCCGTCATTAAAAAGGGTCCTAAAATATTCATGGAACATGGACGGCAGCGTACGGATGATTATTATTGGATGAACAACAGGGAAGACAGCAATGTGATCAATCACCTGAAGGCTGAAAATGCATATGCAGAAGCTTATATGAAACACACAGAACCCTTACAGGAAAAGTTATACAGGGAACTTGTTGCAAGGATACCCGGCAATGATCAATCGCTGCCAACCAGGAAAAATGGTTTCTGGTATTATTACCGTTTTGAAGAAGGAAAGCAATATCCATTTTATGCAAGAAAAAGAGAACGCCAGGAAGCTGCAGAACAAATTATCCTGAACGTGCCGGAGCTTGCAAAAAATCACCAGGTGTTCTTGCTCCGCGGATCCAGTGTGAGCCTTAACAACCAGTTTCTTGCTTATGGAATCGACACTAGCGGTGACCGCCGGTCAACATTATACATTAAAGACCTTTTGAGTCACCAGTTATTGAAGGAGGTGATCCCGAATACAACCGGCGATTATGAATGGGCCAACGATAATAAAACACTTTATTACACGGTAAATGATCATACCGTGCGTGCTTATAAAATGATGAAACACATCATGGGAACAAATTTCAATTCCGATAAAGAGATCTATACCGAAGCTGACAGCACCTATAGCATTTACATTTCGAAATCCAGCAATAACAAATACATTTTTATTCATTCGGTTACCACCGATGCATCAGAAGACAGGTGGATGGATGCAAACAACAGCAGGAGCATCCCTGTGATGGTACAACCGCGTAAAAACGGGATCGAGTATACGACAGACTTTTTTGAAGGAAGCGTTTTTCATATCTATACCAATAAAGATGCAAAAAATTTTAAATTGGTTACAGCACCCGTTACCAATACCTCCTACACTGAATGGAAAGATGTAATTCCGGCTAACGACAAGGCATACCTGCAAAATTTCCAGGTATTGAAAAATTATTACGTGATCCAGTCAAAAGAAAATGGACTCACACAAATAAAGATTTATAACCGGGAAAATAAAACCTGGAAAAATTTAAATTTTGAACAGGAAGATTATGTCGCGGACCTGGAAAGCTCTACAGACAGTTATGATACAGACAGTATCAGGTACGCTTTTACTTCCCTACGCACTCCCGCAAGCGAGTATATGTTCAACCTGAAAACATTTGAAAAAAAGTTATTGAAGCAACAGAAAGCAGGGGGCAATTTTGACCCTTCATTGTATGCCACTCAACGACTGTGGTCAACATCGGCAGATGGAACCAAAGTGCCGGTATCATTTGTTTACCGGAAAGATAAATTCAAAAAAGACGGCAACAATCCATTGCTGCTGTATGCATATGGATCTTATGGCGCTGATTCTGACCCGTACTTCAACTCATCCATAATCAGTTTGCTTGACCGTGGAATATCTTTTGCCATTGCCCATGTCCGGGGTGGCCAGGAAATGGGGCGCGACTGGTTTGAAGATGGAAGAATATTGCACAAAAAAAATACATTTTCAGATTTCGTGGATGCCGCGCAGTATCTGGTAAATGAAAAATTTACTTCTGCCGATAAGTTATTTGCGAATGGAATAAGCGCCGGTGGAATGCTGATGGGTGGCATTATAAATATGAGGCCCGACCTGTTTCGCGGTGTGATCGCTGAAGTGCCGTGGATGGATGTGATCACAGATATGTACAATGCCGACCTTCCGCTTACCACCCTGGAATATGATCAATGGGGTGACCCGAATAAGGAAGAACACTATAATTACCTGCTGAGCTGGTCGCCGCTTGACAATGTAAAGCCTGCAAAGTATCCCGCTATTTTTACAACGGGTGGTTTGAATGATACCCAGGTCCCATTTTTTTCACCTGCCAAATGGGTTGCGAAAGTGAGAGAGAACAACCTGGGCACCAACCCTGTATTGTTCAAGGTTAATATGGGCGCGGGCCATAACGGAGAATCAGGGAGGTTTGAAAGACAGAAATTAACGGCATTGAAATATGCATTCATTTTAGATCAACTCGGGAGTGAGTATTTGAAGTAGAGTAAATAAAGTATATTGAGTAAATAGAGTATCTAAAGTATAGATCGTAAATGGTGCGCCATTATCTTAATACTATTGAATGATTTCGGGCATTTCATGCATGATTTTTTAAGATTTTAAAAATCTCATACTCTGCATACTTTAGAGACTCTCGTTACTTTAGATACTTTATTATACTTCACTCGTTCTTCGTTTCATTCCAGGTTTTATAGCTTAACTCATCGCTCATTGTTTCTCCCGGAATTTCGTTTAAGGGTTCGCATAACTTCCAATCGGTATGCATGGCTTCAGCGAGCTGCTGGTAAATTTTTGTGCCTTCGCTTTTCCATTGTATCATTTGATCGGTGACCTGTTTAATAATTTTTGCAGGATTTCCAACCACTACACTCCGCCCGGGAATTTTTTCACCCGCTTTAATAAAGCTCAATGCTCCTACTATACACTCATCCCCGAGCTCCACATTGTCCATGATCACAGCATTCATTCCCACAAGGCAATCTCTGCCAATCGTAGCTCCATGAATTATGGCTCCATGCCCAATGTGAGCATCCTGCTTCAATAATACCGTTACGCCTGGAAACATATGAATTGTGCAATTTTCCTGCACGTTGCAGCCATCTTCAATGATGATCCTGCCAAAGTCGCCCCGTATTGCTGCACCCGGGCCTATGTAAACATTTTTACCGATGATCACATTTCCTGTAATGGCCGATTGCGGGTGGATAAACGCAGACGGGTGAACTACCGGTATAAATTTTTTGTAACTGTAAATCATTTACAAGTATATAAAGTATCCGGCGTAATCAGATGCGTGTTTCTTCATTAATAAACATGAAGTTTTGCAATTCCTTTGTTGGTTTACTTTTCGTTGCCAATTTCCCACACCACCTTTCCTTCTGTTGCTTCCACTCTAAAATCAGTCATCTTTCCATCTCCCCTGCCCGTCAATCCTCCGTCCGGGTATCCTATAATATTACAGGCACTGTCATATACTATATTGTATTTATCACAACAAGCTGAAACCATATAATAGACAGCCTCTTGCTTATAACTATACCGGGTAACCGATTGCGGCAAACCCTGGCTGGGATCCATTGCCATGGTTTTGATTTTTGCGTCAAGGCATGAGGGAAGCATCCTCATGCCAGCCCCTGTCCTATGAGCAGCACATGAAAATAAAAACGATACCAGTAATAAAATCATTGCTGATCTGTTCATGTTTTTTTTATTTCACGTTACAAAAACAGTTCCTAAAAAAACTGCGACCTTTGCCCACGAATGGAAAAAACAAATTTTGTAGACCAGATCAAAGTATTCTGCCGAAGTGGGCATGGAGGAGCCGGCAGCCGGCATTTTATGCGCAATAAGCTAACAGCCTACGGTGGACCTGATGGTGGTGATGGAGGCCGTGGAGCACACATCATTTTAAAAGGAAATAAAAACCTGTGGACATTGCTTCACCTGCGGTATTTTAAAAATATACTGGCAGAGGATGGAGAAAACGGCAGCAAGAACAATTCAACCGGCCGCGATGGTAAGGATGTAATTGTTGAAGTTCCGTTGGGTACGATCTCTAAAGATGAAATAACCGGTAAAATGGAGGCGGAAATTTTAGAAGATGGGGAGGAAATAATCTTGCTGAAAGGAGGACGCGGAGGTCTGGGCAACAGTCATTTTAAAACTGCCACCAATCAGGCCCCTGAACACTCGCAGCCTGGGGAAGAAGGTTCAGAAGGCTGGAAACTGATTGAATTAAAGGTACTGGCGGATGTAGGGCTCGTTGGTTTTCCAAATGCAGGAAAATCAACTCTCTTGTCAACCATCACGGCTGCCCGACCAAAAATTGCTGATTACGCATTTACGACGCTGACACCACAGCTTGGGATGGTAGAATACCGCGACCACAAAAGTTTTTGTGTTGCCGACCTTCCCGGGATCATTGAGGGGGCTGCAGAAGGAAAGGGGCTGGGTCACCGTTTTTTACGCCATATAGAACGCAATTCTGTTCTTCTGTTTGTAATACCTGCAGACAGCAACAACCATTCCCATGAGTATGAAATTTTATTGAATGAACTGGCACAGTACAACCCTGAATTGCTCGACAAGAAATTTATCATTGCCATCAGCAAAAGTGATATGCTCGACAATGAATTAAAGGACGCCATTGAAAAGGATCTTCCCCCGGATGTGCCCCATCTTTTTATTTCATCCATGGCCAACATGGGCCTGGTACAATTAAAAGATGTTTTGTGGAATGCATTGAATGAAGAATCTTTCAAAAAGGCTTAATTGAAATCACCCGTGACAAAAATTCTACTGTATACAATATTATTGACCACCCTTGGTCTTACAGGTGTTGCGCAGCAAGACAGGATCAGCGTGGTTGTGAATGGAAAAAAGACAGGTGACAAGGCTGTGAATGAAAATGCAACGGTACTTTACCTGCAGATATCAAAATACAGGAAAGTTTCTTCCCTTGCACTTGTGTACATGCATGCAAATGGATCGAATGTCTACAAAAGGTCGGTAGAGATCACCAATGAGAAAAGTGGCCTCCTATTCATCCTGAAAGAAACCAAATCAAAACAGGGGTGGTTCATCGCAAACATGAGTACGATGCGTAAGATGTTTGCAAAAGAAAAAACCATCAGGGTATACCTCTTAGAAGATCCCGCTAATGACCTGATGGCGCTGCCTTCACGAAAAATATTATTGGCAGAGCTTCATTTTATATAACCATGCCCAGACGAATCCTTTATTTTATCAATCCAATTTCGGGGCCGCGCCGTAAGCTTCCGATTGAAAAGCTGATCAGTGAGAAAACGAGAGGTCAGAAAATTCCATTTGAAATTTTGCATGCAAATCAATCCGGTGATTATCCATTCCTCAGAGATAAAGTTGAGTCTGAAAAAATCACGGACGTGGTGATATGTGGTGGCGATGGCACTGTGAACCAGGTGGCCGGTGCTTTGGTAGACGTGGATGTAAACATTGGGATCATTCCCCTTGGTTCCGGAAACGGGCTGGCTTTTACTGCCGGCATTCCCCGAAATCCCCACCAGGCACTGGAGATCATTTTCGCCAATAAGAGTGCATTTATTGATGCTTTTTTTATCGATGAACGTTTTTGCTGCATGCTTTGCGGGGTAGGATTTGATGCGCAGGTGGCGCACGATTTTGCAGGTCAGAAAACAAGAGGCCTGGTTACATATATCAGGCAAACTTTAAAAAATTTTATCATCGCGCCTACATACCCTTTTGATATTACGATCAAGGGCCATACCTTCAATACAGATGCATTCTTTATCAGCATTGCAAACAGTAACCAGTTTGGAAACAATTTAAAAATTGCACCTCGTGCCAGCCTCGACGATGGCTTGCTTGATATCGTCATCGTTAAAAAAATGAGCAAAATAAAACTGCTTTGGGCGGTATTGCAACAAATCAGATCCGGTGAGCCCGGCAACCATGATGATAAAAATTTTCATAAAAATGAAGTGGTGTATTTCCAGTCTGATAAGGTCATCATTCACAATCCATCTCTTGCGCCTTTGCATATTGACGGTGAGCCAATGAGTACAAATAAAAAATTTGATATTCAAATATTACCGGGCGCTTTTAAACTTTTAAAGCCCCTAAAACCTGATTCCTGATTCCGAACACTTATTGCCTGTAAATAAATTTCTTCACCTGCATCAGCGCCTGGATATTATTCGGTCTTCTCATCGAAGAGAGCACTTCCTTTTTTTCCCTGGCTGTAATGTGAAAATTAAGTGCCACCCCCTTTTCCTCATTTTCAGGCACAAACATGAACGTGATCCGGTGGAAACTGGAGTCTAAAAAACTGCGCGCGTAGGCCATCTGGTCATCCTGGAAATAATCTTGCAGCTTAAACCAGTTGTATTGAAGGGCAGTTCCGGGTTTTGTGAGCACACCCGTTATATCATTTGATACAAAAGGTTTTTCCCAGCCTCCTCTTTTCCTGTCGCGCACCTGTATCAGCAAGACCCCGGAAGTATTTTCCCGGATCCAGTCTTTAAATACGTGTAAGAAGCGCAGGGTCGTTTCCTGTCCATAATTATCCCTCATCCCCGCATCCATTACATCAATGATGGGATCTGAAGGCAGCCAGACATTTGGCAAAACATATGGAAAGGTGGCATTCATTCTCAGGGCGGTCAATATCCTCAGGTTTGATGGATCCTGTTTCGAAAATAATGCAGAAAAGTCTACCGCATCCGTATTGGTGCTGCTGTCTTCTTCCATAAAACCCGGCTGCATAAGATAGCTTACAGGCTGTGTGCTGATCATCAATTTCCTTCCATCACGGCTGATCATGGAATTGAATATGATCATCGGGATGGTTGCTGCTTTCTCATCACTGGCATAATCGCCCAGGGTTTTATTCAATACCCCCAACGTGTTGTCGTTCAGTTTCTGTTCAAAAGCATAGCCACGGTCCTTAACATAACGGTAAGGGCCAAACGTAAAATGTTGCGCAGGCGCGAGAAGGTCTCTTGCGATCATCGATGAAAAAACAGGGTTGAGCAGGTCGCCGGATATATTGTCCAGGTAAACCGGATCAGTAAGGTCAATGTGCTTGTTTGTGCTCTTTTGCCGGTACAGCTCCCTGAAATAAGCGGCGGATAAAATGCCGCCGGATGCCCCGCTCATCATAAAAGTTTTCTTCATGATCTCGCCATTAGTGAGGCTGTCGAGATGTTGAAGCACACTCATTGCAAAGCTCGCGCTGCGTACACCACCTCCACTGAAATTGATGAATACCATTTCCGGCTTCTCCTGGCCTTGCCTTGCTTTCCAGTTGTTGAGCACCTGGACCATATTTTTTTTATCCGCCTGCATTTTATCCGGGGCTGAGAGTTGTAAAAGGTTTTCCAACGTATAGGCAGGCCTGTCTTTTTTTTCAATATAGTTGATGCCATATGCCTTGTTGCGTGGATCAATGATATCATACCGGTACAAAAGGTCAAGTGTAAAAAAAAGAAGGATCAGAAACAAAACGCTCCATGTCTGGAGAAAATAGGTGAGTGCTCCAACAACTGCTATCATCAAAGCAAATAATAAGAGAACGCTTGCAGCAGCGGGCACCTGGAAAATTTTATGATCAAGAAAAAAACCAATCAGTATCATCGCCACAAAACCTACCAGCACACTGATCATTGCTGAAAAATGGTGCCGTTTAAAGATCATGTCTAAAAAATCTTCGCCATAGTGGGTTACATCACGCGCCTTTCTCAGCTTCAACTGTGCGTCGAGGTAGTATCCAACCCTGATCCTGTAATTTGAAAGTTGCGGCTTTTCTTTTACAGCGGATATTTTCCTGTTCCTATACAATTCTTTGGCTATCGGTTTCACTGTTTTCACGATGCGTTTGTCTGCGCCGAAGAAATAAACAAATGAGAAAGCAATCAGCAGGATAAACCCGGCAAAAAATCCTGCAGCGATCAAAAGAAACTGGAATGATGGGATCAATTCCTTTTTAATATCGAAAGCAAGAGCAGAAACAAAATAAATGATCAGGAATAGCAAAGGGATAATGCTGTTGTTGATACAGTACTTTAAAAATGGCCTTGCTGTTGTAACGAGGAACCTGCACCTTTTGCTGTGTAAAATAAAAGTGGTGATGTTCCAGCTCATGACAAGAATGCCGGTAGCAGCTCCTACAATAGCCGCGGCAGCCCCGTTTACATTGCCCAAATATTCAGGTGCAAGAAACAGGGCATCTGCGCCAAACGTTTTCATGAAATTGCCGGTAATGGTGCTGAATAAAATGATCCAGAAGATCAGCAATACCTGGAATTTTCTGAAATGTAAAATGAGAAGCTGTACAGGAAATGAATAGTATAAAGTTCTTACAAACTGCAGCATCAGGACAATATAGGAATTTACAAAGTATAAGGATGAATTATGGTGATCCTCTGCGTGTTCTTAACGAATTATAGTACAGAATAATTATGAGCAATGAGGAAAATAGTAAATGGAGCGGCTGTGCAATGGCAGGGATATTAAAATATGCCATGGTAACACCCAGGCCTGCAACAACTGCAACACAAAACAAGATCAGCCATGCACTTTGGTGCAGCGTGGAAAATTTTTGATATTGTACAAACAGGTAGAAGCATACCAAAGCCACTAAAATGGAAAAGCTCCGGTGGAGGTAGAAAATGAACCCTAATTTTTCAACCCAATGATTACGTTGTTCAAAATTGAATGTTGCTGCAACAAGATCCACTTCTTCCCTGACCCGGGTGCCCAGCGAGATTTGGATGATCATTAAGAAAATTGCAACCCATGCAATGGTTTTTATTTTTTTGCTGATGAAAACTTTTTCAGTTTCTGAGGCCCGGTAAACCACTGATACGGAAAGAGCAGCGATCACTAAGGCTACGAGCATATGCGTGGTTACCTTCACTGCTTCGAGGTTTGCCTCCACTACTTTGCTTCCCAGCCATCCCTGGAAGCCTGTTAACAGCATCGTTGTCAAACAGAGCCATGTGATTTTATTATCAGTTCTTAAGAAACGGAGGCTCCAGATAAACTGGGCAACCAGTAAAAAACCCAGCAAAGCTCCAAGAAGGCGATTGATGTATTCGATCCAGGTATGGTAAGGATTGAAAGAAGTATCCACATATTTAAATGCATACAGTTGTTTATAATTGGAGGGCAGTTGAGATACGCTTACTGGTGGAACCCATCTTCCAAAACACTTCGGCCAGTCAGGGCAACCCATCCCGCTTTGTGTCATCCTTACTACCCCTCCTGCAAGGATCACCAAAAATACCATCACGACTACAAGCTTTGAATAACTCACAAAAGATCTTCGGTGATTCATTGTGCAAATCTATTCCACATTAAAAACTAAACTCAATATCTTTTATCATTATTTTTGGCGTGGATGCTCTTACCTTTTTTCCATAACAAATTTTGCGAAGCAGGAATTGACGAGGCAGGACGCGGATGCTTTGCCGGTCCTGTTTTCGCAGCTGCAGTCATTTTACCTAAAGACTTTCATCACCCCGCTCTCAACGATTCAAAACAGCTGACAAAAGAAGTACGAGACTTGTTACGTCCCATTATTGAGAAAGAATGTATTTCATATGGCGTGGCTAAGGTGGGTAACGACGAAATTGACGAGATCAATATTTTGCAGGCTTCTTACAAAGCGATGCATATTGCGCTTAATAAGCTTAAAAACAGGCCACAGCTTCTGTTGGTTGATGGCAACAGGTTCAAGTCATATAAAAGCCTTCCGCACCATTGTATCATCAAAGGTGATGGGATCTATACTTCTATAGCCGCGGCCAGTGTATTGGCGAAAACATACCGCGATGCATACATGCAATCGCTGCATAAAAAATACAAGATGTATGCATGGATAACCAATAAGGGTTATGGTACACGTGAACACCGCTTCGCCATTGAGCAGCATGGGCTTTGCCCTTATCACAGGAAGAGTTTCAATATTCTTGCAGCAAAGGTTTCTGTGTTGGATGAAGAAGCACTTGCAGAAATAGAATAATTTGATTTCATTTCATGCTGGTTAAACTTTCCTTCATTGATACAGTCTCACTGTAACATCAATAATTAAATCATTAAAGCAGTTTTATGAAAAAACTCATCTTATCAATTATCCTCGCCACTACAGTGTGCATGGGTAGCATCCAGGCGCAAATTGTAAAACACGAAAAATACCAGCACAAGCGAATCCGGCAGGGAGTGCGAAATGGAGAGATCACCCCGGCTGAAAGAAAGCGGCTTGCATTACAGCAAAAAGATATTCACCAGGATGTAAAGGAAGCTAAAGCTGATGGAGTTGTTACACCGGTTGAACGCAAAGAAATCCGGGAAGACCAGGCAAAAGCGAACCGGAGTATTTACCGTAAAAAACACAATGTACGGGATCGGAAATAAAGATTATTGTCAATGCCTGGAGAAATCATTAAGGGGAATTTGTATCATGATTCCCAAACACCGGCACCTTGCCTGGTTACTTTCCATTCACCGGAAGTACAGTCTATGATTGTGGAAGGTGTCATCCCCCCATTCCCTCCATCTACCACCAGGTCAACAAGGCTTTCAAATTTTTCGAAAATTATCTCAGGGTCAGTATATTCTTCTACCATCTCTCCTGGTAATGTTGCGCTAAGAATTGGATTGTCCAGCGTTTCCAATATCTGCTGGCAAATTATATTATCGGGAACCCGCAAGCCAATTGTGTCTTTACGGCTTTTTAAAATTTTAGGCACCTGCTTGCTTGCCGGTAAAATAAAAGTATAAGGGCCTGGAAGATGGCTTTTCAGCATCCTGTAAAGTGGTGTGTCGATGCTTTTGGTATAATCGCTGAGGTGACTGAGATCTTTGCATATAAAAGAAAGCTGCGCTTTCTGTGGTTCCACATTTTTTATTTTACAGATCCTCTCGATAGCTTTTGGCTGAAATATATCACAGCCGAGCCCGTATATAGTATCCGTTGGATAGATGATGATGCCGCCAGACTTCAAACAATCAGCAATTTGTTTCAGCAAACGGGGTTGTGGGTTGTTCGGGTGTAACCGGAGAAGCATATGATGAATTGACAATATAAAAATAAAAATAAAACCTGTAATGAGGCAGAAGAAAAAACGGAGAAAGGGAAACGGGAAACGGTATACATTTACAAAAATTTCAAAAATAAATATATGGCGGTGATCACCCTGGGAAGTATGGCTTTTGATGCCATTGAGACCCCGTTTGGTAAAATTGATAAAATTGTTGGAGGATCAGCTACCTATCTTGCTTATGCGGCAAGTCACCTGGTAAAACCTGTTCAGCAGATCTCGATCATTGGGAATGATTTCCCTGAATCGGAGCTGGATGAATTAACAAAACGTGGTGTACAGCTGGAGGGGGTTGAAAAAGTACACGATAAAAAGTCATTTTTCTGGAGCGGTAAGTATCACATGGACATGAATACCAGGGACACTTTGGTAACAGACCTCAATGTGCTTGCTGATTTTAATCCCATTGTTCCTGAATCATACCAGGGTGCTGAATTTTTAATGTTAGGAAACCTGATGCCTTCTTTACAGATCAGCCTGATCAACCAGCTTAAAAAAAGGCCCAAGCTCATTGTGCTGGATACTATGAATTTCTGGATGGACACAGCACTTGATGACCTGAAAAAAGCTTTGACAATGATCGATGTTTTGCTGATCAATGATACGGAAGCGCGCCAATTGAGCGGCGAATTTTCTATTGTGAAGTCTGCAAAAAAAGTAATGGAAATGGGGCCAAAATTCCTGATCGTTAAAAAGGGAGAGCATGGAGCTTTGCTCTTTCATGAAAATCATGTTTTCTTCGCGCCTGCTTTGCCTTTGGAAGAAGTTTTTGATCCGACAGGGGCGGGTGATACATTTGCCGGTGGCTTCATTGGACACATTGCAAGAACGAAAGACATAAGCTTTGAAAATATGAAAACGGGCATTATCATGGGCTCTGCTATGGCGAGCTTTTGTGTAGAAAAATTCGGACCACAGCGATTAAAGGAGATCAATAAATCAGACATAGATCATCGGCTGGAAGAATTTGTTCAACTCGTGAATTTTGATATAGACCTTGTATGATATTTGCTGAATATGCTATCAATAAAATTATATGCTTGAAATAATTGCCCTTTTCTTCCTGACACGGCAGGTGGGAAGAACAGCTCATGACAAAGGGTTAAAGCCTTCAACCTGGAAGTTGTATACCGTCCTCGCATGGTTTGCCGGTGAAATTGCCGGTGCAATATTGGGTGTGATAATTTTTGGCCCGAATAATTTATTCAGCATTGTTTTAGTAGCATTGGCAGGGGCCATCACAGGTTATTATATTTTGAAAGCCAACCTTGACAAAAGATCTGACATTTCACTTGATGACGACATCAACCAGATAGGCCGGGATTGATCTCTGCTGAAAGATTTTCACTTCCGCGCCAGCACCACCGTGTTTTTAAACTGGCTTTTATTTCCGGCAGCATTAAAAATTTCTGTAAAAACAATATAGATCCCCTGTGGTAGTTGTTGTTGCTTTTCTCCAAGACCATCCCACCGGTAGCTGCCTTTTGTACCTGATAAGGCGTTGCGCTGCAGATACCTCACCGGCCTGCCATTCACATCGAAAATGGAAATATTTGCTACATAGCCCGTTGCCGGAAAATTATATTCTATAGTAAGAAAATCATCGAACCCATCATTATCGGGAGAAAAGATCTCCGGGTTTATACTTACCTGCCCTGTAAATTGCTGATCAATCTTATGCTGTGAATTTTTAGTGCCCGGGGTTCCATAACCTGCAGACGTGGCTGCAGAATGAAAATTATTTTGAGATGATGGTGCATTGTAATCAATTCTTTCCAGTGCCACACCTTCTGTGTTAGAGATCAGTTGAAAATGCCATTTGTCATTATATTTTACCTCGTCCACTATATTTCCCTGCTCATTTAAAACGATCACATCGCCTTTGTCATTTGGGAATGAAGGCATTTTGTCTAACTGTTCAAATACACCCGGGTCCCCGGAAATATATTCTTGCTGTACAATTCCTGTATTTTCAGTCAGCAAGATAAAATCTCCCGGAAAAAAAAGCCTTCTTTCGTCTTTCAATTTTACAATGCTACTGATCACGCCGGTATTGTTTCGGTTCGCCAGGTAAAAATGACTGATATCAAATATCTTTTGAGAACGGTTGTACAATTCAACATAGTCTACCCCGCCGGCATCCGGGTGAAAAAGTATTTCGTTGATCACCACATCAAAAGTATCAGCAGGAGAAGGCAATCCAAAACGGGCAGCATTGTGAGCCGTGATCTTGTTTCCCTTGCAGTCTCCAACATTTGTGGCAGTAACTGTGTAAACTTTATTTGCCGGTATAGAACTATTTAAATGCAGGTTCACATGGTCGAACACCGGTGGTACCGCAGTTGCTTCCGCCGGACTTCCAATGCCATCACTCAAAGAATAATTCAAAGCGGTTGCGCCCTGAATGCTATCGAGCGGCTCACTGAATTCAAGAATTATATTTGCGCTATCCGCTGCAAAAGCATGCATCAGTTGGGGTGCAATGTTATCAGGATTTACCGAGGCCACTGAATTTTCAAAGCCGGGAGTTCCACCTTTTGCATTTATGCTTGCTTTCCAGTTTGACTGTCCGCTGCAGGGGTTTTTGCAATCTATCATTTCTAATGTCCACCCACCCTCCTTTTTCAATTCATTACCGTACCACTTCGAACTATAGTGCACTGCATGGACGACCCTGTTTTGAGGGGATAGTAAAAAAAGTATATCACCGTCATTGTTCAATGATGGGAAATTGTTTACACCTATGGCCGTTGCCGGGAATAAGGGTGCTGCAGATTTCGAACACACAATTACAAAACTATCCGGTTGCAAAACAAATGAAGGTATGTTGGCAGTTGAGGATCCGTTGCTCAATTTCCAGGCAGTTAAATTGTATGCAGTTCCTGAAATATTTTTAAGTTCAATAAATTCTGATGCTGGCAATCCTACGGAAGGCAAAGGATCCGGAAACAGTTCATCTATGACGACGTCATACCGTTGGGGATCCTGGGCTTTTATATAAAAGGAAGTGAGCAGCAGCAAGCCCACTAATAAAATATTTTTCATACCACCTGATTATTTTTCAATCTAGAGAAATCATCCGGAGAGGAGATGAGTAAAATCTCTGATTCAGGCGTAAATTGCACATTCAATCAAATGAAAATGAAATTAGCTGTTGTAGGCGCTACAGGTTTGGTAGGCA